>CAYJHB010000014.1:0-13383 GCA_964370105.1 uncultured Muribaculaceae bacterium | reverse complement strand
CAATTAATTTGGCAGGAGGTTTAACTAATATAGCAGATACTTCATTAATTAATTTAAGTAAAAGAGTGTATGATGAAATGGTAATAATTATATATTCCAGTGAAGAAATAATTAATTATGTAGATACTAAGACTAATGAGGAAATAAAAAAAGAATACTGTAGTAATAGTAATGATGAGTTAGGTAATGATGCATGTATAGATTTGGACGACGATGTTTCTAACGGGATTGTCAATATTAACTTAGCAGGAGTTAATGAGTTGATGACATTAAGTGGTATTGGTCAATCAAAAGCAGAAGATATAGTTAATTATAGAGAAGAATTTGGATTGTTTGTTGTAATAGATGATTTAATGAATGTACCTGGTATAGGAGAAAGTATTTTTGATAGTATTAAGGAAAATATTACTGTGTAATTATTTGTATTATATTATTCTTTTTTTAACAATTTGTATAACTGCATATAGATTAAATACTTATGATGCAGTGTCTTTAAACACAAGCAAATTTACTGGTTTTATAGAACAAATCGATTACTCAGAGGGTGGAGTTTCTTTTGTTATAAATGATATAATGTTTTACACATATTCAGATACAGAGCTTAGTTTAGGTGATGTAGTTAATATAACTGGAACTTTAAAATTATATAGTAATAATACAATTCCTAATACGTTTAATTATAACTTGTACCAACGTATTCGAGGGATAAATGCTTATGTTGAAGTTGAGACAATTAGTATTGTATCTCAAAATAGTAATTTTCTTTATTCTTTTAAAGAATATATTTCGAAATCTATTGATGGAATGATGAATGGTGTTTATTTGAAAATGTTTTTATTGGGTGATAAGAGTGGAATTGATAAAGACGTTTTATCTAGTTATCAAACAAATGGAATTAGTCATTTATTTGCAATATCTGGGATGCATATAGGTCTTATTAGTACTTTTTTGTTGAATATTTTTAGTAAATTTTGTTCTAAAGAAGTATTAAGGTATTTAATAGTGTTTTCTTTTTTATTATTTTATATGTTTTTGTTAATCGTATCGGCTTCTGTAATAAGAAGTGTTTTGTTTTTTTTATTTTTTTCTTTAAATAAATTATTTTTTCTTCACGTAAAAAACATTAATTTGTTTTGGATTGTATTGGCTATTGTCTTATTAATTAATCCATTATATATATTTGATGTGGGCTTTCAATTTTCTTTTTTTATTAGTTTTTCTTTGTTATATGTAAGTGACTATTTAATCGAAATACAAGTGTTTTGGAAAAAGCTATTAGTTATTAGTTTAATTAGTTTTATTTGTAGTATACCTATTTTAATGTATAATTTTTATCAAATTAATTTACTAAGTATTGTACATAATTTGTTTTTTGTTCCTTTTGTTTCAACTATTCTTTTCCCTTTAACCTTTATTGATTTGATTTTTCCTTTTGTTGATTATATATACTATATACTAATAATAGTATTGGAACAAATTTCTCTTTTTTGTAGTGGGTTTGAATTTTTAACTATTGTTTTAGCTAAACCAACTATCATAGGATTTATTTTTTTCACTTTAATGAGTTATGTTTCTATTGTTTTTATAAAAAAGAAAAAGATGTTCTTTTGTTTTCTTTACTTGGTAGTGATTTTCTTTTATTCTGTTTTTACTAATATGAATAATGATTTTTATATTCATTTTTTAGATGTCGGTCAAGGGGATTGTATACATATTCATTTTGATAATAAGAATATTTTAATTGATACGGGTGGTTCTTTTAATGGTAATTATTCAATATCGACAAGTGAGATTATTCCTTATTTTAAATCAATGGGAATAAAAAAAATTGATATATTAATACTAACTCATGGTGATTATGATCATGCTGGTGAAGCTATTTCTTTAATTAATAATTTTCCTGTTAGTTTAGTTTTGTTTAACAGCAATGATTATAATGATTTAGAATTATCTATTATTGATGTTTTAAATAATAAAGAAATAGAGTATCATAAAGTATCAGGCAAACAATCGTTTTCCATAAATGAAGTTATATTTGATATTTATAGTTTTGATATGGATGATGAAAATGATAGTAGTATTATTGTGTATTTTGAATTTAATAAACGAAATATTTTATTAATGGGTGATGCTTCTATTGAGACAGAGCACAGGCTAATTTCTGTGACTGATTTTCAAAAAGTAGATATGGTAAAGATTGGTCATCATGGAAGTAATACTAGCACTTCAAAAGTTTTTTTAGAAACGATAAACCCACAAGTAGTTTTTATTAGTGTAGGTTTAGATAACAATTTTAATCATCCACACCCAGTTGTTGTTAATAGGTTAGAACAGATGAATATAGATATTTATAGTACCAGTGAAGATGGGAGTATCAAATATAATTTCATTAAAAATGCAATTTCTTTTACTAATTAATTTTAGTATATTAACTGTTAAAATATTAGGTATTTTACTTTTTATTTAATTCTAACTATGATAAAATTAAAGAAAGAAGGTGATTAAATGAAACGACTTAGTGAAATAGTGGACATGAAAGAACATACAATGGAATTGAAAAGAGCTTTTATGGATGCTTGTTCAGATCCCTTATTTTCTACTTATGCTTATGACCTTGGGATAAAGGAAGAAGTAATGATTAAATATACCTCTTCCTTAAAGGATTGTTTTAATGAAAAATTAAATTGTGAAAAGTGTAATAGTTTACACGAATGCAAAAATAGAATTAGAGGATATTGTTATACTCCATCTCCTGATAGCAAAGGAATAGTTTTTTCTTATGCTGCATGTAATTATGAAATTAAAACAAATGAAAGTTTGAAATACGCAAAAAACATTACTTTTATGGATATGCCTAAAGAAGTGAAAAATGCCTCTTTTAGCAATATTTTTGTTGAAGATCGTAAGAGAACTGACATCGTCAAATTTTTTCAAAGTTTTGTAAAAAAGTATATGGCTAAAGAAAACGTAAAAGGACTTTATTTAAGTGGTTCTTTTGGAAGTGGTAAGACTTATATGATTTCTGCTTTGTTTAATGAGTTGTCAAAAAAAGAAATAAATAGTGTTATTGTTTACTATCCAGAATTATTACGTACTTTAAAAGAATCTTTTCAGGATAATTATAAAGAAATATTTTATACTGTTAAATCAACACCTTTACTTTTACTCGACGATATTGGGGCTGAAAATGTTACAGCGTGGGGTAGGGATGAAGTTCTTGGTCCTATTTTGCAATATAGAATGGATGAAAAATTACCTACTTTTTTCACTTCTAATTTAACTATGGAACAACTTGAGAAACATTTATCCGTTTCTAATAATACTGTAGATAAATTGAAAGCTAGAAGAATAATTGAACGAATTAGAAATGTTACTGATCAATTAGAACTTGTAAGCGATAATAGAAGGGGATAGTGTTAATTATATGAATAAATTATCTAATGTTTATTATAATCGAAATTTAAGGAAAATAATCTTTGCTAATCAAATTTATTCAATGGATGAAATTAAAAATATTCTTATGGAAAATGATGAATTAGAAATTGTTAAAAGTATGCTTAACTGGTTGTGCCAATATATGAATGCTTTTAATTATTCTAGCAATAGTTATAAAGTGTTGAGAATATTTGATTATTTAAAAGGATATTCAAGTAGTGATTTGGAACCAATTGGGAATTTTGTTCATGAATATATTAAAAATTTAAAAATAAGAACTGAAATTTTAATTAAGAGAAAAACTAACGATAGTATTGTTAGTGAACAAATTGAGTTGTTATTGTATGATTTTAGTGAAAGACTTGACGCTTTTGATATCTCGTTTACTTATAATTTAAAAACTAAATATAATGATAATTTGTATAAATTCATAAAATATATTGCTTTTGATATTAAATCTATTGATTTTTTAAAGGAAATTTTCAAGCGTTGGCCTAATGTAGTTAATACAGTTAATAAAAAAAAGAAAACTATTTTTGAAATAAGTACTAAGCGATTTTTAGAGGAAGTGATGTGCAATCCTGAAAATCGTAATCAATTAGTTTATTATTCTGAATTGATTAAAACTTTGATGCTTGCTCCACAGTTTAGAGTTGATGATGAAGTGTTTAATAATATAAGAGAAAAAATGTATTGTTGTTTGGATGAGTTGCCTAGTGATAATTATCAACTTAACATAGCTAGGATAGAATGGTTGAGAGAATTAGAATTAATCTTAAAGAATCCTAAAAAGAAGAAAACCTTCATTGATAATGCTAAATATTATGGTATTATGCTTACAAATGATTTAGTACGGGAGGATCAGCAGGAATATCGACTTTTATTGCGTGCTAGGGAAATAGCACTTAATAATTTAAAATATCAAACAGAAGTTAGGGAAAAGTATAATAATTATATTTTATCAATTGATTCAGTTGATACATTAGATGTTGATGATTGTCTGTCTATTGAGGAGTTATCTAATGGTAATAAGTTATTAGGAGTTCATATTAGTGATCCTTTAGCCTACTTGCCATATAATTCTTACTTTACTAATTTAGCTAAGTATAAGGCGGAAACTATTTATTTAAACAACACTATTATACCTATGTATCCGATAGTATTTTCTAATAATCTTATGTCCTTATTGCCTAATAGTGACAAGTTAACAAATTCTTACTTTTTTGAAATTAGTTCTAATGGGATTGAGAAATTTTATTGTAAGAAAATGGTAATTAATAATTCATGTAAGACATCTTATGGAGATGTAAATAAATCATTAAAAAAAGGTAGTGAAGATTATTTGTTTGATTCAGTTTGTTATCAATTATCTGATTTGTCTTCTAAAATACAATTTGGTAATAAGACAACTAATTATATTCACGGTAAAACACTTGAGAGAAATAAAAGTGTTCCAACTGATGCTGAATTAATGATAATGAAATTAATGCTATTAACTAATTCTAATGCTGCAAAATTAGCTAAGAACAAGCAAATTCCATTTCTTTATAGGTCGCATAAAATTGAAACAGTTGAAAAAAAAGAGATTTCACGATTGCTAACTAAGTTGCGAATGGAAAAAGATAAATTAAATGGCAACCAAAGTGCGTTGGATGTTGAACAGTGTTTAAAATTAGAAAATTTACTTCGACAAATTACACCATCAGCTACATATGAATTGGACGGTGCTCATGATGGTCTTGGGACAGGAGAAAAAGAATATTGTCATATAACAAGTCCTATTAGGCGGTTTGCTGATGTGATTAATAACCATTGTTTTAATATTGCTATTTTTAATACGGTCTCTGATAGAGAACTAATTTTTTTAGAAGCAGAAGTTAAGGCAGTAAAAGATATTTTGAATAATCAAATCAAACTGAATAAACAATTTGTTTTGAGTTTAGGACAAGGCGTTGACAAACGAAAAAAATAAGTGTATCATATTTTTATAAAAGACATTGAAGAAGGACGAGAGTATACATTGTATTTATTTAGAGAGTCTGTGTGTGGTGAAAACAGATTAAATATATATATACTTACTACCTTTTAGTTGAAACTGTAATTGTTTTCCGCAAGTTTATTGCGTTATCAAAAATTAAGTTAAAAAGAGGATGGTACCGTGCTTTGCACTCCAATTATATGTAAGTATAATTGGAGTTTTTTTAGGAGGAAATAAAATGTTAAATATTAAAGAAAATGAAAAATTAAGTGTATTAAATCATTCGTGTGCACATCTTATGGCTAATGCTATTAAGAATTTATATCCTAATGCTAAATTTTGGGTTGGCCCTGTTATTGAAGAAGGATTTTATTATGATGTTGATTTAGGTGATGATGTAATAAAAGAAGATGATTTACCTTTGATTGAAAAAGAAATGAAAAAGATATCAAAAGATGGTAAAAAAATTATTCGAAAAGAACTAACTAAAAGTGAAGCTTTAGAATTGTTTTCCGATGATAGTTATAAAATTGATTTAATCAATAATATGGATGATACTAATAACGTTATTACTTGTTATTCTCAAGGTGATTTTACTGATTTATGTAGAGGGCCACATGTTGATACTGTCAAAATTATAAAGCATTATAAATTATTAAAAGTTTCTGGTGCGTATTATAAAGCGGATGTAAAAAACAAAATGTTGCAAAGAATTTATGGTGTGTGTTTTGAAACAGAAGAGGAATTGAATGAAAGATTAACTTTCTTAGAGGAAGCAAAAAAAAGAGATCACAGAAAATTAGGAAGAGAATTAGATTTGTTTTGTAATTCTGAATTTGTTGGTCCTGGGTTACCATTATATACTCCAAGAGGTGTAATAATTAAAGATGAGTTGCAAAAAGAAGTAGAACGTGTATGTAAGAAATATGGTTTTCAAAAAGTTAGCTGTCCTTCTTTAGCAAGTATTTCTTTGTTTGAAACATCAGGGCATGCTGCTAAATTTAATGATGAATTGTTTAGAGTACAATCACCTAAAGGACATGAATTTGTTTTAAAACCGGTTCAATGCCCACATCATACTCAAATATATGCTTCTAAAATAAGATCATATAGAGATTTACCTATTAGATATATGGAATCTGATAAACAGTATCGTGCTGAGCTACAAGGCGCGGTTAGTGGTATGAGTAGAGTTTATGCAATTACTGTTGAAGATGGACATTCATTCTGCCGTGTTGATCAAGTGAAGCAAGAAGTTATTAATATGTGCAATATTATTAGAGATTTGTATAAATCAGTTGGTTTATGGGAAAATCATTGGGTATCTTTATCAGTTAGAGACGATGCACATCATGAAAAATATATTGGTAGTCAGGAAGATTGGGAAATCTGCGAAGCTATGTTGCAAGAGGTATCTGATGAGCTAGGGTTAAATGCTAAAAGATGTGAGGGTGAAGCAGCTCTTTATGGTCCGAAACTTGATTTTATGTTTACTGATGCGATGGGGAGAGAAATTCAAATTCCAACAGTTCAACTTGACTTTGCTACACCAAAACGTTTTGATTTGACATATATTGACGAAAAAGGACAAAAAGCTAATCCTGTTATGGTGCATAGAGCAATCCTTGGTTCATATGAAAGGTTTTTTGTACTTATGTTGGAACATTTTGCAGGAGCTTTTCCTACATGGTTGGCACCAACGCAAGTTGTTGTGATCCCGGTTTCTTCTGAATATCATTCAACTTATGCAGATAGTATTGGTGAGTTTTTAGAAGAGAATGATTTGAGAGTTGAAGTTGATAAACGTAATGAGAAACTTGGTTATAGATTGAGAGAAACACAAACAATGAAAGTTCCTTACACTTTAATTTTAGGCGAACAAGAAGAAAAAGATAATACAGTTAGTTATAGATTATATGGTGAAAAAGAAACTACTACAGTTAAAAAAGAAGAATTTTTAGATATAATAAAAAAAGATATTAAAGAAAAACATTATAAAAGAACTAATTCATAGTTAGTTCTTTTTTTGTCAATAATTTACATATACAGTGTGTTTTAGTGTTTACAAAATGTTGTAAATGTAGTATTATTTATGTGTAAGTGGTAGTATGTGGTGAAAAGTGGGGCGATAATGTGTTCATGGGAGAATTTCATCATTCGATTGATGAAAAAGGACGTTTGATTATTCCTTCTAAGCTACGGGATGGTTTAGGAGCAGAATTTATCGTTACTAGAGGAATTGAAAATTGTTTGTTTGTTTATCCTAAAGATAAATGGGAACAAATAATTGATAAATTACAAAAATTATCTTTTACACAAAAAAACGCAAGAAATTTTATGAGATTTTTTTTGTCAGGTGCTACTGTTTTTGGAGTTGACAAACAGGGAAGAGTAAATTTGACTTCCACTTTAGTTAGTTATGCAAATATAAAAAAAGATTGTGTAATTGTTGGTGTTGCAGATAGGTTAGAAATTTGGAGTTTAGATGAGTGGAGATGTTTCATTGATACTAATAGTGATCAAATGTCTGATATCGCAGAAAGTTTATTTACAGAAAGTATAGATTTATAGGTGGTTAGGTATGCATGTAAGTGTTTTGTTAAAAGAGTGTATTGATGCACTAAATTTATCTGATAATAGTATTGCAGTAGATGCTACATTAGGTTATGCAGGGCATAGTAGTGAAATACTGAAAATTATTAAAAATGGACATTTATATGCATTTGATCAAGATAAAAAAGCTATTGAGGCTAGTCAAATTAAATTATCTAACATTGCAAATAATTTTACTATTATAAAAAATAACTTTGTTTCTATGAATACTGAGTTAAAAAAACTTGGCGTGGCAAATGTAGATGCTGTTTTGTTTGATTTGGGGGTATCGAGTCCTCAACTTGACAATGCAGAACGTGGTTTTAGTTATCATCAAGATGCAAAACTTGATATGAGAATGAATCAAGAACAAGCATTGTCTGCTTATGAAGTTGTTAATGAATATTCAAAACAGGAACTAAGTAGAATATTTGCTAAATATGGTGAATCTAAATTTGCTAATAATATTGCAAAGATGATTGTAATTGCACGTGAAGTTAAACCTATTGAAACAACATTTGAATTGGTAGAAATTATTAAGAGTGCAGTTCCACTTAAGTTTAGAATAGACAAACATCCAGCTAAACAAATTTTCCAAGCTATTAGAATAGAAGTGAATAACGAATTAAATATATTAAATGATAGTATAACGCAAGCTGTTTCTTTATTAACAGTAGGTGGTAGAGTGGCAGTTATTACTTTTCACTCATTAGAAGATAGAATAATTAAGAATATATTCAAAGATTTGACAAAGGAAGATCCATTAGTTAAAGGTATTCCAAATGTAAATCAAAGTATGCTACCTAGTTTTAAATTAATTAATACTAAAGTTATTTTGCCTACTGATGATGAATTGTATAATAATCCTAGATCTAGAAGTGCTAAGTTGAGAATTATTGAAAAAATAAAATAAAGGAGGAAATAATATGAGAAAAGTGAAGAAACGTTTAAAAATGTCAAAATTTGAAAGATTGTTGTATGCGTTTGCTATTTTGTTGTTATTATCTAGTCCTATTACTATTGTGTTTTCAAAGTCGGTTTTATCACAAGCTAATTTTGAAGTAGAAAAAGCGAAAAACGATATAGTAGAACAAACGAAAGTGAATGAAAGTTTGACAATGATTATTAATGAACTTGCATCATTAGAAAAAATTCAAGAGGTTGCAAAAGAGCAAGGTCTTAGTTATAATAATGATAGTATTAAAGTTATTGAATAAAGTTAAAAGTGCAAATGGAGATTATATGAAAAAGAGAGCTAGAAATAATGTAAAAATTAGTAATTTATTCATATTGTTTACGTTTGTTTTTTTTGTTGCAATTATTTTTAGAACAGCACAATTGATCTTTAGTGATAATATTGATGGTCATGATTTGTCATTTATAGCTTCACAAAGAACAACACGAACTGACATAATTACTGCATCTCGTGGTACCATCTATACCTCTAATGGCGAAGTTCTTGCACAAAATGTATCTTCTTATACATTAATAGCTTATCTTTCAGAATCGCGTAGTGAGGGACTTAATGGTTATTATCATGTTGTTGATAAACAGTTAACTGCTACAGAACTATCGCCTATACTTGGAATGCCGGTTGAGGATATACTTAATCTTTTGATGAAAGAAAATGTTTATCAAACTGAGTTTGGTTTATATGGGAAAAATTTAACAGAATTAGAAAAAGAAACTATTGAAAATTTGAATTTACCTGGTCTTGATTTTATTGAGACTCAAAAAAGGTATTACCCTAATGGAACTTTTGCTTCCTATACTGTTGGATATTCTAAAAATACATCTGTAGAAAATGAAGATGGAATAGTAGAAGATAAAATTATTGGAGAAATGGGAATAGAAAAAGAGTATAACGATATTTTAGAAGGACAAAACGGGTATATTACATATCAAAAAGATTTGAATGGATATCATATTTCTGGAACGCCTATTACACAAGTTGACCCTGTTTATGGGAAAGATGTTTATTTGACTATTGATAGCAACATACAATTTTTTGTGGAACAGGCTTTGATTGATTCGTTTGATAACTATGGTTATGAATGGATGACTATGATGGTTGCTGATGCGAAAACAGGAGAGATTTTGGCAAGTGGTTCTGCACCGTCTTTTGATCCTAATATTAGAGATATTACCAATTATTTGGATTATAATACGGCTTTACCGTATGAACCTGGTTCTACTATGAAAATTTATTCTTATATGGCAGCTATGGAAACAGGTTTATATGAAGGAAGTCAAACTTATCTATCTGGTCAGTATGAAACTTTAGATGGCACTATAATAAGCGATTGGAATAAGAAAGGATGGGGTTATATATCATATAATCAGGGTTTTTTATATTCTAGTAATGTCGCTACTATTAACCTTGTGAATGAATATATGTCTGGTGATATATTATATGATTATTATAGAAAATTAGGTTTCGGCTCACCAACAGGTGTTGCTTTACCTAATGAAGCAGCGGGGAGTATTGACTTTTTTTACGAAACAGAAATTTATAACGCTGCATTTGGACAAGGTGTGTTAACTACTCCAATCCAAAATATACAAGCGTTGACTTCGATTTCAAACAATGGAATGTTGCTGGAACCATATATTATTGATAAAATAGTTGACCCTAATACTAATGAAATCGTTTTTGAGGGTGAAAGACAAGAAATAGAAAAAGTTGCTAGCCAGGATACTACTGAAAAAATAAAGCAATTGATGTATGATAATATTCATGTTGATGGTAGCACGGGTGTTTTATATAAAATAGATGGTTTTGATATAATTGGTAAAACTGGTACTGCACAAATTGCGAGTGAAAATGGGAGCGGTTATCTAAGTGGTACTGATGAAGTAATTGTATCATTTGCTGGTATGTATCCTAAGGATGATCCTGAAATAATAATTTATGCTTCTGCAAAAAGACCAACTAATGCAAATCAAAAAGCAGTTTCTACAGCTGTTACTAATGTAATTGAAAATATTAATAAGTATTATGGAAATGACTATAATGATTCTGTTGGGAAATCTGAAACTATAATTATGGAGTCTTATGTAAATTCCTTTAGTATTGATGAATTGAGGGATTTAGCTTCAGAAAATGAAAATATAGTAATTTTAGGGGATGGAACAAAAGTTATAAATCAATTTCCATCTCAAGGCACACAAATTAATGGTGATGATAAAATTTATTTAATGACTAATTCTTCAAATATAATTATTCCTGATTTTAGTGATTTTTCATTAAAAGATGTTAAAACTTTTTGTTCTTTTATGGAGTTAGAGTGTATTATTAATGGTACAGGATATGTGACTAATCAAAATATTTTAGCCAATACTTTTATTAATTTAAATGAGACTATTAGTCTTGAATTTTCATTGTCTACTAAATATTGATTTGATAATTGTATAAATGTTTTTTTTGAACATATATTTATTATAGAGGATGACTATGAATAAAGTATTATATTATTATTATGGATTTCAAATTGATAAAGTTGTATCTAAAAATGATTATTATAAAGTTAGTGATAAGGGGATAGATTATTATGTTTTTTTGTATGATGATAGTATAGATGATTTGAAAAAACTTTATGATATTAACATTCAAATGACTAGTGAAAATATTGACATAATGACTATAGTTCCTAACATATATGGTTTATATTTTGTTTATGATAGGCAAAAATATGTTGTAGTAAAGTCTTTTTGTAAGAATGAAGAAATAGAAAAAAATATATATAAAGAAGTGAGAATTTTTGATATTATATCAAAATGGTCAAAGCAAGCAAATATAATATTTAAAAAAAAATCATATTTGCAGTTTTCTAAAAATGAGTGGAGTGTTTTGTGGGCGAAAAAGATTGATGAAGTAGAGAAGAGTATTGATTTTTCAGAAAAAAAGAAGTTTGTTGATTTCGAATTTGCGATGTACTTTATCGGTCTTGCAGAAAATGCAGTTTCATATATGAACGATATTGTATTAAGTAATAATTACAATAAACTTGAACTTTCCTATACTCACAAAAAAATAGATTTTCATGATTTTTTTGTTTCTTTTTTTAATCCGTTAAATATTTCAATTGATTTTAGAATTCGAGATGTTTCTCACTTTTTTCAACATGTTATAACAATAAATCATAATGATTTTGTGAATCTTGTTGTTGATATTGACCTGAGTCTATTTTCTGAAATTGAAATCAGATTAATGGTTGCCAGGATTTTATTTCCATCTTCTTTTTTAAATTTCTATTTAAATACAGAAAATGTTAATTTTAGGTGTGAAGTTCCTAATAGTGCAATAAAAAATTTTGAATGTAATTTTAAGTATCTAATTATGAATGTTGAAAATTTCAAGTTTTTCCCTTCTAATTATTGGATGTTATATGGTAGTTAATTTATTTGAAAATCATTGATAATTGTGGTATACTTGTTTAGAAGTGATGTGATTTTATGAATAAATATACTGTGAATGAGGTAATTGTGGGTTGTGTGACTGGCATTGAAAAATATGGTATTTTTCTTTCTTTTGATGAATATTACACGGGTTTAATTCATATTTCGGAAATTTCTAGTGATTATGTTAAAAATATTGCTGATTATGTACATTTAGGGGAGACTATTAGAGTTAAAGTTTTAGAAGTAGATGATCAAAATAATCAATTGAAATTGTCAATTAAAGACATAGAGTATAAGAAAATGAAAGTGAATAGGTATAAAATCATAGAAACATCAACGGGGTTTGAGGATTTGCAGAGACAATTACCATTGTGGGTTTCACAAAAGGAAAGTGATATTTTGATAAAATAATTTAAAATTAACGCAATAAATGTTGACAAAATTAAAATAAGTTGGTATATTAATTAAGTCATCAAGAAATTTCGGGCGATTAGCTCAGTTGGTTAGAGCACCTGCCTTACAAGCAGGGGGTCGTAGGTTCGAGTCCTACATCGCCCACCATGATGCCGAAATAGCTCAATTGGTAGAGCAACTGATTTGTAATCAGTAGGTTACGGGTTCAAGTCCTGTTTTCGGCACCATTTTTTATGGAGGGATAGCGAAGTGGCCAAACGCGGCAGACTGTAAATCTGTTCCTTAGGGTTCGATGGTTCAAATCCATCTCTCTCCACCATACTGTTTTGCCTCGTAGCCAAGCGGTAAGGCATCAGACTTTGACTCTGACATGCGTTAGTTCGAATCTAACCGAGGCAGCCATTATATTTTATTTTAACGATCCGCTAGCTCAGTTGGTAGAGCATTTGACTTTTAATCAAAGGGTCTGGAGTTCGAATCTCCAGCGGGTCACCATTATTTGTGCCTGAGTGGCGGAACAGGTAGACGCACAGGACTTAAAATCCTGCGAGATTTAAACCTCG
>CAYJHB010000013.1:0-20485 GCA_964370105.1 uncultured Muribaculaceae bacterium | reverse complement strand
AGCATTTTTAAAATCAATCATAGTAAATCCCTCTTTAATATTAATATTAATATTAATATTATATCATGCTTTAATAATAAATGAATAGATGATATAATACATACAGGTGATTATTTTATGAAAAAAATTAGAAACGCTGTAAGAGTATTCTGTATTAAAGATGAACAAATTTTATGTATTAAATATACTAATTCCAAAAATAATGGATATTATGATTTGCCAGGTGGAAAAATAGAAAAAAATGAAACAATTTTCGATACAGCAATCAGAGAAGTAAAAGAAGAAACAGGCATTACAATAGAAAACTTATCTTCAAAAGGAATTCTAAAAGTTGAATATGAAGATATGATATTTATTTTTAATATAGTATTTGCAAGTAAATTCAGTGGAAATTTAGAATTTAATGAAGATAACGAGAGTTCATGGATTAAAATAGATAAATTAATAAATAAAAATAATAAAATGTCAATAATAAAACTTTTAGACGAAAACTTTATGTTAGAAATGAAAAACAATAATATTTCATATATATTTAATTGTAATAATAAACATGAGATATTAAAAATCGAAAAAGGAGAAAAATAATAAAATGCAAATAAAAGTATTAAATATAGGAGTAGTTAAAAAAGATAACAAAATTTTAATGAGAAAAAAACCTGATGGGTCAAAACCTTATAAAGAAACATGGTACAGTTTTGGTGGAATAGTTGAAGATGGAATAAATCCAAATGATGCATTAAAAGAAATGATATACAATCAAACAAATATAATAGTAAAGGTAATAGAAAATATATCGTGGGACACAGAAATTAAAGAAGATCACGATGGAGTATTAACGCAATTTATTTATCTTAATTCAATATGTGAATTTGTTTCAGGAGAACTAGAAATAAAAGATAATAATATAGAAAAACTAGACTTTATAGAAATGAACAATCTTAGTGATTATGATATAGTACCACCATCTGTAAAATTATTTAAAGAATTAGGGTACATAAAATAAATTCACAAAAAAAGTTGATAGAAATTAAATCTATCAACTTTTATTATCATTATGGGGCGATATATGAGAATCGAACTCACGAATACTAGTGCCACAAACTAGCGTGTTAACCACTTCACCAATACCGCCAAATAACAACTATATTTTATCAAATAATTTTACTTTTGACAAGTCTTTTTTACAAATAGGCACTTACCTATTCATTTTTAGGTCTATATCATAGATTATATTGGAGGTAATTTATGAACAATTATGGATATTCAAACTATAATCAAAACAACATAGAAATGCCTATGGCAACTGAAACCTTATATAAACCAATGGAAGGTTATCAACTAGGCAATATGTTTCCATCACTATATTCTGGATATAAAAATTTTAGACCACAACAACTAATTCCTAGAACTGAAGAAGAACAAATTTTACTAGACTATTCTGCTTATCAATTCGCAGCTCACGATATTTGTCTATACTTAGATAATTTCCCTAATGATATAGAAATGATCAAAAAATACAATGAATATTGCCAAAGAGCTAATCAATTACTAAAAATATATGAACAAACTTATGGACCACTTACATTAACAAGTAACAATTTAAACACTACACCATGGAACTGGGTAATTAAACCATTTCCTTGGAAAGGAGGCCTATAAAATGTTTTCCTACGAAAAGAAAATGCAATATCCTGTCAACATCAAAAACAAAGACTTATCAATGGCAAAGTGCCTTCTAACTCAATATGGAGGACCAACTGGAGAACTAGGTGCAGCTATCAGATATTTAAATCAACGCTACACAATGCCAGACGAAAAAGGACAAGCCTTACTAACCGACATTGGAACAGAAGAATTATCCCATGTCGAAATGATTTCAACAATGTATTACCAATTAATAAAAGGAGCCAGTCTACAAGAATTAGAGATGGCTGGATTAAGTGGAAATTACGCTGAACACGGTTATGCCCCTTTCCCAACTGATGCTTCAGGTGTTCCCTTCTCTGCTAGTACATTTGCCACAACTGGAGATCCACTAGCTGATTTATCAGAAAATATGGCTGCTGAACAAAAAGCCAGAGCAACATATGAACATTTATTAGACCTAGCAAAAGATCCAGATGTTATTGGTCCCCTAGTATGGTTAAGACAAAGAGAAATAGTACACTACCAAAGATTCAAAGAACTATTTGAATATTATCAAGAAATGCTAAATAAAAAACAACCAAGATAAAAGTGAAGAATTTTCTTCACTTTTTTTATTCAACCTTAATTCCTCTGTTAATCATATAGTCAACAGCTTGATCATATCTAATCTTAGAACCCTTCAAATCATCCATTGAAACATCCAATCCCAAAATACTATTATTAGTAAAATCAATACCTTTCAATTTACTCTTAATAACAATAGCTTCACTCAAATTATTATCATCAAATATAACTTTATCAAATTTAACAAGATTTAACTCTAAACTTAACAAATCATTTCCCTTAAAAGAAATATCCTTTAACTTAGTTTCTAAAAATCTACTATAACTCATTTTATTATTACTAAAATTACACTTTTGTACTAAACAATTAGATAAGTTAATACCAACCAAATTACACTCATTAAAAGTACAACTATGTATTCCACACTGTATAAAGTTAACATTAGTAAATTCACAATTATTAAAAGTACAATTATCTAACAAAGTTTTTTCTAATCCATTAAAGACAAACTTACAATTATTAAATTCATAGTTATCAAATATTAACTCCTCATTTTCAAAAATTATATTATCATACATACTTACTCCACTGTAACTGACTTAGCTAAGTTCTTAGGTTGATCAATGTCACATCCCTTATTCTTAGCTGTTTGATAAGAAATAAGTTGTAACACAGGAACAACTAAAACACTATTAAGTAAATCATTACTATTCTCTATTACAATCTTTTTATCACAACAATCAAACTCACTATCCAACTCCTCTGTTGTAATTAATATTACAAAAGCACCTCTTGCTTTAACTTCTTTAATATTACTAATTTGTTTTTCTACTAAATCGCTATCAGTCATAATAGCAATCACAGGAGTCCCTTCTTCAATTAATGAAATAGTACCATGTTTTAATTCACCTGATTGATAAGCTTCACTATGAATATAAGAAATTTCTTTTAATTTTAAACTACCTTCTAAAGTCATCGCATAATCAATACCTCTACCCAAGAAAAACACATCATTCTTTTGATACAAATAATTAGCAAGTTCAAAATAAGACTCTCTCTTATCTAATATATTTCTAATTTTATGATCAATTGTTTTATAAGCATCCATAAAAAAGTTTTTATCTTTACTCATTGATAATGCTATCAAAGTAAACACAACAACCTGTAATAAATAAGCTTTAGTAGTAGCTACTGCTATTTCTATACCTGCATAAATATACAAAACCATATCTGCTTCTCTTGCAATAGTTGACCCCTGGATATTAACAATTGCTAAAGTATCAATTCCTAACTCTTTTACTTTTCTAAGAGATGCAATAGTATCTGCGGTTTCCCCAGATTGAGAAACAACTATTACTAAAGTATTATCCGTATAAAAATTCTTCTTATAACGATACTCACTAGCAACTTCCACTGTAACAGGTATATCACCATACTTTTCAATTAACGAAGAACCAATCATTCCTGCATATAACGCTGAACCACATGCTACTATATGAATACTATCATACTTTGATAAATCAGGTATTTTGATTTTCCCGTTATTCAAATAAATACTAAGTAAATTTTTAACCATTTTATCTTGTTCCATAATTTCTTTTAACATAAAATGATCATATCCATCTTTTTTAATTTCTTCTTGATTAAAACCAGCAGTTAATACTTCTAATTTTACTTTCTTCAAAGATTCATTATAAAAAGTAATATTATTATCCATAATAACTGCAATATGTTTTTCCTTTAACAAACTATATTCTTTCGTATAATCAATAATTGCTGGTACATCAGATGCTATAAAATTCTCATCACAACCATATCCAACTATCAAAGGACTATCTTTCTTAACAGCATACAAAATATCACTACAATCATCAAAGACAATTCCTAAAGCATAAGAACCTATTACTTTGTCCATAAACAACTTAATAGTAGTTAAACAATCATTACCATTATTATATAAATAACTAAGTAATGCCGCCCCTACTTCTGTATCAGTTTCTGATTTAAAAGTAATTCCTTTCTCTATTAATTCATTTTTAATTTCTAAATAATTCTCAATAATACCATTATGTACAATTGTTACATTTCCTACTCTATGAGGATGAGAATTAATATCACTTGGCTTACCATGAGTAGCCCACCTAGTATGTGCAATACCAATATTACCATCTAACACATCACTACTATTTAATTTATTTTCTAAATTTACTATTTTACCAACAGTTTTAGTTAAAAAGAA
This sequence comes from uncultured Muribaculaceae bacterium, assembly GCA_964370105.1. Taxonomy (GTDB): domain Bacteria; phylum Bacillota_I; class Bacilli_A; order RF39; family UBA660; genus CARZYU01. The sequence continues at coordinate 16,035 of CAYJHB010000013.1, read as the reverse complement.
TTCACTATCTTTCCAAATAGCTACTCCTGAGGAATCATATCCTCTATATTCTAAACTTTTTAATCCTTTAACTAAAACATCACTAACTTTATGTTTATTACCAACATAACCTATTATTCCACACATTTTTACCTCCACGATGAAAACAATATAGTTATATATGGCTTGTTATAATTTTGATTTTACTTTTTCCATATAATTAACGACACTTCTTGCCGTAGTAGCATCCGCCGAATTTTCGATAACTACTAACCTCGTCACCTACTTAAAGGTCTGGCGCTCAAGTAATAAACTACCTTTCTACTATCACTCTATTATTAGTATACACCATAAAAAAATAAATGTGAACAAAAAAACCATTAGAATACATCTAATGGTCTATCTTCTTCTATCTCAATTAACTCTTTAAATACTTCATTAAATCGAATCAACTCTTTATTAACAACATCTATATAAACATTCTTAGTGTTTTCAATTGCTTTATAAACATGAAAAATATTAACTTCTCTCTTATTTTCAAATACTGCATATGAAAACGCTTGTTGTAGCATTGTAAGTGCTATATCAGGATATCTTGATCCTATTTCATATATTCTTCTATACTCACTAGTTAAATCAACTATAAAAGACATTATTAGTTGCTGCTGATATGTACTATATTTAAGTTTAGCACCAGTCTTATGTTCTATTTTAGGTAACGTTCCCATCATTATCAAAATTGTTTCTTCCCTAGTTGGTTCTAATACATCTACTTTTTGAAAACGTCTAACAAAAGCCTTATCTCTTAAAATATATCTCTCATACTCATCTGTAGTAGTAGCACCAATAACCTTAATATCCCCACGATCAAGTCCAGGCTTAAACATATTAGCAAAATCCATACTCTCACCCTTAGTACCTATCAAAGTATGAATTTCATCAATAAACAATATTAACTTTGTCTTATCCTTAATTTCATTAAGTAACATTTGAACTCTAGCTTCTCCAGTTTCCGGATCAATTCCCAATAAAGCTGAAGTATTAACTCTAATAACTTCATATCCTTCTAAAGCAAAAGGAACTTCTCCCTTTTGAATACAATAAGCAAGACCCTCAACAATAGCTGTTTTACCAATACCAGGTTTACCTGTAAGAATAGCCGATTTATCAGGAGTAAGTAATATAAGAATCAATTCTTTTATTTGTTCGTCCCTACCAATAGCCGGATTAGTTATATAATCATTATTAGTATAGTTAGTACCATACTTCTCTAAAATACTATTACTCATAATACACCTCATCTAATACTAATTAATTATACCACTAATATTACTCATTAATCAATTTATAATTATCAAATTCTAAAGTAAAATTAACAACATCATTCTTACTACCATAAACCATAATCTCACCTATCACTACTCCATAAACATCAACCTTATCATAATCATCATAAAATCCATACTTTAATAAAATATTTTTATATTTATCGATTATTAACTGTACATCTTCATAATAAAACTTCTCTAATTTAGTTAAAACAGTCTCATCATTAACCACTAAGTTATTTTTCGGATAAAACTCTTTTATGTCAACAGAAGTCCCTTTAAAATTATCAGCAATACTCTTAATATTACAGTCCTTAGTACATTCCAAATAATAGTAGTCAGGTATTAAGTCAAACTCATCAAATACATATATACTATTACTATAATTATCAAAACAAATATAAAAAATACTAACTACTAATATAGCAAAAGAAAAAAATACATATTTCATCAATTTTTTCACCTCATAAATAGTATTGACAAAATATATATTTTTATTAATTAATAATTATATTTAATAATTCGATATGTTCCACTAATTGTAAATCTAAACATCCTAAAATATAATGCATATATATATTAGGAAAATCGTTATCTTTATTAACAAATTTAACCTGCTCAGCAACTAAAATACTAACTACACCAGGATCATTAATATACAAGTAACTTGCTTGTTTATTAGCATAAATATCTATAAGTTCATCTTTATTAGGATAATGACTAATAGCAGTTGAATAAATATCTATTTTACCAGTTGCCGTATAATCAGCAACCACTAAATCAACTAAAATTTCTTCAATTTCCTCAACACTAAAAGTTTCTACACCTGTATAACTAACAATTTCTAATTCACTAACATAAGTATTATACTTAGTAAAATACTCTTTAAAAGACTCTAATGTAGCCTCATCATATCTAGAATTAGTCATATTATTTAAAATACTAACTTTATCTTCTAGTGTATCCTTATTATTTAAAATACTATTATATATTGAACTATCAGAAAAATCATAAGTTTCACTACTAACATTCCCTTCATCATTATCAAGCATTCCAATTACAAAATACCCAAGTATAAATGACATAACTAAACCCAATCCATAAAATACTTTATTACTCATTACTACTACCTCTTTTCTTTAGTAAAAACTTTACTACTATTATCGCTAACTATATCATATTTAATTAGCTGTTCCTCAAATCCAAAATTAACTTTCTCTTTTTTATAAAGTTGATCTAATTCTCTACGGCATTCCTTTTCTTCTTTTTTATATTGTTCAACTTTATTACTATCATCAATTTTATAAGTTAAAAGTATTAATCTTCTTTCTTCCAATGAATCATCTTCTTCTTGCAACTCAACTAAACTTTTTAATTTATTATTTTTAATAATATTTTTAACAATTATAGTAGCATTAGCTGATCCTACTAATCCTAATCCAAGTACAAAAAGTAATTGAATAAGTGCACTAACTTCCATAGCAAGCGAAGGTATCATTAATAAACTACAACCTAAAACCCAAGAAATATTAGTTAACATATTTCTTTTAAAGTTCAGTTTAAAATCCATTTTATTTTTAATTTCCTCGTGTTGTGCATAATTATCTTTAATTAACTCATCATATGTACTAATATTATTATTCAAATGAAGAATATTATTAAATAACTTATCACATTCTTCTTCTTTCTCTTTAATTGACATAATCATCCCCCTAATATCATTATATCTTATAAATAAATAATAAACAAATAAACATTTCAAATATTTACACTAGTCATAATACCATAATCATTCTCACTATAATCATACATAACACCAACCTTCAAAGGATAATAAGTAAAATAAATAAAAATAACTAAGGTAACACCAATTAAAAGTAAACTAACAAATTCTCTATTCTTATTATATGACATTCTAAGTATAATCTCTGCGATAATCTGAGCAACGACAATCGAAAATAAATATATAATTAAAGTTACAAATATATTATGTTCTAAATTCAACACATAAAGATAAATAGGCATAAATATAGTTGTTGTTAAGATAATACTAATTAAACTGCTAATTAAAGTAGAAAATATAATACTTTTTTCATCCCCACGATTAAAAACAAATAATACTATCATCCAAGTAATATAAGCCATAAATATCATTTTATTATGTTCCCAAACACTTTCATTAACAGGGAAAAATAAACTTGTTAGATAATTAGGAAATATATCATAAACACTATGATATAAAAAACTAATTCCAAATATAAATAAAACACTAATAATAATTCTTTTCATCTTCTTCACCATTACTAGTTTATTCTAAAATTTAATAATTATAAAAGAAGTTACATCTTCATAACTTCTTCATAAATACTTTTTAATTGTTTACCAACAGTTTTAATATCTCTCTCTTTTGCTACATCATAACTTTTATCACCTAAACAAGGTAATTTTCCTGTTAATATTTTCTTTATTTTAGCTTCAAACTCATCAACGTCCTTAGCTTTATAAACATTAAGTCCATCTTCTAACCAATCTTCAAAAATAGGTATATCTCTAATTAAAGCACTAGTTTTACATGCACAAGCTTCAATAATTGGAATTCCCTCTGTCTCTTCTAAAGTAGGAAATAAATAAAGGTCACATCCATTCATAGCATTTTTAATCATTTGTTGTTCAACATAACCTGCAAATACTAAATTAGGCAATTTTGTATTAACAGCATTCCTAACTGGTACAGTCGCTACTGATAAAGGACTATAACCAAACCAAATAAATTTATACTCTGGCAACTTCTTAGCAAGCTCAACAAAGTCAACAATTCCTTTTCTTTCAATATAAAGACCAATTCCAATAATAACTTTATCTTCTTTAGTATAATTATAGGCTTTTCTAAATTCTAATCCTGCTTTTTTATCTTGCTTAAATAAATCAAGCTCAATACCATTACTAACTGCATATATTTCTTTTTTAATACCATAATTTTCAATTAATCTCTTTGAATAAGGGGTCGGCGTAACTATCACATCACCCAAACTATAATTCTTAATCAACCATTTTTTAAAAATAGGGGCTAATTTCTTTGAAAATATAAAGCCATCTTTAAAATCTTCTTCTGTAGAATGTGCATGATATACTACTTTTTTCCCTTTTTTCTTTGCCTTTTTAGCAAGTGAGTAACTTTTAGGACCATACCAATTCAAATGTATGATATCATAATCATCTTTAGGATTAAGTGTATATTCAACTCCAACACTCTCAAGTGCTCTCATTTGATGTTGGATAGCTTTACCAAGTCCACTCTTTGCAAAAGCTTTAAGATTTTCTGTATACAATAATATTTTCATAATATCTCCTTAATAGTATATCAATTATAACATATAACAAAAAAGACAACAAGTTAATAAAAAGTAGAACACTAGTTCTACTCTTCTATTTTTATTACTTCACTAGGAGTAAAATCATTCAAATCTACTAATGCTTTTTTAAGTACCAAATTAGTAACTAAAGTTCCATTAGTATCTGAAACTCTTTCTGTTTTTTCAATTCTTTCTACTGTTTCCATACCATCAATAACTTTTCCAAATGCCGCATACTGTGTATCTAAATGAGGTGCCTCATCTAACATAATGAAAAATTGGCTTCCTGCTGAATCATTATCCATTGATCTAGCCATTGAAATAATACCCTTTTCATGTAATAAGTTATTTTCAAATCCATTACCACTAAATTCACCCTTAATACTATACCCAGGTCCACCAGTACCCATTCCATTAGGATCTCCACCTTGTAATACAAAACCTTCTATCATTCTATGAAAAGTATTATCATCATAAAACCCATCATTAACTAACGATATAAAGTTATTAACTGTATTAGGCGCAATCTCTGGATATAACTCCATCACTACACTTCCATAGTCTTCTATATACATTGCTACTACTGGATTACTAGTTTCATAATTTAACTCAGCACTATTACTTTCAACTTCATAATTAATATCTAACATATCTTCTTTTATCTCCTCTTCTTTACTATTACAACCTGTAATAAATAAAACACTAACTAATACTAATAATAACTTTTTCATTTATAATTTTTTCCTCAATTCTATTATATTTATTTCTTTTTTAAATCTTCTTTCTTTGTAAGTATTAATTTTTTCAAAACCTAATTCATAAAAAACCTTACTACCAGCTCTACCTTCTTCAAAAGAATCATATAACTCTTTTATACCTTTTTTCTTAGCTTTCTTCATTAATAACTCTAATGCATCCTTAGCATAACCATGACCTCTATGAATACTTTCAATCACTAATGAAACATTATATCTATTACTACCCATACTATAATAATATGTAATATAACCAATAAACTCATTACTATCTTTATTTAATATATAGAAAAATGCTTTATCTTTCTTCTTTCTTTTATCAAAATCATCTTTCCATCTATCTTTCTTAAATTCTATACAGCCAGTCTCATAATCATATCCATCATAATTAACATTCCACCCTGCATTATAACTCATACTTTCTGGATCACTAAGTATCTTTTCTTCATACCAATAATCTTTTAATCTTGGTACATATAATTTAATTCTACTCATAAAACTCACCCTCTATAAAGTATATAACAAAAAGAACTATCATTACAATTATTTTCTTTTATTTTACTAAAAATACTGTTTTAAGATTACTAACTACCCCAATCTCCTACACATATTAACAGATCTACTACTAAATCCCAACTTACTATAAAAATCTAACATCTTTTCATTATAGGTAACTTCAACATCCATATATTCACATTCTGAATCAATAAAATACTGTTCAATATCCAATATTAGATTTTTCCCTATATTCTTATAACTAACATCATTAGTAATTAAAACCTCAATAATTTTCCCTTTTCTAGGACATATAAGATTATAATGATCTTTTCTATTATAATCAATAATAACACCCGCTACTAAACCTAATACTTTATCGCCTTTAACAGCTAAATATAAAGCACCATGATTATTCTTCACATCTCTTAATATTCTCTCAAAGTACTTATTACGATAATCATCAGTAACAAGTGCAACATCTTCTTTATCCACAGTTACAATATATTCTTGTAATTCTGTTAATAACTTCATTATTCCTAAATCATATTTTTTATCATATTCAATTACTTTCATATGTTACTCCTTATATTCATTATAACAATCAAAAAAATAAGTATTTCTACTTATTCACATGTATAAGTTAAATCAAGTAAATTACTTTTAAAAATATCATAATTATCTTTAGTAACTCCTACTTCTAATAAGTCATTATCACTAGCATTATCTACATCAAGTGTTTTAACTACTGTTACTATATTTCCATCTACTGTTGACTCACAAGTAATATTAACTGAATCAGCATATCTTTCACAAGTTGCTACTCCAATAGCAATTTCACTATCTAACATAGTAGGATCATTAACATTAGTATGAGTAGTTACAACTGCATTCAATGCAGTTTTACCAGTCTCATCATATTCCATATCAATAATAGTTTCAGTCATTAATCCATTAACATCATGTTCTAAATTACAACTAAGTTTACTCATATCTACTTCTTCACTACAACCAACCACTAATAGAGAAATACCAAAAATCCCTACTAAAAATTTAATGTTCTTCATACTCACATTCTCCTTTATTATTATATAACTAATATACTATTATTAAAGCCTTTTGTCAAACTACATTTGACTATTAAACTTATATATTTTCCTAGTCATTGGTGAATAATCAACTCCAGATAAATCTTTATTTTGATTCTCTGCCATCATCTTAGTCAAATACATACTTTGTACTAACATATCAAAATCCTTAACAATCGGATCAATAAAAGAAGAAGCTTCTAGTACGATTTTATTATTATTATCTCGAAACTCACTTATTTCATCAATTAAAACCTCATCTAATTCTCTTTCACTATCTAAATATATAACAGTCGAATCATAATTCTTCATCATAGTAGATCTACCATGACAATAAGAATATTTATCATGCACAACAGGAATGCCGATTCCTGCTTCAACTATTGTTGACTCTAAATACTTAGCCGCAACACTAGTATCATACCCACTAAATATTTCAATTAAATCTAAACACTCAATATTATTAATTGTTTTAGGGTTAATAATGTCCTTAATAATAGAATCATCTCCATCCAAATAATAATTCATAATAACTGAAATAGGCATCAAAGTAGCTCCTAAAGATATAAAACTCTTCTCTTTATCAAAACTACTTTTATATTGTAAAGAAGTAACCTCCGTATTTTCTCTACTAGACAATAAATATTTCTTTAAACTATTATTAAAAGCAGTATCTACTCCAAAGTTAAAACCTCCATAACTACAAGCAATAACATTATCAAAATCCCTAATACCCCTATAATTAAAATCTCTTGGTTCTACATTAAGAGTAGTAATATAATTCTTTCTATCAAGTATTCTCATCATCATTTCACTAACAACACTAGATCCCCCTACACCACTAACAATAGTAGGTTTATTAATATTACTAAGCTCATACCTAATATATTCTAAATCACTAATTTCTAATGTATCAAGTACTCTTTCCTCTAATAAATCAAAATTAATTTGCATATTCTTTTCCATATAAAAAATCCTCCTAAATGTAATATAACATCTATAGAGGAAATATATCGTCTACTCATATTTATCATCTAATAATTTATAATTAATCATTCTTTTAAGCTCAAAATGTCTTATATCTTGCTTAACTTCACAAAAAGCAGCACAATACCAACCATCATAAAACAAAAACAAATCAACAGGACAAATAACCCTATCATTCTCACCTTTATTAAATGAATAATATCTTATAAACACTTTTCTCTTATCCTTAATAGCTCTCATCAAAATATTATATTTTTTCTGAGTCTCATTTGTTAAATCAAGTTCTTTTTCTTCAAGCTTACTACCTATATAAACACCACGAACTTTATCTTGTAAAATAATAAGTTTATTTCTCAAAACCTCATCAGCTTCTAATTCAATATATTTATCAAGAACTAATACATCACTACTCTTAAACTTTCTAACTGGTAATCTAATAGATTGATTAAGTACATAACCTCCATAAGGACCCATAATAGTATCTATATATATACCACTTTTCTCTAAGTCCTCTTTATAAATTCTAATCATTCTCTCACTCACTTCTAATATATCAGCAAGTTCTTTAACACTATATTTCCTACCTGAATTAAGTAAAGTAAGCATCGTAATAGTATTAGATAATTTAGACATATACATCACCAATAAAAGTATAACATAAAAGACCATTACAAAGTAATGATCTAAATAAGTTTAATTAGTTTTTTGCCAACTATTAATTTCCACATCAACATAATCAACTAAGCCTGCATACATTACATCACTATAAATACCAGGAAACATAATCTCTAATTTGAAATTATCGATATCAACTGACCCCTCAGGTATTGTAATAGGATTACTCTTACAAACAACTATATTATCAGCATCTCTAACAACTGTATTATCACAAGTAAATAGTAGTGTTTCAGTATCAGTAACATCACTAAGCTTGTATGTTAACGGCATTAATAATTGCGTCTTTAAAATAATTTCATATTCAATAGCTACTTCACTTAATTTTCCATCCACTTCATTAGTAACCGAAAAATTATGTACAACACTTTTACCTGGTAATAAATCCCCTAAAGGAAAACTAATTTCTGTCAATTCCTCAGTTTCAAATACAAAGTTAGCAAGTCTAACTTCTCCACTAAGTTGTCCATCAGAAGAGTAAAAAGAATAAGTAATTCCAACACTCAATACAGCAAGACATGCCAACATACCTAATAAAATCATTCTACCCTTCATAATGACTCCTTTCTTATTTTACAACAATATTTTTAATAATCTCATCTATTTTTTGATCACCATCATATGCTTCTATAACTAATCTATAACCATTAGGAGCTAACTTAGTAGTATCAAAAACAATACCAAAGTTTCTTGTAATAGTAGCTCTAACTACACCGATATCTCCAGGAATAGGAGTTGTTAAATAATCATTAATATTTACTAAGTTATAAGTTTGATCAATTGGATCAAATGAAGCCTTCTCATAAAAAGCTACTTTTAAATTAGGATTATCAGGACCATGTAACAATGTTACAAAATCAAATGCACTAATAGCGTTATCACGATCAATAACAACATTACCAGTCATTTCAACATCAAATTCATAGCTACTAAGCATATTATTAGCACTTACATTAAGTGGAATAAACATTGTATCGCTTAAATCAGTTAAATATCTATTAAATGACACATACCCTACGATTTCTATAAAGTAATCACCTTCAGCTAAGAAAGTATCTGATTCATAAGCAATAATATTAAGTGTTTTATCTAATTGAGCTAAACCTTGATCAAGTTCAATTATAAACTCACCATCTCTATCAGAAAAATACTCAACACCATCAATTTCTAAAGCAAAAGACTTAATTCCATCAACATCAACAGGTTGATATAAAGAATCTAAAATTCTTATTTTTAGAACAATATCTTGTTCTTCAAGTGTTGAATCCCATATTATATTAGATCCCACTGTACGATAAGCTACTCTTGTATTAATATTAACAGGTGTAATACTCTCAGCATTATACTTAATATCAACACTAGGTGTCGAAGATATAGTAACAACTGAAGCATCCCTATTATTATACATATCAAATGTCTTGATAGATGAACCAATCGTATTTCTAATAACTACTCCAGAAGAATCAACTACTTCTAAAGTAATTCCAATATTATAATAACTAGCATTAATATCTGCAGTACCAAAATCAATAATTAAATCAAAATTTTCATTTATTACATCACCATTAACATAATTAGAAGGAACATAATAATTATTAAGACTACCTATTTCTCTAAACTTAGTAAATGAATATGATTTGCTCAAAGCATCCGCTGCTGTAACAACATACTCATACTGTTTATTATTAATATTATCTTGTAAGATAAGCTTCGTATTAAGTGGTAAATTAATTGTTGAAGTAACACGGTGCTCATAATCACTTAATGCTATATTAGAAGATAAATAAGTAAAATTCATCGCTATTGAAGAAGTATCAGTAATAATAATTGAAGATCCAGTAGGAACATGTCCAACACGACCAACAGTAAATTCATTCATTACATACCCTTCAAAAGACAATAAGCTAGTATTTAAATAAGTTGTATTTAAACTATTATCAGTAACCCTAGCATAAACTATTTTCTCACCCTCAGGATCAATGTTAATTCCGTTTTCATAAGGAATCCAATTAGCATTACCAAGTTGTTCTTCACTCATAATCTCATTAGTAACTGTATAAGAAACAGAATTAATTCCAGCTGAATTATCCCATGAATTAATTGTTATAGTTTGACTCTCATCTACTGCTAATCTATTAACATCAGTAGTATATGCATTCCAAATGTTATCAGAAAGGGCAATCTCAGCAATTGGACTAGTTTTATCTATATTTAATACACCCGTATTAATAACTCTTTCCTTATCGCTATAATCAACTAATTTAATATAAACAATATATTTACCTTCCTCTTCAATTGCTAAAGGACCATCATAAGAAATCCATTCAACACTCATAAGACTTGTTTTATCAAGAACTACTCCATCCTTAGAAATATAGTATTTAACATCTTTCAAATTATATATTGGAGCTTCGTTAGAAACAATCGCCGTAATATTATTATTATAATAAGTACTAGTACTATCATTACTATAATTATCCCAAGAATTATTAGTAATATTAATCTCCACTAAATTCAATTGATCCAAATAATACAAAGTTGGATAATCTTCAGTATTATAAACCCAAACATTTTCAGGACCATCTTCAAACTTATTAAATTCTAGTATTGATAAAAAGTCATTACTATAAAACACATTACTATCTTTAATAATCTTAGTAAAATAACTATCATCAATCAAATAATTATAACTATTAGTAATAGTTATCAAATCATAACTTATACTTCCTACAAAAGAACCCTCACTAGCATTAAAACTATTAGTAATATTAACAATACCATTAGATTTATTAACTAGCCCTACCTTATTCTTAGCAGTAAGCCCCCCACTATTATACGAATTATTTATTTCAACAGTAGAATCCTCATTAATATTATTAACAAGTCCAATTGAACTAGCTAAAGTATTAATATCACCTTGATTATAAGAATTACTAATAATATTACTACCAAATAATTGATTAGTAAAACCTACTCCATTAGGTCCATATAAATCAACTTTAGAAACAATATTAGTATAATTAACATTACTACTACTATCACTTATACCACTAACAATCGTATCTGTATATTCAATAGTTACTTTTAAACCAGATAAACTAACAGTATTAGCAACTTCCTCTGAGTTTAAATCATTATCTTCAGGTGACCCAACTTGCGATTCACTATTAGGAATAGTTTCATCAACTACAGTATCAACACCAACATCTTCAATAAGTGTATTATTATTAACAATAATTCCATTGGTTAAATCGCCATCAAAATCAATAGAAAAATCTCCTTTAGAAATTTCTTTACCATCAATCATTAATGAAAAATTTTTATCTTCAACTAACAAATCATAATTACCTTCCAATTTAATAGAAGTAATATTTTTATTTTTAAAAGTTTCGTTATTAAAATCAATTTTATAAGTATCTTCAAGTACCTCATAACTAATATCTTGAATTACAATCTCTTCACTCTTAACAGTAGAATTGTTACTAATAGCTAATCCAGATACATAAACATTTTCAAGTGTTGTATCTAAAATGCTAGTAGCTAATCCAGATACATTATTAGAACCATAAACTAATATATGTTCAATAAAAACATCACTAATAGGACCTTCCAATATATCAAAAAGTGCTAACTGTTCTTTTTCCTTATCAGTAATATATAACCCATAAATAGAATAAAAATTACCATCTAAATGTCCTTTGAAATTAGAAATAGAATTAAAATCATATAACGAAATATCTACTAATTGACTAAAAGCCTCGTCATTATATAAATTATTTGTATAAGGTTCTAAGTAGTATTGGTTGTCTTGATAATTATAAATAACTAAATCATTATTATAAGAGAAAACCCCTTTATTCATTATTAAATCATTAGTAAGTTCAAAATAAGTATTATCATAATCAGTAGTTTCAAGCATCTTAGAAAAATATGCTAATTCACTTGGTGTACTTATTTCATAAGGAGCTTCAACAGTTCCAATACCACCAGCATAACTACTCGCAATATCCCCATTCCACTCTAAAGTTGTATCAGTAAAAATCCCATTAATTAAACGAGAAAATGTAGGTGTAGCAACAACAGAAAATAACACAACAAGTATGACTAATACTGATATAATATAAATTTTAGGTATTTTCTTAATCTTAGCAATCATCTACAATCCTCCTACTCTATACAATTATAACACAATACGACAAAAAACAACACCTAAAAAAAAGCAAAAAAAAAGCAAAGTTTACTAAAATTTTACAAATATATTACTTGAAATATTTAATAATAAAACTAGTTCCTTCACCTAAAACAGATTCAACTTCAATTGTCCCATTATCTTTATTTATAATAGTTTTAGCCAAATTAAGACCAATTCCGATATTATTATTATCACTTTTCTTATCTTTATAAAAACGGTTAAATATTTTATTAAGCTTCTTCTTCTCAATACCACAACCATTATCACTAATAACAATAGTAGTGTAAAAATTATTATCACTAATAGAAATATCTATCAAACCACCTATATCACTATGTTCAATACCATTTTTTATAATATTAGCTAAAGCTTCCTCTTGCCACTTAGTATCACAATTAATCATAACTTTCTTAGAACCACTAACTTTAACATCAATCTTTTTATCTTTAGCTATTGAAGTAACTTTATCACAAGAATTATTAACTAATTCATAAACAGAAATACTATCTTTAGAAAACTCTACTACCCCAGCATCAAACTTAGACAATTTTAAAAGATTAAGAATAAGAAATTCCATATTAATAATTTGATCTTTAATATCACTAATAAATCCTAATTTAACAGAATCATCCATTTCCCTATCATCAATAATATTATCAAGCATAATTGAAATACTAGTAATAGGAGTTTTCAACTGATGAGAAATATTCAACATATTATCTTTTAATTGAATTTTATCATTAACAGCTTTTATATTGTACTCCCTCATCATAACTGTTATCTTATATAGTTCATTCTTAAGCATCGATAAATCATTATCTTTATTATCAATTAAATCTAATTTATAATTATAATCATCAACATTATTTAAATACTCCACTATTTTTAAATATGCTTTTTTCTGCTTATGCAAGTAGGTATATATACTAACAAAAATAATTATTAAAACTATATTAACAATAGTTAAATTTAATATAATATTACTATCATTCACTTCTCTCATCAAATCACTAATAAACAACTCATCAATATCATAACCATAAGCAGTGAATATATTACTATCAAGTTCTTCATCCAGTAACACCAAAACCTCATCTTCAGTTAAAGGTCTTTCAGCACTAGCATTTATAACATTTAAAAGTACAATATTATTACTTTTAACTTGATTAGTATAATTAATATTAGTAATACTTACAACTGCACTATTAACTATCAAAAACGTAATAATTATTATACATATTTGCTTAAACTTCTTCATCAGCACTCACCATATAACCAATACCCTTAATTGTTTTAATATATTTACCACTTAGTTTTTCTCTAATTCTCTTAATATAAACAGATAGAGTATTATCATTTACAAACTTATTATTATCGTCCCATATAATACTAAGTATTTTATCTCTTGTTACTATTTTTTCAGCGTTAGTAAATAAATACAAAATAATATTATATTCAAGTGGTGTTACTTCCAAATTAATATTACCCATATTGATAAGTTTTTTATTTTTATCAATAACCAAATCTTTAAAATAAACTATATCCGAATCAGTTCTCTTAAGTATTTTCTCTATTCTAGCTAATAACTCAGCATTTCGAAATGGTTTTGTGATATAATCTTCTCCAATTGATAAGCCCTTAACAATATCTTCTTCTAAATCATGCGCTGTTAAAAATAGGATTGGCTTATTAATAAATTGCTCACCTACTTCAAAACCATTCCCATCAGGAAGTGATACATCAAGAATAATTAAATCATATATATTATTTACTTTCTCTAAAGCATCTTTTTTATTCATAACAATATCAAGTAAATATTGTTTTTCTAATAAATATTTAAGTCCTTTTATAATAAATTCATTATCTTCAACTAATAAGATTTTTTTCATGAATTCCACCTCTTCTCTATTATACAACAAAAGAAACCATTTCGGTTTCTTAAATATTTTCATTTTTAATTGTTTCAATTATATTTTGTTTATTTATTTTTGCCAAAGACAATCTCATAATTAAATATATTATTAAAAATACAAAGATAATTGAAATGATAATTGCCGTAACTGGTAATTCAAAACTATCGACTAATCTAAAGTCAGTATCATTGTTAAGAATATAGTAAACAAGATAAGCAAGTCCTATTCCAATAACTAATCCCCAAAATAATGATTTTAATCCATATAATAAACTCTCTAATCTAACCATGTTTTTAAGTTCTGAATTCGAAACCCCTACTGATTTCAAAATAGCAAATTCTCTACTTCTAAGCATCATATTAGTTGTTATTGTATTAAAGACATTAGTTAGTCCAATTAAAATTATAACTGCAATAAATCCATATAAGAAAATAGAAATTAATAATAATATGTTGTTTTGAATACGATTCATTTCCTCGACATTATAAATATCAAACTCTCTATCATTTGCTTCACCATAGTTATCAACATCAATATGTAATTGATAAGGATCAACTGCATCAACATATAAACTACTAGGAAAAGAATCTATAAATAACTCACTATAATATTCCCTAGATAAAACCAACGTAGGTGAACTATACCAAATACCATCTCTACTGATAATATCAATGTTATCTAAATACAGTAATTCAAAATTCATAATATCAGTACTGTTTAAATTAATGTCTATTTCTTTAAGATCATCTCTTAAAACATCACTTTCTTTACCATCACTAGTCCCAATAACCGCATCTACAACAATAGCTTTATCCTTAACATCTTCTTTTCTCAAATCATTTTTAACAAGTAATCTCGTATACTCATCATTTGAAATCAAAGCTATATTCATATATAAATTTTCTCCAGAAAACTGATCACTCACAGCAGTATTAACATTGCTTAAATCAGTAAAACCAGCGACTATTTGACTATAGTCATATCGACTAACATTATCTAACTCAACAATATCATCATATATTCCAATTGTTTCACTAGGTTCAATTTCCCAACCATTATCAAGTCTGAATGAAATATTATAATTAGCATCACCATAGATTGACTCTGATGCATAAAAAGCTATATTAATATAATATGATAATGATACAAAAGTTGCGATAGATACAATTAACGATATAATAGTAGTTCTAAATTTGCTCTTATTTCGATACATATTTTTATAGGCAAATATCCCACCTACTTTAAATAATTTTCTAAATAAAAATGGTAC
>CAYJHB010000012.1:0-22105 GCA_964370105.1 uncultured Muribaculaceae bacterium | reverse complement strand
TTTTGCTAATAATTATTTAACAGGCACTGTTTATATTCCTGCTAGAGTTTATAATATTAGTGCTAATATATTTACTAATAACCCTGATTTAGAAACTGTTATTATACTTGGTAAAAGTAGTTCTGCTGCTTTTGGATATTATCAAGAAAATCCTTTTAATGAAGTACCTAATGTTATTTATCAACCTTAATTTTATGCATAGAGAACTAGTTTAACTAGTTTTTTTTATTATACAAGTTCATAAAAACAACATAACATACTATAGATATCAATAAGGAGGAATAGTATGGATATTTTAGTATCAGATAAATTAATATCACTTTTAATGATTAGTATTACTTATTCGATTATATTAATGGCTGTGGTACAAAAAGTAAAGACTTTGGTTTTTATTACAGAATCTTGGCATATTTGGTTTGTTAATTTTTTTCTTGCTTTTATAGTTGGAATACCATTTAGTTTGTCTTTTTATAGTTTAGATATTTTTTCAAGTATTTGGGTAAGTGTTTTTGGTTTTGTTGGCGCTCCTGGTATATATGAGGCTTTAAAGAAGCAAAATATCATTAATTATACTCCATCATCATCAAATGTGAATAAAGTAAATATTAGTGTTGATAATGAGATTAAGAGGGACGATTTATGATAATTCTTGGTAATGAGAGATATGTATCTCAAGATTATGTAACACATAAGACAGCTGAGGATTATTCAGGAGGGCATAAGACACCAATTAAATTTTATGGTAGTGGTAAAGTAACAAGAGTAGTTAACAAGTATAAATCACACGAGGATAGTATTAATTATTATGATTTTACTACAAATCAATATCGTTATAAAGACGGTAGTTATTATAATTGTATTTCGATAACTGGTAAAGAAGTAAGATTTAAAAATGATGAATTAGGTGGTAATTGTGTTGTAATTGAATCTTATTTTGACGGAGAATTATATACATTAGGAACTTATCATATGGATGAAGTTTTAGTTAATGTGGGCGATATTATTGATAGTAATACTGTTGTTGGGTATCAAGGGAATACAGGACTTGTTGCTTCTTCTAAAGCAAAGACTGATCCTACGTATGGGACTCATATTCACTTTGAAGTCAAAAAAAACAATACGTTTGTTAATCCAAGGGACTATGCAATCGGTAATAAGATTGGTACCTATATTTCTCAAAGTAATGAAAAAAACACCAGTGTTTTGCAACTAGGTGTTTTGGTTGACGATATTAGAATTAGAGAAAGTGCGTCAATATCATCGCTGATTTTAGGCAAAGTTACTGCTGGTGATATTTATACTGTGCTTGATAGCAGTGAAGATGCTAGTTATACATGGTATAAAATCAAAACAAATACTGGTATAACTGGCTATATTGCTTCATCTTTAACTGAAAACTGGATAGAGGTTTATAATCCTATGAACTCAGAAGAAAAACAAGAAGAAGGGGAGAAAGAAACTTCTTCTTTGAAAGAGATATTTCTTTGCCCTAAAAGTGATCTTTATTATATTAGACTAGTTGAAGGTGAGACTCTTTATATAAAAAGTAATTAACTATTGTATTTTTTGACTCAACATGTTATAATATGCCTTGTTTAAAAGGGGGAGATTATATGATAAGTTATATGGAGTTGAGATGTGCTGATCAATATACTAATAGGATTTCATATCCAGGTTTGAGTTATGCAAAAGAAGCTTTAGAAAAAACAAAAAAAGCATTTGATGATTATAATCGTTTGTTTAAGGATACAAAAATTGGTATTACGTGCAGTGATAATTCAGAGATTGAATTTGAAATAAAAGCAGCTAACTTGTGTCATTGTTTAGGAATTAATCATAAAAATTTTATGACTGCTTTTTGGGATAATGCCAGAAGGAATGTTTTAGGTTTGGATAAGGATAAATATATTAGTGCATTTGAGTTTTTAAGTGTTTTGCTAGAAAAATCGGATAAAATATTAGAATATGATGCTAACGTTAGAAAATCATCTAAAATGTTAAATTATTATAAATTATCTATAAAAGCTGATATATTTAATAAGCTTACTGGTTTGTTCGACGGTCAATTTGGTTGTATTAATTTTGATGAGAGTATATATAATAATATAAGTAATGATACAAAAAAAGATGGTTATGTTAATAAAATATTTTATTTTCAAAGTGATGAAGTTATTTGTCCTTATTATATGGTTGGGTTAGTTGAAGATAAGTATATGGATACAACTAATTTTGAGTTGAGTGAGCAATTAAAAAAAACATATACTAATCCAATGACGGATATTGATATTCAAAAACATGTTGTCAGAACTATAATAGCACCTATTAATTATGCCGATTTTTTTAATAATCAAGGTGTTGTTATACCAACCCAGCTTATTATTGATAGAAACGGAGAATTAGAAAAGAAAGAGGTTTCTCCTACAGTTAAAATAGCAATGTTAAAGGATTATAGAAATTTAGTTGCTGGGACAGGTATTACTGATAATATCGATATTTATGGGGATTATACTAGAAATTTATTAAAGGAATCTAAACAATATAAAAAGTAGTTAATTACTACTTTTTTTTGTTAAATTTAATTGGAAAGCTATGAGTGTTAGGAATGATATTATAATTAATAAGGTAATTATATTTATGATATTTATATTAATTACTATTACTAATAATGTGACTAGTAGTATAGTTATGGGGTTATATAAGTTATTTAATATTCTCTTAATTGTATATAGCATTATACTAAGGGAGATGGTTATATCTATTAACCATGTTAGTGCTAAGAAGGAGTCTATTCTATCGAAAACTGTAAAAAGAGTTATTTTCTTTAATATAATAGTTTCAGGATATTCATAGTATGATGCTAGTGTTGGTCCAAAGCTTCCTATTATCATAATAATAGTTAATAGAATAGTTAGACAAGCAAGAGAATAACCTAAGATAATAGTTTTAGTATAATGTTTAGTAGTATTTATTTTTTTAAGTGGAATCATTGTTAGAAAAAATAAAGGAATTAATAGATTGCTTAACATGTATATAGTAGTATTAAGTATATTGTTATCTTTTAATATTACTAAGGGTTTAAAATTAGAAATATCTACTCCGTTAGTAATATTTGTAATAATTAGAAGAAAGAAAATACTAAATAAATAAAACATAATTTCACTAAATCTAGAAATCGATTCTATTTTTCCTCTAATAAGATAAAAAGAAGATATTAAAATAGTGATACTTATTATATATGGGGAATAATTTTCTAAGTAATTATTGTTAACGTACAGAGAGAATTCTTTTAGAATAGTACTTGTTATAACAATGATGAAAATCATTAAAATTACTTTGAAAATTATATTGAAAATTTTCGGGAATTTTGTTTCAATTATAGTTATTATGTCATGAGGCTGTTTTTTTAATAGAATGGTATATATAGTTATAATAATAATTCCAATTATTATTGTTAGTATAAGACTAATAATTATATCTAATGGTGAATTTTGCAAAATATTATTATAAAAATTACTTAATAGATATGTTCTTGTTAAAAAAAAAGTAATAATAAATAATTGAAAAAGACTAATTTTATTATTTTTCATTAGTATTATCCTTTCTTAATTCGTTATTTTCGATAATAGTTAATTCTATCTCCAAAGTGTAATTATAGTTAGTCATTTCATTATTTTCAAAATAAAAATAATCATTTTTTCTAATCATATCTTTTATGCCTAAATAGTCACTGTTATTATTTTTCATATTTAAAAAGAAAGTATCTATTTTGTTTGATAGAGTGTCTTTGAAAGAAGCGGTTATTTGTTGATGTGTTATATCACAAGTATTTTCTTCAATGTTTAGGTCGCTTGTAATATTAATTGTAAGGTTACTATTATTTACTGTTATATCGGTTTGTATTTGATTAAGTGTTGCTTCTACAAACCCGTTTTGACAATTATTAGATAAATTTAAATTAGTTATATTATTGGTTAATAAATTATATATACTAGAGTCTTCTTTTGTAAGATAATCTTTAAATACTTTGTTTTGAAAATATGCATAGCTTTCTATTTCTATTTTTTCATCATCTATTTTAATAGTTGGTAATACTGTATCTTTGTAATTATTTAAATAATCCTTAACGAAGTCTTCAAAAGTAATTATCGAAATTATGCCATATTCACTAGAGTTCATTTTAATAATATCGGGTAGTTTGTAGCTTTCTTCTAATAAATTAATAACTTCATTAGTTGTTGAATCTTTGGTTATAATAGGTAGGAAGTTGTTTTTTGACTCTGTATTTCTTAAAAAATAATCAATAATGAAAGTTATATCTTCTTTTGCTACTTCTTCTTCTAAGAGTAATACTTTAATGTGAGAGAGATTGATTATTTTATTTGTTTTTAAATATATATTTTGTAGGGATTCAGTGATTGTTTTTCCTGTAGCTTCATATATTGTATATTGATC
This sequence comes from uncultured Muribaculaceae bacterium, assembly GCA_964370105.1. Taxonomy (GTDB): domain Bacteria; phylum Bacillota_I; class Bacilli_A; order RF39; family UBA660; genus CARZYU01. The sequence continues at coordinate 17,653 of CAYJHB010000012.1, read as the reverse complement.
ATCATAGTCATCTGATGTTGGGTTTGGTGTTAGGATACTGATAGTAACATGGTAAATATTTTCTTCTTTATCAATACCAATAATATTAACTATCCCTAGATCATTTAATTCTTGATAATTATTACAGGATGTTAATAGGAGTGTGGTTATAAGTAAAATTAATATTTTTTTCATTTAGTGTGACCTCGTGTTATATTTTTTGTTAATAAGGGATTTCTAGTTAATCTTTTTCTTTTGCTTTTTTTGATAATTGTATCATCTTGTACTTCTTTGATTAGAGGCGCTATTGGTGCTAAATAGGCCTTTTTAAATGATGTTAGAGTAGTTAGAGAAGCTATGAAGAAGATGAAGCCTATAAATATACCGTATAACCCTAAAATGGTTGCAAGAAACATAAAAATTATTCTCCACCATCGTAGTGCGCTACTTAATTCATAAGAAGAAAATACTAAACCACTTATTGCTGATATTGCTATAACAATAATCATAATAGGTGATATAATACCTGCTGATACTGCTGCATCTCCTAGAACTAATCCACCTAAAATAGAAACAGCGGTTCCCATTGATGATGGCATTCTTGTATCACTCTCTCTTAATATTTCAAATGATAGTGTCATAAGTAGGGCTTCTATAATACTAGGGAAAGGAACAGTACTTCTTTGATTTATAAAACTTAATAATATATCTAGTGGGATGGCATCGTGATTATGAGTAGTAATTGCTATATAGATCGCAGGTATTAACAAAGAAATAAAAAAGGCTAGTAGTCTTATAATTCTAATAAAGCTAGTATTAATTGGTTTTTGATAATAATCATCTGGTGTGTGTATATAATCGACAAAGAAAGTAGGGAGTATTAAAGCATTAGGAGATGTATCTGTTATAATTGTCACTTTTCCTTCTAAAAGTGCTTGAGCTACTTTATCGGGTTTTTCTGTTGTCATTATAGTTGGAAAGAAATTAGGGTGTTTACTTTCTAAGTTTTGTTTTAAGTAGCCACTATCTATTATGGCGTCTATATCAATGCTTGATAATTTATTTTTAACATTGCTTGGTAGCTCTTTATTAACAATATTATCCATATACATTAGTCCAACTCTTGTTTTAGAGCTTTTACCTATTGTTAAATTTTCCATAATTAAATGCTCTGATTTAATTCTTCTTCTAATAAGACCTAAATTTAGTATAATGTTTTCAGTGAATGAATCTTTTGGTCCTTGAATATTAACTTCCATATCACTTGCTTGAATCCCACGATCAAGACGCATTCTAGTTTCAATTGCTAATATTTTATTGTTATCAAAGTATACAATAGTAAAAGCATTGTATACTAAGTTTATTAATTCAGTATTACTATTAACGGGTATCACTCTAATACTTGGTATTCGATATAAAAAGTAATCATATAAATTAATGTTGTTTGGAACATTAGCTAAACCTTTTAATACAAAGTCATTGACAAAATCAGAACTTACTAATCCTTCGTTCCAAATTAAATAGAAAGTACTGTTGTTTACTTTTGTTTCTTTATATAAAACATCTTCGGTTTTTCTAAATAGTTTTTTAATAGTATTTATTTCTTTTTCCATAAGCTCACCATTATTAGTATGGAGTGATTTAGTGAGAATAAACTTGCTTTTTTTATGATTTTATGGTATAATATGTCCATTCTTAGGGGGAATATAAAGTGAGTAGTTTAATTATGGGGAAAGATAGTTTATTAAGAGTTAAAAAGGCACTTAGTAAAAAGGAGTTAGTAAAGAAAAAGAGATGGTCTTCATTTATGTGTAACTTTGGTGTTTTTACAATCGTTTCAATTGTGAGTTTAATAGTTTTATATATTAGTACAAGAAGTATTAATACAATCAATGTTTGGCCAATTATTATTTTATTAATTGGTATGTGTGAGGTTTATTACTTGATTAGTGATTTGAGAGTCGTGTTTAAAAAGAAGAAGTATAATAAATTGACAAAAATTGTAGATAATAGTAAGTTAAGTTATATTATTTAGAAGCATTGCTTCTTTTTTTGTTGTATAATATAAGTAGTTAGGAAGTGGGTTATGAAGTTTATAGTAGAAAGTTTAGATGATTTTGGAAGAGGAATTATTTATTTAAATGACAAAATTACTTTTGTAAGTAATACTTTAATTGGGGAAGAAATTGTAGTGTTAGAATATAATGAATTCAAAAAATATAATTTAGTTACTAGTTTTAAATTTATTAAAAAAAATAATGATAGAGTAGATAGTCTTTGCCCGTATTATTTGGAGTGTGGTGGATGTCAATTAAGACATATGAGTAGCAATAAACAACATCAATATAAAAATATGAAGGCTTTAAATATTATGAAAAAGTTTGCTAAGATTGAGGTTGATATTGAAAGTATTGTTAGTTGTAATGCAGAATATTACCGAAATAAGATTGTTTTACATATCGAAGGAAGTAAGTTAGGTTTTTATAAAGATCGTAGTAAAGAGTTAGTGGTAATTGATAAGTGTTTATTAGTTGATAAACAAATTAATGATGTAATTTTGCTAGTTAAAGAATTCATTAAAACAAATAAAGACTTATCAGAAGTGATGATACGAACAGTTAATAATAAAATTATGATTAATTTTACTGGTAATGTAGATGCTTCTATTTTGAGTAAGTATTTTGATGCTGATTCTATATACTTGAATGGAACATGTATCAAAGGTGAAAAGGCTTTAGAAGAAGTTATTTTTGATAAAAGGTTTGTTATTTCACCTAAATCATTTTTCCAAGTAAATAAAGCTGTAACTAATGTAATAATAAAAAAAATAATTAATTGTATTAAAGAGGTTAAAGCTTCTCATGTATTAGATCTTTATTGTGGAACTGGTATGATAGGTTTATTAGTTAGTGATTATGTTGCTTCAGTTTTAGGTGTTGAAGTAGTTGAGGATGCGATTAGAGATGCTAATATTAATAAAGAATTAAATAATGTAGATAATATTTGTTTTCAGCAAGGTAAGGTAGAAGAAATAGAATTTAATAATGATTATGATACAGTGATTGTTGATCCTCCTAGAAAAGGATTAGATAAGAAAGTAATAAGTAATTTACTGGAAAATAATTATAATAATATAATTTACATGTCATGTGATTTAGTTACTCTTGCAAGAGATATCAATTTATTAAAAGAAGTGTATGTGATTAAAGAGATTAATACCTATGATATGTTTCCAAATACTTATCATGTGGAGTGCATAACAGTTCTTGAAAGGAAACAAAGCTAGTAATATCAATGTTTTGAGACTTGTTCCTAAAGGCTTGTAAAATATTAAAATAACATATTGGTAACATGTATGAACTGATAGAAATATCGGTTCTTTTTTATTCTATTACTAGAAAATTATATTTATAGATGCTATAATGTGAATGTAATCAAGATAGTTTATAAAGGAAGAATGCGATAAATATAATATTATGACACATTAAGTAATAGAGTTGAAACACTAAACGAAGTATTGACTTGTGTATTAGAGAATATGGAATAATTGAAGATAAATTATTTTAGAGTTATTCTTTTAGAAAGAAGAGGGGGATAAATTTATGGAAAATGTTAAAGTCGGTGTAGGAGTTTGTATAATTAATAAAGGTAAGTTTTTAATTGGAAAAAGATTAGGGAAGCATGGAAAGAATACTTATGCTTTTCCTGGTGGCCATATGGAATATGGTGAGTCTTGGTTTGATACAGCAAAAAGGGAAGTTAAAGAAGAGACTAATCTTGACATAGTAGATATGACATTTTTTGGTATTACTAATGATATATATGAAGAGACAAAAAAACATTATATTACTATTTTTGTGTTAGCTAAATATGAAGGTGATGAAGTAATTAATTGTGAACCAGAAAAATGTAGTGGTTGGAATTGGGTAACTATTAACGAAGTAAAAGGAGATAAGTTTTTAGCTTTAGAGAATTTATTTAATAGTGAATTAAAACAAAAATTGGAAGAAGAGTTAAATAAGTCTAAATTGTGATTAGTTATTTGTACTTAGTTAATTAATAGATGAAAGGAATAATAATGATACGAATAAATAATATTAAAATTTATGATAACTTAAGTAAGAAAGAATTGATTGATAAAGTTCTTTCTAAGTATAAAATTAATAAGAATGATTTTATTAGTTTTAATGTAATCAAGAAATCAATTGATGCACGAGATAAGAATAATGTTCATTTTGTTTACAATATGGAACTTGAGCTTTTAAATGAAGATAAATATATTTCCAAAATGATGATTAAAGTTTTGCCAAAAGAAAGTATGGTTATTGAACAAGTTGATATTCCTGCTCCTCCTATTGTTATAGGTGCTGGTCCGGCTGGTTTGTTTTCGGCATTGTATTTGGTTGAATCAGGTGTTAATCCAATTGTTCTTGAACAAGGAGAATGCGTTGAAAATAGGCAAAAGACAGTTTTAGATTTTATGGAGAAGGGGCTATTAAATCCATTATCAAATATTCAGTTTGGTGAAGGTGGAGCTGGTACTTTTTCTGATGGTAAATTAACTACTAATGTCAATAGTCCTTATAATAAGTACATTCTTGAACAATTGGTTAGATTTGGTGCACCAGAAGAGATACTTTATATGACTAAACCTCATTTAGGTACGGATAATTTAATTGCTATTGTTAAAAATATTCGTGAATATATAATTAGTAAGGGTGGTATTATTAGATTTAATACTAAAGTTATTGATTTTGAAATAGTTGATGGTAAGGTTATGGGTGTAGTTACTAATGTTGGTAATTATTCTTGTTCTTCTGTTGTTTTGGCAATTGGTCATAGTTCTCATGATACTTTTGAGTGTCTTGAGAAACTTGGTTTTAATATGTCACCTAAAAATTTTTCAGTTGGAGTTAGAATTGAACATTTACAAGAGTGGATTAATACTTCCCAGTATGGGAATATTACTAAACTAGAATTACCTAGTGCTGAGTATAAACTTGCTTATCATAACAGTGATAGATCTTGTTATACTTTTTGCATGTGTCCTGGTGGTGTAGTGGTTGCTAGTAGTAGTGATGAAGAGAGTGTTGTGACTAATGGTATGAGTTATTATAGTAGAGATGGAGTAAATGCTAATAGTGCGTTATTAGTTAATATAACACCAGATGATTATTATGTTGATTCCGTACTTGATGGGGTTAAATATCAAAAAGAATTAGAAAAAAAAGCTTTTATACTTGGAGGAAGTAATTATAAAGCTCCAGTACAAAGAGTGGAAGATTTTCTATTAGGAAAAAAGTCTAGTGATTTAGGTATTGTTAAACCTACTTATACTCCTGGTGTAGTACTTAGTGATTTAAATACTATTTTACCTACTTATGTGAGTAAAACACTAAAAGAAGGAATCAAATATTTCAATTCTAAAATAACTAATTTTGCTCATCCTGATGCTGTTTTAACGGGTGTTGAAACACGTAGCTCTTCTCCTGTTACGATTGTTCGTGATGAGTTACTTATGTCTAATATTAAAGGAGTTTATCCTTGTGGAGAAGGTGCAGGATATGCCGGGGGCATTATGAGTGCTGCCATTGATGGTATCAAATGTGCTATTGCTTTGACAAATAATGAAAAGTAAAGAGATTAATCTCTTTTTATTTGGTCAAAATATGTTATACTTGTAATAGATAAGTGAGAGTGACTTATACTTTATAGAGAAGGAGGTGTTATGATGAAGAAATTTGGAATGGGATTTTTGGCTGTTATGTTAGTAGTTGTATTAGCTGGTTGTACTGGTGGAAAAACGCTTACATGTACAATGGAAGAAGAAGACTATATGAGTGGAACAGTTAAAATTCAATTTGATGGTAATGATAAAGCAACAGGCTATAACATGACTACTATGATGGATTTAGGTGTCGAATTAGGTGATGAGTATTTAGATGAAATGTGTGCTGATTATACTGATATTGATGGTATTAGTTGTAAAGCTTCAGCTGATGGTACTGAAATTACTATGATTTTAGATGTTGATTTTGAAAAAGCAGGTGATGAATTCGCTGATTCATTTGGTGATTTAACTGCTGGTTATGATGCGGTAAAAGAAGAAGCAGAAGCTGATGGTTATACTTGTAAATAAGTAAAAAGAATCTTATGATTCTTTTTTTTAGCGATCGTATACACCAAATATCATTCTTTCAACGGCTATTTGTAGATAAGAAATGGCATACCATGTATTGTAATCTACAATACCAGTTACTTCTAAATCAAAAACACTTTGAAACTTTTCTATGGCATTCTTTGTTTGTTCGTCATATTTACCATTCGGATTATTAACTTGAGTTAATCCTGGGTAATTTCCTCTGATAATATTTATTTGATTTTGTATTTTTTTTACTTCTTCACCACAAGTACCTAAAGTTAAATCATACCCTGGAAAGGAAGTAGGAAGACCTGTTTGATATTTTGCTGTTTCTATTGTGATGTTATCACCATAGTAAAACTTTAAAATTTCATCAGCTTTTTTACCTTCTAATCCTAAATCATTTGATCCCCATTGCCATAACCATCCCTCATTTTGTAATTTATCGCCATCACAATATTGAGCTAATAATGGTTCATCTTTGTTAGTTCTTTTTATATACTTTAAAACTAATTCATCTACTGTATCAGAAATTGAATCATATATAGTTTTACCAATTGTATATTTTTGGTCATAGGCAGTAACTGATGTGATGGTAAATTGATAACCTTTTGAGGGATACCATTCTGTGTATATTCTATTTAGTGTAAATGACATAATCGCTAGAATATTAGCAATTAGTGTTTCTTTAGGCCAGGTTGGATATATTTCACTTGAAGCTACATTTTTAATATAATCAGTGAATCTAATAGTATAATTAGGACTTTTTGATGAATCAGGAGTACCGTCGTGAATTATTATGTATTCAGGTACAATAACTTCGTCTAAGACAATAGAACTGGTAGTGCTTTCTTTATTATCATATTTAGGGGAATAATCACCACTTAAGGCAATGGGTGGAATAGATGTTTCCGCTATATCCTCTGATAAGTCATCACTAGCGTTCATAATTACTTCTTGTCTTGCTGTGATGGTTGGAAATATTTCTATATTTCTTATTATTGTGGTAGTCATACCTAATTTAGATACTTCAATATCATATTGTTTATATGGATTTTCTTGATTTGGTTTTAGAGAATTTTCAATATTAGTACTTTCTAAGGGTATTTTAATTGTTTGACCTGATTCATCTGTTAGGTATGTATTATTGGTATTTAGTACTTTTACACTAGCTCCTTTTATTGGTTGTGAAATAGAGTCAGCATAAACTGAAACCTTTAAATAACCTTCATTCATATAATCATCTCCTTATTAAAGATATGCAATAAATAATTAAATTAACATACAATGTATTATTGGGAGGATATTATGAATGATTTAGTTTATGGAGATAGTGGAAGTAGTGTTACCTTGTTGCAACAATTACTTAGGATAAATGGATATTTCCCTGCTTCTATTACAGGTGTTTATGGTCCGGATACTATTACTTATGTTAAAGTGTTTCAAGAGGATAATGATTTAGAAGTAACAGGTGAAGTTAATGGTGATATGTGGGAACTTTTATATGAAATAACTAACCCGGCAGTTAGTTTCAATGTTTTAGATAAACCTACTTTGAAATTAGGTGATAGTGGTAGTGACGTAGAGGAAGTGCAAACAATATTAAAGAATCTTGGATATTATAAAGGTGTAGTTAATGGGGTATTCGATGAATTGTTAGATGTTTCTCTTAAGGCATTTCAATTTGTTAATAAGTTAGTACCTAGCGGAATAGTTGAAACAACTACTTGGAGTGCTTTAATATTTTTGTATGCACCACTGGCTGATTGTGATGATGGAGTAGATGAGGATGTTGTTTACATTGTTAAGAGTGGAGATAATCTTTATAGCATAGCTAGAGAGTTTGGTGTTACTATTGATGATATCAAAAGAGTTAATAATTTAACTAGTGATGTGTTAAATATAGGTCAAGAATTGATTATTTCTAAAGACCCTAGTTCATCTTTAAATGAAGAATATGTAGTTCAACCAGGAGATACTTTATATAGTATAGCTAGAGAGGTTGGTATTAGTGTTGAAACTTTGAAATATATTAATAATTTAAGTAGTAATGTACTAAGTGTTGGTCAGGTATTAATAGTACCAACAGATATTACGGTAGTACCACCTGATGCTTCAGGAGAAAATGGGAATTATACAGTTATGAGTGGAGATACTTTATACAGTATTGCCTTAAAATATAATGTAAGTGTCGATGATATTATTTCAGCTAATAATCTTACTAGTAATGTACTTAGCGTCGGACAAAAACTATTTATACCCACTGATATAGAACAGCCTAGTAGTAGTGTTACTTATGTTGTTAAGAGTGGAGATACATTATATAATATTGCTTTAAAATATGGTGTTAGTGTCAATGATATACTATCTTTTAATAATCTTAGTAGTGCACTTTTAACAATTGGGCAAATATTAGAAATACCTATTAGTGAAGAGAGTGCTTTGACTTATACTGTTCAAAGTGGCGATACACTTTATAGTATAGCTAGAAAATTCAATACAACGGTTGACTCCATTATAGATAATAATAACTTAGAAAGTACTGTGTTAAGTATTGGACAAGTTTTACAAATTTAAGATAAGAAATTATCTTTTTTTGTGATATGATTATAATAGGTGATAGAATGAAAAAATATTTCGGAATTACAACTTATTTAGTAGTAGGTTTATTAATTGGGATAATAACAGTACTAATCCTTAATGGTGTGAATTTTTCTTATGGAAGAATATTACTTTATTTTTTAGGCATTTCTACTTTATTATTTATTAATGCTATAATTGTAGATAAGGAAAAAGGATATAGGGATAACATCAATAATTATATGTTTTTATATATCGCAACATTTATTTTATTAACAATGTTTGTAAATAGGGATACTATAACTTTTTTTAGTTTAGATTATTTAGATAGTTATGCTGAAAATATTAATATGATGCCAATGAAGACAGTAGTAGATATTTTGATGAGTAATTCATCTAATTATTTTAAAGTTTATAGTATTGTTGGTAATTTAGTAGTGCTTATGCCATTAACACTTTTATTAGTTCTTAAAGATGAAAAATATAAACGTTATTTTTTACAATTTAAAATATTATTTTTAACGGTTTTATCAATTGAGTTATTACAAGTCTTTTTATCTGTTGGTTCATTTGATATTGATGACTTTATTTTAAATATTGGTGGAGCAATGCTTTTATTAGTCGTTTTAAATACTGTCGATATTGTTCCTTTTGTTAAAAAATTCTTTTATAATCGATTTAAAACTAGAAAGAGATTGAATTATGTTATATATGGAGTGGTACTTACTTTGATTATTATTAGCTTTTTCTTATAAAAATAAGAGTTAACTCTATTGTTAACTCTTATTTTTTAATTATATAATATATTAATATCAGTGTTTCCGTTTATACCTGGTACTATACCACTGCTAGTTAATTGCCACATATAGTAATCACCTTCATAGTTTGTTTCAGCTGTGTAGTGGGCTAGCCAAGTTTTGTACTCGTCAATATTCCAAATAGTTCTTAAATAATTGGCGCTGCCATAATTCATTCCTTCGTAACCGTAACTTTCAATTTTGTCTAAGAAAGCTAGGGCTGTATTGTTTAAATCTGTGATGCTAAAGTTATAAGCATTATAATTTCCCCATTCTTCCCAGTCAAAAGCAATAGGTAGTTGTATGTCTCTTTTATTAAGTGTTTCGTTAATCCAATCAGCTTGTTCTTCAGCTTCTTTAATGCTATCGGCATAAGAGTAGAAGTATAGACCAATATCTAATCCTACTTCTTTGGCACCTTCGTAATACTCTTCAAACATAGGATCTATTTTATTTTCACCCCAACCATAACCAATTCTTAGTATTGCGAATTCTACACCCGAGTCTTTTACTTGTTGCCAGTCTATTGTTTCTTGCCATTTTGATACATCTATTCCTATTCTTGTATTTTCATTTTTATGAGTTAGAATTATATCTTGTAAGTCAATAGGGGTTGATGTGTATGTAGATGATTCTATTTTATCTACTACGTTAATAGTTATATTACTGCTTACTTCATTATTACTACTATCGGTCATTTTATATGTTACTTGATAAGTACCTACTTTTGTTTTATCAAATGTTCCAATGAATTCACAATTAGGTTTTTTATCATAATTATCAGCACACATAATACTATCTATTAAATCATTTTCACTATTAACTTCAATCGTATAACTGCTTCTAACATTTAGTAGTGGAGGAGTAGTATCAACTACGTTATACATAATAGTAGTTTCATAAGTTATATCTTCTTTTTTATATTGGATTATTTGTTCTTTTTGACCTAGTTCTTTTGTATCTATTAAGAATGTATTTAGAAGTTCTCCTTCATTAACTTCAATAATATCTGATATGTTTACTGTTTCATAGTATTCAAAAGATAAATTATTTGTTATAATAAGGTCGTCTGTAGATTCACTTTTAATTATTTTTTGTTCTTTGCTTTCTTGTGTTAAAGAAATAATTAGGATGAAACTAATGATTCCAATGATTATGATAAGGCTAGAGATTATAATTATTTTTTTCATAATTATATTATAGTTCATTTTTTTTAGATAGTCTAGTTAAAAGATAGTCCTTTATTTTTAAATGAATAAATAGTAATTATTTGCTTATATATTAATAGGGAGGAGTTTTATATGGCTTCATTACTAATGCACTTGGCAATTACCAAAGAGTTGATTAAAAATAATTTAGTCACTGAGAATAGTTTGTTTTATTTAGGTAGTATTTTACCTGATGCGGTTACTGGGGATGATAATATTCACAAGGAAAGTCATTTTATTAAGTATCTAGATGATGGGTTTAAAGTTATTGACTTTGAGGAGTTTTATAATAATCATTTTGTACAGATAAGAACAAATCACTTATATTTTGGATATTATTTACACTTAATAGAAGATGCGATTTATAGATCGATGTTAGCTAATGAATTTGGGATTTTAAAGTATAGAATGAATTCTGACTTTAAAGAAGCATTGTATAGTGATTATCATAAGATTAATGAATATTTAACTAAAAAGTATAAGCTTGATGAGATAGATGTCGTTGATATTGAAATTCCATCTAAAATTAGTAAGATTGTTACATTTGATACTAATATTTTAATAGAGGGTATTGCTTTACAGACTAATGAAGAAAAACAAAAGAAAGAGTTTAACTACTTTAATTATAATATGATAGATACTTATATTGGTAGAAGTATTGATCTTATTGAGCAAGAAGTAGGTAATATTATAGAAAATAGAAAGAGTTTAATTAAAATAACTGATTTTAAATACTAGGAGTAATTATGAATTATAATATATTAATGGAAGAAGAAATAGAGAAAATAAGAAAAAAGGGAATAAAGCCTAAGTTGTTACTACATTGTTGTTGTGGTCCTTGTACGACGGCTAGTTTAGAAAAATTAGTAGATACATTTGATATTACACTATATTATTATAACCCTAATATTACGTTAATAGATGAATATAAGAAAAGACTATATAACTTAGAAGAGTTTATTAGACGATATAATGACGAGATAAAGGTTATTGAAGGAGAATATACACCAAATGAGTTTTTATCTTTGGTTAAAGATCATAAAGAAGACAAAGAAGGTGGGGAACGCTGTTATATTTGTTTTGAAATGAGATTAAAAAATAGTGCTAAGTATGCTAGTGACAATAATTTTGATTATTTTACAACGACTTTATCGATTAGTCCTCATAAAAATAGTAATTGGATTAATGAGATAGGTGAGAGAGTTAGTACTTGTTATAGTGTTAAATATTTATATGCTGATTTTAAAAAGAAAAATGGATATAAACGTAGTATAGAATTATCTAGTGAATATGATCTTTATCGACAAGATTATTGTGGCTGTCCTTATTCGAAAATGTAAATATTTTGTCATGTTTTTGGTTTTTGAAAAAAAGGTGGTATATTTTAGATAAGTATGCTATAATCTTAAGTGTGATGTATTCACTGGAACTTATTCCTTGTCTATTAGCCTTTTTACTGATATTCACGAGATACTAAGTCCATATTTATAAGGAGGTTAACATGACAGAATTTCAAGACAAAACTTTAGTTTGTGTAGATTGTGGTAAAGATTTTACTTTTACTGCTGGAGAACAAGCATTCTATCAAGAAAAAGGTTTCACTAATGAACCAAAAAGATGTAAAGAATGTAGAGATGCTAAAAAGAACGCTAACAACGATCGTAGAGATAACTAATTAAAAGCAGAAATGCTTTTTTTTATTGAGTTTTTCTTCACAAGAGTTGTTTTTTGTAATATAATTTAATAAAGGATGTGTAGTATGAAATATTATTGTATAGGTATAAAGGGAGCTGGTATGTCAACTCTTGCTCAATTATTATATGATTTAGGACATGAAGTTGTCGGATATGATGATGTTAGGGAATATAAATTTACACAAGAAGGATTAGATAGCCGAGGTATTAAAATTTATAATGATAGTAGTTTTTTAATTCCTAGTGATTTTATTGTAACTCATTCAGCAGCATTTAAAAATGATCATAAAGAAATTAATCGTATTAATGAGTTGGGTTGTAATATTAAAAAATATTGTGAGATTATTGGTGATATTTCTAAACAATTTAAAACTATTGGAGTTAGTGGTACTCATGGTAAAACCAGTACTTGTTCAATGATATATCATTTACTACAAGATATTGGAAGTAATTACTTTATAGGTGATGGTAGTGGTTATATGAATAAGAGCAATGCTTTATTTGTATTAGAGTCGGATGAGTTTAATAAGCATTTTCTTTCATATTATCCTTCTATTTCTGTAGTTACTAATATAGAACTTGAACACACAGAGTGTTATGATGGGTTAGATGATATTAAAAACTGTTTTAGAGAGTTTGCTGGTAGGGCTAGTGATATTAAAGTTTTATGTGGCGATAATAACAATGTTAGAGACTTAGGACTTAGTGGTATTTATTATGGCTTTAATGATAATAATGATTATATAATTAGAAATGTTTCTAGAGTAGACAATTTAAATAAGTTTGATCTTTATTACAAAGATGAATTAATTGATACTTTTGGTATTCCTGTTTTTGGTAATCATATGATACTAAATGCCACTGCTAGTATAATAGTAGCTAATAGATATGGTGTTAGTTATGATAGGATTAAGGAACTTCTTGTTACTTTTGTTAATGCAAAGAGAAGATTTGCAGAAGAAGTTGTAGGAGATGTAGTAATAGTAGATGATTATGCTCATCATCCAACGGAAATTAAAGTTACTTTAGAAGCTGCGAAAGAAAAATATCCTAATAAAGAGATAATTGCAGTGTTTAAACCTAATACGTATTCTCGTACTAAAGAGTTTCCTAAAGAGTTTGCTGATAGTCTTAGTACTGTGAATTATGCTTATATTACTCCGATTGATTGTAATCGTGAGAGAAGTGAAGATTATGATAATGTAACTAGTGAAACAATCCTTCAGCATATGGATAATGGAAAGTTATTAATGGAAAATGATGTATCTACATTATTGCAATACAAAGATAGTGTCATTGTATTTTTAAGTTGTGCATCTGTGGCGCATATGATTAGTGATTTTAAAAAATTAAAGAGTGAGTGATTATACTTGCTTTTTTTTGTGTTTTAGTGTAAAATATGGCTACTTAAAGAGGATAATGCGTATGACGAATATAATAGATGATTTATATTGTGGGACTGAACTTGAATTTGAAAATTTAGAAGCTGATAAGATGAATTTAATTATTGAAAATTTTAATTTAACTAGAATGGAAAAATGGCGTTTTTCGTTGGAAGATACTGTTAAGAGATACTGTCCTTCTTCTGGTAAAATACTTGGTGGGGAATTTGTCTCGCCTAAATATGCTTATGGTAGTGAAAGTTTTGATTATGACGTAGCAGAGGTTACAAATATATTAAAGAAATATAAAGTTAAAATAACAGATAAGGTTAGTAATCATTTTCATTTTAGTGCTAGTTATTTTGAAGATTCTTTAGAATGGTCTAATTTAATTGAAGTGTGGTTAGCTTATGAACCAATCATATATAGATATGGTTTCGACAAAGATTTAATGGGAAGAAAACTTATTTGGAATTATGCTAGGCCTCTTGGGATTAATAGGAAAGATTATTTAAAAGTAATTGATAAGTTACAAAGTAGTAATATTTTATTGAAAGATGCTAAATATAATTTAAATCATAATGAGTATAACTTATTCGTAAAACCAAAAGGCCTTAATTTTAATGGAGTTATTTTTGATCCTAGAGTTAAAACAGGGAGAGATTTGAAGTATAAACCTAGAGTACCTACTATTGAGTTTCGTAATTGTGATTTATCGTTAGATGCGTCTATTATAATTAAAAGATTACAAATGTATGCTTGTTTATTACAAAGTGTTAAGGAAAAGAAATTTGACTTAGAGTATCTTCGTTATTTAAATGGGAATCATTTTTGTCAAATAAAACGAGGTAATGAATTTTATAGATATAAGGAAGTGTATTTAGATAAGGCAGTTGAATTTGCTGATATTATATACAATGGGAATAATGAAGAGATTGATTCTTTTGTTAAAATATATAGGAAGCAGGGGTAGTTATGAATGTATTTGTTTATGGATCTTTGAAAATGGGATGTGAAAATCATTATTTATTAGAAAAAGAGTTTGTTGCTTTTGTTGGAGAAGGATATGTAAAAGGTTATAGTTTATATGATGTTTTATCTACTGTTTGTATGATTGAATCAGAAAATGAAAATGATATAGTTTATGGAGAAGTTTATGATGTTTCACCTAAAGATATAAAAGCAATTGATTATTTTGAGGATGAAGGTAGTGTATTTAGTAGAAGTTTTATTAAGGGAGTTATTAATGATAAGGAGATAGGTGTTTATACTTATTTATATTTAAAAGACGTTGATAAGTCGAAGAAAATTAATTGTATTGAATCACAAAAGGTTAAAAGAAAGTAGGAGTTATGTATATTTTTGTTTATGGATCTTTAAAACAAGGTTATTGGAATCATTATTTGTTAGAAGAGGATAATGTTTCTTATGTTGGTGAAGCCACTATTAAGGGATTTAGTTTATATCATGTAGCTACTTATCCAGGAATGGTAAAATCAAATGATTTGGATGAGAAAGTTTATGGTGAGATTTATAATATTTCACTTAAAGTTTTGAAATCACTAGATAATTTAGAAAGAGAAGGTTTTTTATATAAAAGAATATCTACTGTTGCAGAAATTGCTAGTGAGGAAATAGACGTTAGTACTTATTTGTATATGTTTGAAGTTGATAAAAGTTTAAAGGTAGAAAACAATAATTGGGAAGGGCATCATGGGAAAACTAAGGGATATGGATCGATTAAATTTAGATAATTATTTAACTTTTGGTATTGAGATAGAAGTGGATAAGATCAATATAGTAGAACTAGGATTATTAGTAGAAGGTTTTAATCTTATTAAAAATGGTGATTATAACTGGTGTGGCAAGTGGGAACCAACAGTATTAACGGGTGGAGAGATAGTTAGTCCTGTTTTAAAAGACAGTATTTCTACTTTAGAGGATATTCAATTATTATGTAGCCTTTTGAAAGAAAGAAAGATGAAGCCTAGTGAACTCTGTGCACTTCATGTTCACTTTAATGCAGATTATTTTGAAAAAGATAATAATGGGTGGTTAGGGTTATTAGAGTTATTTTTGACTTATGAGCCAATTATATATAGATATGGGCACAATAAGCAATTAAAAGTAAGAAAACATATACTGGATTATGTAAGACCTCTTAATTACAATAAAGACGATTATTATAGTTTTGTTGATTTTTTTAGAAATCATAATATTGATATGTTTACTGCTAGAAAAGTATTTTTTGATAATTATGAAGAAATTATGGTGGATCCGGTAGTGCTTAATAAGTTAGTGCATAAGATGCGTAGCATTAATTTCAGTAATGTTATTTATAATGAGGATTTATTAAGTAATGCTGAGATAGAGATTAGAAAAAGAAAACCTACTATTGAATTTAGAGTAGCTGATTCAACTTATGAAGAGGCTGAAATAAATGCTATTATATTATTTTATGGGCGAATGATGGAAAAAGCTAAAAATGGGCAAATAGATATCGATAACATGAGAGAAGAGCATATGATTTATGAATATAATGGACTTAGTTATCAGGAGTTTAGTAAAATTCCAAAGAAAAATATGGAAGTTGCAGAAAAATTGTTTTCATTTTTAGCAGAGGACACAAAAGAGGAAAAGATTTTAATGAAACAATATTTAAAATCTAATGATTAGTATAAGAAAAGAGAATAAATATGGAAAAGTTTAAAATAGGAATAGAGTTGGAGTTTTACGATAAACCTTTACTTTTGATTAAAGAAGCGGTTGAAGATTTGAAGGTTATTTTGCACAATAGTGAATGGATTGTTAAATCTGAAGAAACAGTCAAATATAATCTTAATGGAATTGAATATGGGGGCGAAATTAATTCTCCTATTTTAACTTATAGTAAGAAATCTTTCGAAGATCTAGAACATATATGTGAACTGTTGCAATGTAATAATTGTTTAGTTCATGAAAAAATTAGTACTCATTTTCATTTTGATGCTGATTATTTTACTAATGTGAGTTGGGTTGATTTAGTAGAATTTTGGTTAGCTTATGAAGCAGTTATATATAGATATGGTTATGATAAAAAACTAATGGGTAGAGCTGATGTTTGGAGATTTGCTAGACCACTTAATTTGTATCGTAAAAATTATATTGAATTTATTGATTATGTTAGAAATAATAATTTGTCGTTTAGTGATGTTAAATATAATTTATTAGAAAAGGACAAAGGATTATTTTTTAAGCAAACTGGTCTTAATTTGTCGGGAATGATATATGATGTTGAATATTATGAAAGTAAAAGAGATGTTTTGATAGATAAAATACCTACTGTAGAGATTAGATGTTTTGATGGTACGTTTGATAGCGATAAGGTTATTACTAGTATTGAGTTTTTTGCTAGAGTTTTTAAGAAAATTAATAATCATGAAATAGATATTGAGTATTTACGCTATAAAAATACAAATCCTCGAAAAGAAATATATAACAAATTTGATTTAAGTGACTATAAGGAATTAGATTGCGAAGATGCAGTGGAATTAGTTGATAGTGTATATGATTGTTATGATGATAAAGTAAAGTTTTTAAAACATTATATTAAATGATAACTAATACTTGAAAAAACATTATTTTTTTAGTAGAATATAATATATAACAAAGGAGATATAATGAACGAAAATATTATTAAGGATACAAGAAATAAAATGATTAAGTGCTTAGAGAGCTTAGAGAATCGTTTTAATACAGTAAGAGCTGGTAGAGCTAATCCTTCTAGTTTAGATGGAGTGTATGTTTCTTATTACGGAGTGGATACTCCTCTTAAACAAATGGCTACTATATCAGTTCCAGAAGCTAGACAATTGTTTATTAAACCTTTTGA
>CAYJHB010000011.1:0-22446 GCA_964370105.1 uncultured Muribaculaceae bacterium | reverse complement strand
CATCACTTAAAGGAACTCTTACATAAAAACTCTCATTTTCAGGAGCATCTTTAATACGTCCTTTAATCTCATAGTTTTGAGCACTGTAATTAGGAATCATAGTTATTTCTTCAACCGTTCCTGAATTAATAGTATCCATAAATTCATCATAACTTAATACTTCAGTTTTTTGATTAGCTATACTAAAAAAATAAAATACTGCCAATATTATAATTGCTAATATTAAGTATGGTAATAAACCTTTTTTAACATTTTTTTTCTTCATTCATTTCCTCCATTTAATAATATTTAATTATTATATCATAACCATCTTTCTTTGTCTTGTCATATTTTGACTTCTTAATACCAGGAACAAAAACTATCGTTCCCATTGAATCAGTAACAATAGGCCAAGTATCCCTTTTCTCAACAGGTATTTTCAAGTCTATGAACATATCTTTAATCTTTTTATGTCCATTCATATTCTTAACTTGCATCTTATCACCAATTCTTCTTGTACGAACAATTAAAGGCAAAACAATCTCTAAAGAGTTTAATTTAATAACATTATTATTAGTTTCGTTACTCTCTTTAACTATTTCCAATGTTTTACCATTAGGCAAATCAACAATGCTAGACAATTCTACTTCATAACTCAATAATTCCTCATGTTTAAGACAAAAGGCTACTTTATTATACTCTTTCTTCACAATAAAGTCATTAGGTAAACAGATAAAATTATTTTTCTTTTTGGAGTTTATCAAACTAAGTATTAAATCGACATGCCTCTCATTAATCAAGATTAAATCATCTTGATAAACATCCTGCAAAATCTTATTAATCAACTCACTTTGAATAACAGTATTTAGTGACAAAAAATATTCAACATCAATTACCTGATTCTTATAACACTTCTTATATTCACAAGAAACTTGCTCATCCAAAAACACTAATGCCTTATTCAATTTTTCACTATATTGTAAAAACTTTAAATGAACACCAGAATTCTCTTTTTTTAAAAAAGATAATACATATTTACGATATCTATTTCTAGTATACTTATCTTTATCATTAGATTTATCAATAAAATAAGGTACTTTATACTGCTTGTTATAATCTAATATTTCTTCCTTACTAACCCTAATAAAAGGTCTAACTATTTTATAAGTATCCTTTTCAATTTCTTCTCTAAATCCTGCATAACCAAATAAAGTAGATCCTCTAACTAATCTCATCAAAACAGTTTCAACTAAATCATCACCGTGATGAGCAGTCATTACATAATTAGCATTATACTTCCTTGCTAGCTCATCAAAATAACGATACCTAATATTTCTAGCTTCATTATGAAAGTTATCATCACCATAGTCAGTAATAACCATCTTTTCAAAAAATAAATTATTCTTTTGACAATACTCCAATAAAAATTTTTCTTCTTTATAACTAGCTTTTCTAACATTATGATTAATATGTGCAACTACTATTTTAAAACCAATAACCCTAGACTTTTTAACCAAAACATCAAGCAAAGCCATAGAATCAGGACCAGTAGAACAACCTAAAACAACAACATCATTTTTTACTAGATTAATTAATTCGACTAATTTATTTCTTTTTCTCATATTTCACCTACTTTTATTGTACACTTTTTTTACTTTCCTATCAACAAAATAAACTAGTTCCTATAAACTAGTTTACCCCTATGGCATTTTTATAATAAATTCGCCTTCTTTAGAAAACAAGTATTTTTCCCTTGCATAACGGGCAATATACTCTGGATCTTCCAATTTAGCAACATCCACTTCAAGTTCTTCTTCTTTGTCTTTAAGCGCCAATAGCTCTTCTTCCAACAATGCTTGTTCCTGATGTAATAAATATATTTGATACCAATAACTACCAATAACAAACAAAGTTGCACCAATAAGAATAATTGAGCCAAGACCTAAAAATAAAAGTCTTCTTTTTTTTACTTCCTTTGCCTTTTTACTAGCCAAGTTATCACCTTCTCATATACATTATATAGAAGATGCCTAATTCTTTCAATCATTTGTCAATATATTATTCTTTTTTTTTATAAACTTTACTTCTTTTGACGCTTTCTTCGAAGAATATAAGTCTTACGTTCAGCTACAAATACCCCTGTCAAAAACACAATCAAAAAATAAAAATGAATTACGCCATCATTAATTATTCTAATGATAATAAAATAAATAAGTACATTAGCAATAACAAATAAAAAAGACAAAATAAATTTATACCAACTATTAACATTTACAACTATATGAAAATTGATATTAAGAATTAATGAAAAAAACATCCCATATACAAAAGAAAAAACTAAACTTTGTATTTGCAAACTTAGATCCATTACTTAAATAGTCTAGCAAAAACACTAGAATCCTTATCTTTTTTCAACGCCTCATCCAAATAACCAAAACTCTTTATTAATCCCTTTATAGACACATTACCTTGAATTGTATCAAGCTTAATAATCTCTAAGTTTTCACCTTTAATAACTATATATCCTAAACCAGTTTCAATTAAAAACTCTTCTTCATCAAAATTATCTACTTTCTTAACTCCTGTAATCACTAAATTCTTTCGTTCTATTAAACTTATACTATGATTATAACTACTCATTACTGTTTCTTTTTCCATGGCTATTCCTCCATTAAATCATATGCAAAAACAAAAAAAAAAGACCTAAGTCTTCTTTATTCCTCACTAGCAATTTCTGAGTTATTATAAGCTTCTAAGATAGCATCTTCAAACATTTTTCTAACTTCTTTGCTGATTGGGTGTGCGATATCACGATGTTGACCTGTTGAAGTTTTGCGACTAGGCATAGCAACAAAAAGTCCTTCTCTTCCTTCGATTACACGAATACCATGTACAACAAAACCATTATCAATAGTTACAGATACATTAGCTTTCATGCGGGTGTCATCGCTTTCTTTACGATGTACATCAACTGATGTTATTTCCATAAATCATCCCTCCAAACATCATGTTTATAAATCTATCTTATACCTTTTAAATGAAAAAAGCAAACTATTTTCATTTTATTTTTAAACCAGCTATTTCCAATGTCTCAATTAGAACATCATTATATGTAAATGAACGCATATTTTTATTATCACATTGGACTTGAACTAAAAAAACAGAAGGGTAAGTTTTAACTATTCTAGCAGAAAATTCTTCTTTTTGATTCCTAGCACCATTATATTTAAAAGCAAGGGTTTTTCCACATAAAACATCAACTTTTTCTTTTACGTTAGTTATATTCATCTAGGATACCCCACATACATAGTCCCTAATGTAATAATACCACCAATACCTTCACTACCATATTTAGTTTTATCTATCATCTTAATTAAATCTATCTCCTTATTTTTATTTGATAATGCTAAAGAACTAGCAATAATAGCCGGATCTAACGCATGAATATTAATTCTTTTAGGACTAGATGCAAAATTAGCTCCTGATCTAATCAATTCCTCATAATTAGATTGACAAGCTCCAGCAATAATAATCAACTTATCCTGACTCTTTTCTATTTTACGAGCTTCCTTCACTGCATTAATAAAATTAATAGAATTTTTATAATTATTAGACATCTTTTCATTACCTAAATTATGATAATAAGCGTCATGACCCGTAATAACCACAATATCAGGCTTCATATCAGTTAAAAGCTCTCCTATCTTACCTGATATCTCATTCTCAAGTAACTTAACTCCATAAGCTCTTAATTTAGCCTCTTTATAGAAATTAAGACACTTATTCAAATAATCCTGATCACCATCAATATGTAAAATACTACCAGGCAAATAAAAATAATCACTTCGATTAAGATTAAAATCAGAATTAACCCTATTAATTAAATTACGATCTTCTTCTTCCAAAGACTCAATATTATCAGTAATACTTAAATCATTAATTTCACTATCCGCATAAAGTCTAACATTAACCCCCTTCAAATAAGCAACACCATCTACTAAATCTACAATTTTAAATACCAAATCATGATTATGTGAAACTCTAGTAACATAATCACCTATCTTACAATCCATATTATCACCCAATTAAATGTATGAAAAAAAAAGAGTAGTTATTACTCTTTCAAATTATTTGCAATATCAACATATATTTCTAAAGACAATTGCTCAGCCCGAACGCTTAAATCAAAACCATATTTACTTAGCACTTCTTCAATAATATCAAAGTTATAACCCTTTAAATTATTACGAAGCGTCTTTCTTTTAAAACAAAAACTATCTCTTACCAATTTAAAAAACAAATCTCTATTATATAACTCTAGTCTATCTTTTTTCATAGATAAACTAACAACAACACTATCTATCTTAGGTTTAGGTACAAATGCCTCCTTAACCACAATAAATTCTTTTTTAATATCAAAATAATAATTTAAAAAAACTGTTAAGGATCCATAATCTCTATTTCCTGGTTTAGCACTAAGTCTATCACCAACCTCTTTTTGCATCATTAATATCATCTTATCAACAGGTATTTCGTCATTAATAATTTTTGTAATAATAGGAGTAGTAATATAATAAGGTAAATTACTGACAAATAATAAACTGTCATATTTATAATTTTCAATATCATTATTAACATTGCTATCTAAAAAATCCCCATAAATAACCTTAAAATTAGAATGTTCCTGTTCTAATACCCCAAGTTTATCACTAAGTCTTTTATCTATTTCATATGCAATAACATTATTAGCTTTATTAACTAGCACTTCAGTAATAGCTCCTGCCCCAGGTCCAACTTCAATCACTAATGTATTAATACCTTCATTTATATTAACTACATCAACAATTTTTCTAATCATATTTTTATCAGTTAAAAAGTTTTGTCCTAAACTTTTCTTAAATTCAAATTCCATTGTAATCACCACCTACATTATATCAAAAAAAAAGACTATTAACTAGTCTTAGTTTCTTCAATTTTTTTAGTAAACATAAGTAATATATTAGCAAATATAAGCCCATACAACATAACAAGCATTGGGTTAATAAAATCTGCAAAAAAGTTAAAGTTTATCTCTTGTGCAAAAACATATCTCACAACCATATATTCGTCTGCTATAGCTCTATATGCTACAAAAACAATAACTAAAAATACAATTGAACAACAAATATTATAGAAAATATTATGAGTTACTCTTCTTTGACCAAATAAAATGTTAATAGATATTGCCACTAACAATAATAAAAATGGTAAAAATGTTAATAAAGAATCTGTAATAGGCTTACCTAATCTATTATTCATATTAATAATGATAAATAAAGTCAAACCAAAAGCTGCTAAATATGAAATAATTTTAACAAAAGAGAAAAAGTAATTTAATATCTTAATCATTATTTACTCACCTCATCTTTAAATAACTCGGATACTAGCAATACATATTCTACAGCATTATCATAGTTAAACATAGTAGAATAAATTGATGAACTAACTTGATTAAATGTAGTATTTTTAGCTGTTAAACTATTAAAGTAATAACTACTATTATTCTCTAAATTATCTTTAATATAATTATTACTATTAGTTAATTGTTTGATTTGAATTTGTGACATTTCATAAATCATTTCAAAACCATCAATTTGCATTAACTCATCCGTAAAAAGTGCAAATAAATCTGTCAATTGTAATACTAAACAAGAATTAGCAACTTTACTATTGTATAGATTTAAAAATTCTTGTGCATCAATAACATCATAATCACCTAATGCAACAAAATCAAAATACTCTTCACTACCTAAATCTTGAACGCATAACTTCAATCTTCCTTGGAAACCTAACAAAACCTGTTTTTCAATATTTCCTGTATAATTATTAATATTATAATTAATATTGTTACTAATAGTGTTTAAATTATTTTGAATATTAAGATGGGTTGTACTATTAATCATATCAATATTATAGGATGCACTGATTTCAGCATGGTGATACATATTTAAAAATAAATAAAAACTAGCGTATGCAAAAACTATTCCTAAAATACTATAAGCAATAACTCTTATATATTCCTGTAAAAACTTTTTCATTCAACTTCCTCCATAATAACCTTATATGCATATTTTTTATCAACAATATCGGCAAGATCATTATCTTGACTAAGCCATATTCTTAACTCATAAGTATGTACAGCCTTGTTTGAAATATTAGTTTGATATAATACCTCATCTTCTAACCCACTCAAATCTCCAAGAGCAATTTGCTTATCATTTTGTTTTAACTCATATCTGAAAGATTCAACTGACAAATCACTATTTGTTGAATCTTCAACTAAAATTAATTTGTAACCTTTATTATCAGCAGTATAACTCTTAACTTCAAATTCATATGGATTAACTTTTATACCATCAATGTCATTATAAAGATTGGCTTGAACTGTTGCAAAACCATCTTGATCAGAAAAATACCTAATATCTGAAGTAAGACTAAGTAAGCCTGTTGACTGTGCAACATATAAAAAACCAAGTAATAACATAATAATTATTATTACTATAATAATAACTTTAATAAATCGATGCATTGAACTATCTTTCTCATTCCTCATTTTCACTCTTCCTTTTTTCAATAACCCTTTGTTTGCCCATGATTTTCTTAGCAATCTTAACAATGTCAATTGTAATAATAATTAAACTCGGTATAATAATAAGTATTAACCAACCATACATATTAGAAAGTAACTCTTGTATATATCCAATAAAAGGGATAATTAAAACAACCTTTCCAATCAACTCATCACTACCAACTAAAGCAGAATCTTCAGCATTGTTATTATCTCCTTTAGTACGAAGCATAGTTTCTCCACTACTGCTTTCAACAAATCCAACAACCCGATGAGTTATAGTAACCCCTTTATAAAGAGGATCAGCTGAAGTAAATGTAACAACATCACCTATATCAACATTATCAACTTCTACTCGTTTAGTAATAATTACATCTCTTACATCAATAGTTGGAACCATACTAGGACTAACAATAGTATAAGCACTTATTAATGGAGGCTTAACAAAACCATTTGCAGCATTAATTTGAACGTCAACATAATAGGCAATAAAAGCAATACCTACCAAAATCAATATTAATATTACACTATACATTATAAGCGAGGTTAAATAGTGTAACACCCTCTTCATTGCCGCAACTAATTCATTAAAACTGTTAGTAGGTTTAACAAAACCTTGCTCCATGTTACACCTCCTTACTATACTATTTATATTGTATCATAATATAAATAAAAAATGTACAAAAAAAATAAACACTATGTAAATAGGGTTTATTTTTAAAAACTAAGCAGCAGATCCGTAAACGTTTACTGTTACAGTGAATGATTCTGCATCAGCTCCGCTTATATACCCTTCATCTATCCACATTTTTAATACATAATTAGTAGATTGAGTAGCTGTAATATTACCACTAGTTAAAATCATAGCACCAGCTGGAGTTCCTGTCGGACTAGCTGAAGCAATAGGTGTGAAATTAGCCGGAGCCATAACTTCTGTTTCAGTTGAACTAGCAACCGATGCTAAATATAAACGAACTTCATCATCAGTTAATGTACTAGTAACAGTATTTTTTATAGCTGAAATTTCGTAAGCAATGTTTGCATTTCCACTAATAGTAGCACCAACAGTAAATTCAAATACAGCTTCATCAGCAGTTTGAGCTTTACCAGCAGCATCTGTCATTGGCATAGCATTAGTAATACTAATACCTGCATCTTCCTCATTATAAGTCATAGCAATAGTACCAGTACTAATTGTATTTTCTTGTGTTCCTTGTCCTACAAATGTAAATGCGGCAAACGATACTCCAACAACAGCAATAATTAAAATTGCAATCGCTATTACTGATAATAAAATTTGCTTTGACGAATTCCTTTTTTCTATTTCATTATTCATATTTATTCTCCTCTATTATTAATATAACAAATATACTATTCATTTGCAATATTATTACGAAATTATTTCTTTAGCATATACATTGATTTTTACGCTAAAAGATAAGTCACTATTTTCATTTTGTTCAAATCCCTCACCTAACCACATTCTCAATGTATAATTTTGTGATTCAGATGCTGTTAATACCCCAGAAGATAAAATCATTGCTCCTTTAGGTGTACCGACTAAAGAATCAGTAGATTCAGGTGTAAAAGATTTAGGTTCCATAACAACGATATCACCACCAGAATTAGAATTCATTTCTAAATAAAGTCTAATATCATCATTACTAATAGTTGATGCATCATCTTTAATAGCAGCTATTTCATAAGAAATACTAGCTGTTCCAACTATAACTGCCGAAACATTAAATTCGAAAATATTCCTACCTTGATAAGCACCTGACTCAGTATAATTATTTTCAAGTTTCATACCTGCTTCATCACTAACAGGAATAGCATTAACAATGCTAATACCATTTGTTTCTTCTTTATAAGTCATTGCTATCTTACCAGTAGTAATAGTATTATACCCAGGATTTATATCACTATACCCTATAATTCCTACAGCCATACCAAAAGTCAAAAACATAGTTGAAAAAAACAATAAAAACAATAATATTATATATCTAAATATCGGTTTTTTCTTCTTTTCTTTTTTTTCTTCTTCTTCCATTATAGCCTCCTATCCATTAGCTTGAACACCAACATTTATTTGAAAAGATTGACCTAATATATTCTCAGCATATTCTTCAGCTACCCAGATTCTTAATCTAAATTTTTGACTATAATTGCCTGTTGTAACATTTGAAGAATAAATCGATCTTTTCTCTTCCCCGTTTACATTAATCATATTTGTAAAAGAACTCACAACAGGAACTGATGAACCATCAAACCCAGAAAAAGCAGTTTCAAAATCTGGATCAGTTAAATAAATTTTAACATGTTCAGGATTTAATGTGTTATTCTTACTTTCATCTATAAAAATAGAATAACTTATAGTAGCATTACCTACTACTGCACTAGATACAGAAAAATCAAAATATCCAGTAACAACACCCAAAGAATCATTACTATTTAATAATACTTTTCCAGCAGCATCAGAAATTGGCATGGCTTCAATTATTTCAATACCAGGTGTATCTTCACTAAAACTAAAACTTATAGACCCCGTTGAAATAGTATTTTCAGTAGTTCCAAGTTGAGCAAAAACAAAAACAGCATAACTAGATCCAATAATAATTCCCAAAAATCCGATAATAAAAATAAAAATTTGCAAAATGTTCTTTGTTTTCATATTCCCACCTTATTATATACATATATTCTAACACACAATAATAAAAAAATACAATAAAAAAAAAGGATTTACCATCCCCAACGTAAAACCTCTGTATAAATATTATTTCTACGTCCTACCCAAATTGCTTCATCTTGAGAAGAAAATAATAAATCCAATTTATTATCTACTATAGCTCCACCTCTATCTAAGACAATTACAATCAAAGGACTATCATATAGATTAGATATTCTAAGTACTGTTCCACAAGGAACTTGCTTAGAAGCTGCTACTATATTAATAGAACCAAATTCAGAATCATCAAAATAAATATTATCATTTCTAACATCTTGATATGGATAACATCCAACTTTACCACCACAACCAGGACAATCAGGACCATAACCAGTTAAACTACTAGTATAAGAAACTGACTCATTCTCAACATTAGCAAACGCCATTTCAAAATCATCATAAAAATTAAAGTTTCCAAATATATTACTCTCATTCTTAGGTGAAGTTACAATACTACTAGCATCAACATACTTAGAAGAATTTATGTTATAAGTAGAAATTGTATTACGTTGATTACCTGTAGCAATAGTTACAAAAAAAAGTAAAACAAAAACAAAAATTGTCGTTCTAATAGGAAAAGAAAAACGCTTCCGACTCATATTAACCCACCTCTATTATAGAAAATATATCATATATATTATTGCAAGTCAAACAATTTATATGCATTAGCTGTAGTTCTATCAGCGATTTCCTCAAAAGTGAGACCTTTTATATCAGCAATGTATTCAGCAATAATCTTAATATTTCTAGGATGATTAACTTCACCACGATTTGGAGATAAATAAGGACTATCAGTTTCTAATATGATATTATCTAAAGAAAGCTCCTTAACAACACTAGCTAAATTACTATTCTTAAAAGTAACTACCCCGCCAATTCCTAAATAAAAACCTCTTTTAATATATTCTCTAGCTATTTCAATACTTCCACTAAAACAATGTATAACGCCCCTTACATTATAATCATCTAAAACACTCAAAGTATCCATAACTGCATCTCTAGAATGAATAACAACAGGTAAATTATATTTTTCTGCTAAACTTAAATGATATCTAAATACATCGATTTGATCTTTTTTATTTTCTTTTTGATAATAATAATCAAGACCCGTTTCACCAATAGCAACTACTTCCTTTTCTTTAATTAAATCCTCAATAATAGAAATATCATAGTTACTTTTAGCAACTTCCAAAGGATGAATGCCAACAGTTACGTATATATCATCAATATCAATATAATCATCAATATCAGTAAATTCGTCATATTCACATAATGATACAACGCATTTTAAAACACCATCTTCTTTTGCTTCCAGACTAGTTTTAACAACATCACTTTTTTCAATGTGACAATGTGTATCAATTAACATCTAAACTCCCCCTAAAAGAAAAAATATTGCATTACAATACTTTTTAAAATCCGAAATGTATTAATTCATATTTAACCAAATAAATAACTAGTAATATTAAATAAGTAACATTGTAAAAGCTCATTTCTTCTATAACAGCCATAGTTACTAACGTAATACCTAATAAAAAACAACAAGTAACTATGAAAATTCGCATTCTCTCGCTCATAATAAGATATATCCTCTCGTATTATATTCTTACTGCTTTTTATACTACACTACAAATATATCTCATTACAAAAAACAATGTCAAAACAAAAATATCTTTTTTTATATTATTTACAAACTTATTGACATAAATCCTTTAAAAATTTTTCTTTATCAATTCTACTAAATAATATTTCACT
The DNA here is from genome assembly GCA_964370105.1 of uncultured Muribaculaceae bacterium. GTDB lineage: Bacteria > Bacillota_I > Bacilli_A > RF39 > UBA660 > CARZYU01. The sequence continues at coordinate 11,380 of CAYJHB010000011.1, read as the reverse complement.
TGTTCCTAATTCATATTTATTGTCATTATCATACCCCAAATTTGAATTACTATTATTTATTTGCTTTATTATTTTACTACTTGTTTCAGGTATAATAACAGCTAAATGTAAAGCACATACTCTTATTGCTTCTAACAAATTATACAAAACTAATTCCAACTCTTCTAACCTGTTCTCCTTAGCTAAAACCCAAGGCGTAGTATCATCTATATACTTATTGGCTTTAGATAATACCTTAAAAATTTCACTTATACTTTGACTGACTTCTAATTTATCCATTTTATGTTTAAAAACTATATTAAGATTATTAATATCTTTTAAAAAGTCATCATCAAAATGAATATTTGCCTCTTTTCTTGAAATTATTCCATTAAAATATTTATGACCCATTGCTATAGTACGATTAACTAAGTTCCCAAGAACATTAGCCAAGTTTGCATTCACTCGATCAACTAATAATTCATACGTAATATTTCCATCGTTAGCAAAAGGTGTTTCTGATAGTACAAAATATCTAACAGCATCTACACCAAATAAAGAAGCTAATTCATCCGCATACATAACATTTCCTTTTGATTTACTCATTTTATCATTACCAGATAATAACCAAGGATGTCCAAATACTTGTTTAGGTAATGGTAAATCCAAGGCCATCAAAAATATAGGCCAATATAATGTATGAAAGCGAATAATATCCTTACCTACCAAATGCAAGTCACATGGCCACAATTTGTTAAATTCAATATTATCAGCATCGGGATTATAACCTATAAAAGAAATATAATTAGTAAGAGCATCTAACCATACATATACAACATGCCTCTCATCAAAAGAAACAGGTATTCCCCATTTAAATGAAGTTCTTGAAACACAAAGGTCTTGCAATCCAGGTTTCAAAAAATTATTTATCATTTCATTTTTTCTAGACTCAGGTTGAATAAAAGATGGATTATCAGCAATATACTTTTCTAATCTATTTTGATACTTACTAAGCTTAAAGAAATAAGCTTCTTCTTTAGATTCATTAACATCACGACCACAATCTGGACATTTACCATCTATTAATTGTGTCTCAGTCCAAAACGATTCACAAGGAACACAGTAAAGTCCTTTATATTCTCCCTTATAAATATCACCATTTTCATAAAGTTTCTTAAATATCTTTTGAACTGTTTCTTTATGAAATGAATCAGTAGTTCTTACAAACTTATCATAACTAATATTCATTAAGTCCCATATTGCTTGTACTTCATTAGCTATTTTATCAACAAAAACTTGAGGATTTTCATTATTATCAATTGCTTTTAATTCAATCTTTTCCCCATGCTCATCTGTTCCTGTTTGAAAATAAACATTTTTTCCACAAAAACGTTGATATCTAGCAATTGCATCTGCTAATATAATTTCATAAGTATTACCAATATGAGGTTTTGCAGAAGTATATGCAATAGCTGTTGTAATATAATATTTTTCTTTCATTATAATTCCTCCTCTTTAAGGTCAAAAAAAAACATTCTATAAGGACGTAAAATACGCGGTACCACCTTACTTCATAGAATATTCTATACGCTCAAAGTTATAACGTAACTACCGTAAATAATCTAAATATCGACTATCAAACTCCAAAGCCATCTTCAATTATTATTCTAACTTTTTTTCACCAACCAAAAGTTCTCTACTTAGATTCATAATTTACTCTCTTTTTCTTCGCCTTTAATAAAATTAGTATATCATATTAAATAAAATAAAACAATATTATTCAATTCTCTTTCCCAAAAATTGAGCAATAACATATGACATTTTTTCATCTAAAGCCGTTAAAGTATTAGAAATTGAAAAAACAACAACTAATCCAATTGCATCACCATTAACGATAATAGGATTAGCTACTAAATACAAATTTTCTTCCACTCCAGTAATTATTTCAATATTATTATTACTATTATCTAATACTTTCTTTCTACTTTCCATAATTTCTTCCAAGTATTTACTAATAGATGCACCTAAATACCTCTTTTTATCACCACCAGCATAAGCAATTATATTGTCTCTATCAGTCACAAACAAATTATTTTGTAATATTGGTTGAACAACATCTACAAATTTTCTGGCCACGTCTTCCATATCTTCCATTGGAGAATATTTTTTTAACCCTATAATTTCCTTATCCACAAAAATCTCCAATGTTTCTCCATCTCTTATACGTAACGTTCTTCTAATTTCTTTTGGTATTACTATTCGTCCTAATTCATCAATTCTTCTAACTACACCTGTTGTTTTCATATAATACCTTCTTTCTATACTAGTGTTCCTATTAATTAAAATAATATTCATTTAATTAATCTTCTATATATATTATATATCGTTCTACAACATTTTCATTTTGGTAATTATTGGCAAAAAAAAAGAACTCCACACTAATCAAAAAGATGAGAGTTCTTTTTCGTAAATAAATAGCGATGCCCTTGTTCATTAATAGCATTATCTAAAGTATTATTTCTAATTGCTAAAATTGACTCAAATTGCGAAAGAACAGCTTCCATATACTTATTTCTTAAATAAACATTATATAACTTCTTAGAAATATCATTATCTTTAAAAACAACATTGACTTTATCAATTAAAATACTTTCTATTGATTCTAAAAGTATTTTTTTAAAAGTATTAAGTAATAACTTATCAATTTCTTTAACTTGTTTTCTAGTAAATTTAATTACTTTATAGTTAACTAGTTCGTTCCGATCAATTAAAGAGTTAAAATAATTTTTTCTAAGAATATAAATATCTCTTGTCTTATCAATCATTTCAGAACGAAAAGAATCAATAATTAAATCTATTTTTGAAACATCTATTATAAGTTCATTATTTTTTGCTATATTGATAGCTTGTTTTTTCAACAAATCCATTGAATCAAGCGGAGGCTTTTTAAATAAAGACACTACCCCTTGCTCATATAAATTAAGTGCATTACTATCAACAACAAATTTCAAAACATTTAAGTATTGGAAATGATGCTGCTTCAAGTATTCATCTTTAGTTGTCATTTAATATCACCTTATCCTAAAAAAAAGTATATCATTTATTAAAAAATAAATCAAATCAGCCAATTTTTAATTCAACTTTCTCCAGTAACTCAATAAAGTAATAAAGAGGATGCTTATCCAAATGTAATATATCAAGAACCAATCCCAAACAACTACCAACCAACTGAAATCTAAACATATTAGTAACTTCATAAGCAGATAAAAATAACTTTTCTGTATCAATTGAATCTGTCATTTCCTTATTAAAAATTAATGTAATAGAATTCTTACTATTTTTAACTTCAATAATATTTAATTTTTTCACTAACTTTTCAAACCATTCCTCATGCATATACAAAAGAATATCATCATCAAACTTACCAAAACGATCTTCTAACTCCAACTTAACTTCCATTAATTTATCGTAGCAATCAATCTTATTAATCATAGAATGAATTTCTATTTTTAAATCATTTTCCTCAACATAAGCATCATCAATATGTGTATTAACAGTAATTAAAGGTTTAGTATTTTCAATCGCTTCCTCTTTTGGTATATTACCTTTTAATCTTTCTACCTCTTCATTTAATATTTTTAAATATAAATCAATCCCAATACTATCTATAAAACCAGCTTGCTCACTTCCTAAAATATCACCAGCACCTCTGATAGATAAATCCCTAGTAGCAATTGAAAATCCACTACCTAGTTCAGTAAATTTTTTAATTGCATCTAGTCTCTTAATAGCTGTATCTGTTAACACCTTATTTTTACTATACATTAAGTAACTATAAGCTAGTCTTGAACTTCTACCTACTCTACCCCTTATTTGATATAATTGACTTAAACCAAATTTTTCAGCTTCCAATATTATTAATGTATTAGCATTAGGGATATCAATTCCAGTTTCAATAATAGTAGAACATAGCATTACATCATATTCATGATTAATAAATTTTAACATAACATCTTCTAATTGTTGCTTTGTTAATTTACCGTGTGCAACAATAATCTTAGCATCAGGCAGTAAACTTTGTAACTCATCTCGTTTATTTTCTATAAACTCAACTCTATTATATAAAATAAACGCTTGCCCATCACGTGATAATTCTTTATAAACGGCATCTTTGATAATTTGTGGATTTTCCTCAATTACGTAAGTATGAACCGGATGCCTATCTACAGGTGGAGTTTCTATTAAACTAAGACTTCTTATTCCAACCATAGACATTTGCAAAGTTCGCGGTATTGGTGTAGCAGTTAAAGTTAAAACATCAACATTTTTCTTATAATCCTTCAATTTTTCTTTATGTAATACACCAAATCTTTGCTCTTCGTCAATAATTAAAAGCCCTAAATCCTTAGGTTTAATATCTGAACTAAGCAGTCTATGCGTTCCAAAGACAACATCAATCGTCCCCTCTTTCAACCCATCAATGATTTTTTTCACTTCCTTTGTCGTAGAAAATCTATTAAGAATTGCTATATTAATAGGTATGTTCTTAAATCTGATTAATGCATTTTGATAGTGTTGATTAGATAAAATAGTTGTTGGACACAAATACAAGACTTGTTTAGAACTAGCAACTGCCTTCATAATAGCGCAAAAAGCCACTTCAGTTTTACCATAACCAACATCACCACATAATAATCTATCCATAGGTTGAATAGCTTCCATATCACTTTTAATTTGAATTAAAGATGATTTTTGATCGCGAGTTAATTCATAATTAAAATCACTTTCAAACTGTTGTTGTAAAACACCATCTTTAGCAAATGCAAATCCTCTTGCTAATTCACGTTCTGCATAAAGTTTCAAAAGTTTATCAACAATGTCTTTTACCTTATTTTTAACACGTTGCTTTGTTTTTTGCCATTCATCACCGCCCAAAGAATGAATTTTAGGTGCCACTCCCTCCTTACCAGTAAATTTATGAAGTATATCAATTTTTTCAACAGGAATATATAATTTATCACCTTTAGCATATAAAACTTCTAAATAGTCCTTGATATAAATACCTTGATTCAAAGTCTTTATTCCATTATATTGACCGATCCCGTGAATATTATGAACAACATAATCTCCAATTTCAATCTTTGATAAATCAGTTAATTTTTTACCTTGCTTATAAGATGATTTATATTTTTTTTCTCTTACCTCAATAAATAATTCGAATGGAGTTAATACAATATTCTTTTTAAATATAAATCCTTTATTAAAAGATTCATCGATAATATTCAACTTATTTTCATATATTGTATCCAAACCAGTAATGATAAAATCAGACGCTAGATGCTTTGTAAAATTTTTGATTTGATAATCTTTTAGTGAAAGAATTACAGTAAACCCATCATATAAAGAATCACTAATATATTTATTAATAGCCTTAATATTCTCATTAAATTTAGGCGCTTCCTTAACATCATAAGAAACAAAACCATTTCCATTTATATCATCTGATATATTATCAACTGATAAATAATGAAAAGGATCATTACTTACAACAACTTCTAAAGAATGCATATATTCGCCCACAAAAGCAACGTCCTTCAAAGCTTTATATTCATTAATTTCCCCAAGCATATTAACATAAGCAGTCTTAATTTGATTATAATCCTTGTAAATGGTAATTGGATCATTTAAATATTTTTCAATATTAACTGGATTGTCATAGTATAGACTATAATCTTTATGGAAAATAGCAGCTTCATTATCAATCAACATTTCTGAATAAGGATAAATTGTAATTTCTGTGATTTCTTCTAATGACTTTTGAGTTTCATCATCAAAATATCGTATTGATTCAATTGTATCACCAAAAAATTCAAAACGAACAGGCTTAGTTTCATTAATTGGAAAAATATCAATTACAAATCCTCTAACACCAAGTTCACCTGTACTATTTACAATTGTCTCTCTAATATAACCCATATCAGTAAATTTATTAACTAAAGCTTTTGGACCTATCTCCTGATTAATTTTAATATTCATAATATGTTTTTTGTAATCGCTTTTACTTGGTAAAAAACGTAAATAACCAGTTAAATTAGTAATTATCACTTTATTTTGCACATTATATGTTTGATTAATTGTATCCAAACGTGATACTAAAAAATCAGGGCTTATAGCTATAGCTTCACTTGCTAAAAAATCATCCATAGGAAATAAAAAAGAATTATTAATACAACAAGAAATGGCATTATACAACTTATTTGCTTCATATAAAGTATTAGTAACAATTAAAATATCTCTATTTTCTTGCTTCAACAATTTGTTTATATACAACGCAAAAAAGTCATCAGTCACACCAATGATACCCTTATCTTTACTTAAATCAATATTAATTTTACTATCTATAAAACTCATAATTTAGATTCTTTCTTATTATATTTTTGCATTGCAGATTCAAAATCCCCTATAATAAATAGATTTATTGAATCTATCACCATGTCAGAAACTTCAGCTAAAGTTTTTTGTTCTTCCAAAGTAAATTTTCCTAAAACAAAATCTTTTAATTCTATATTAGTATTATTAGAAATTCCTACTTTTATTCTCTTATAATTTCGAGTACATATTTTATTTTCAATATTTAACAAACCATTATGACCACCACTACTTCCACTAGTCTTGAGTTTAACATTTCCCAAACTAATATCTTTATCATCATGAACAATCAAAACATCATTGATATCAATATCAAAGTAATCAACATATTTTTTAATTACTTCGCCCGATAAATTCATATAAGAAAGCGGTCTTAAAAAAATAACTTTCTCACCTCTAATAAAAGATTCAATATACTCACCATTATATTTAATTCTATAATCACCTAAGTTATTTATTGTTCTATATTTATCAACCATTATAAATCCAACATTATGACGTGTCATCTCATACATTTTACCAGGATTACCAAGTCCAACAACTAATTTCATTTCCTCTCTCCTTTGTTATGATATTCTTTATATACAACAGATTTAGGTACATTTCTTTCTTTTGCTACAATTTTAATAACATCCATCACATTGGAATTTTCTTCTAAATATAAATTAATATGTTCCATAATAGACATCTCATCATATTTGACAGTTTCTTTATTTCCTTCAACTATAACAACAAGTTCACCCTTAATTTCTTTACCTTCAGCAATAATATCATCAATATATCCATTGATTTTTTCCTCATATAATTTAGTAATTTCTCTTGTAATACATATATATCTATTACCTAATACCTTGCTAATACTATGTAACATTTCATATATACGATGTGGTGCTTCATAAAATATTAAAGTAGCAGAATAATTACTTAAAGATACCAATTCTTTTTCTCTCTTGCTATTTTTAGAATTTAAAAAACCATAAAACAAGAAAGGTGACGGCTCAATTCCAGAAGAAATTAAAGCTGGTACAAACGCAGTAGGACCAGGCAAAGCAAATACTTCAAAATTATTTTTAATTACTTCTTTAACTACAAGATAACCTGGATCACTTATAACAGGAGTACCCCTATCAGTAACTAAAGCAATATTAAACCCATCATTCAACATATCACAAACTTTACTTTTAATTTTATCTTCATTATGTTCATGACATGCGATCATTTTCTTCGTTATTTCTAAATACTTTAATAATTTGCCAGTTTCTCTAGTATCTTCACATAAAATAGCATCAACTTCTTTTAATATTTTAACAGAACGATAAGTAATATCTTCTAAATTACCAATTGGAGTAGAAACCAAATATAAAAATCCCTTATTAACACTCATACTATACATTCCTCACTATAATTGGTTCTGTGATAATTAAACCCGCAGATTTCCCATTTTTACAACACTTTACTAAACACAACTCCGCTGGTTTATCAACAGTATCATGTACAAAAGATATTTTTTTAACAGCTAAATTATATTTACTAGCAACTTCAAAAATATCCCCAAGTCTTTCAGTTCGATATATTATATACAAAAAAGCATTATTTTTCAAGAGTTTTCTTGCGATAGTAAAAATATTATCCACAGTCAAGCATATTTCATGACGAGCTATTTGTTCGCTCAACCTAGGTGTACTTTTCCCCGAATTAAAATATGGAGGATTAACTGTAATAATATCATATAAATTAGGTTTTGATGCTAAAAAAAATGTATTTATGTCATCAATTACAATATCAATTTGATCACACTTATTGTTCAATTTAACAGATTCAATTGCATCACTACCACTACTCTCTTGAATTTCCACACCAATAATATGAGCATTAGTCTTCTCACTTAACAGAAGAGGAATAACACCATTACCAGTACCTATATCCAAAATCAACTTATCTTTTTGATAAACATCAACAAATTTTGTTAACAAAATGGAATCCATGCCATATCTAAACGATTCAGAATCACTAACAATTTTCTTATTTTTTGAACCTACCAAATCAATTATTTTTTTCATTACAATCTACTTTAACTTCAACGATATTTCTATTAGGACCTATCTCTACTTTATAAATACTCTTGACTGGATTAATTTCAACAACCTTTCCTTTTCCATCAGGAGTTTTAACAATCTCTCCAATTTTAGGCAATGCTCTTTTTAAGTCAGTATATGTATCATCTTCATAATTTAAACAGCATAAAAGTCTGCCACAAACACCATTTATTTTCGTAGGATTCAATGATAAAAGTTGATTCTTAGCCATATTAATTGAAACACTAGCAAAGTCAGTTAAAAATAAATTACAACATAATAGTCGACCACAAGGACCTATTCCACCGACTTCACGAGCTTTATCTCTTACACCAATTTGACGAAGCTCAATTCTCGTTTTATATAATTGTGCTAACTTCTTAGCTAGTTCTCTAAAATCAACTCTATCATCAGCAACATAATGAAATAATAACTGACTTTTATCTAACGTGAAATCAGCATCAATAAATCTCATTTCAAGTTTTAACTCTTTTGCAAATTGAATAGCACTATCTAAAGCCTTCTTTTCTTCTTGAATATTACTGTTATTTTTAACAATATCATCATTAGTAGCAATCCTTAAAACAAGTTTCAGTGGAAAAACAAGCTTATCTTCACTAAAAGTTAAAATATCAGATGTCACTATTCCAAACTGAGTTCCTCTAATTGTATCAACAATAACTCTATCTCCTTTTTTTATAGCAAGTTTATTTCTATCAAAAAAATAACCTCTTTGTCCCTCTATTAAATTAACTTTAACTACTTCATACATGAAATCACCTCAATCAAATCTAAAATAAATTTATCATTTGCCAATTTTAAATTAACATTATATTTTAAAATATCTATATAATTGTATATTTGTAACGACAGCCTAATTATATCACTATTTTCCATTTTAGATAATATATTTTCACATTCAATCTTTCCAGACAAATATTTCGAAACAAACACTACCATATGTTGACATATTTCTATTAATTTTATTTTATCTTCTAAAAAAGAATATTTTTGCAAATAATCACTTGTAAAAAAGAAATATTTATTTATATATATATCTTCTAAGAACTTTATTATCAACTCCTCATTAGGAGTACTATTAATATTAAAAGTTAAAGAAAACAATTGACATCTTGATCTTATTGTTTCAATTATTTGATATTTATTTCTACATAGCAATACAGCTACAACTCCATCTTCTGGCTCTTCCAAAAATTTTAATAACGTGTTAGCTGAAGAGGTTGTTAATTTTGAAGCATCTGTTATTACATACATCTTGTATTTTCTAAGAGGCTTTGTTTTAAATTCATTTTGCAATAGCAATATTTCCTCTTTTTTTATTGTTTGCTTATCTGTAACAACTTCATAATAATCTTTATATTGATTAGTATCAATTAAATATTTTATACTATTATCATTCTCGGAACATAATAAAAATTTTGCAAATTGCTTTACAAAATTATAAGCACTATCAAAATCATCATATTCAAATAAATAAGCATGAGAAACTAAATTACGCTTGCCAATCGAATCAATCAAATATTTATATAATACAGGTTGGTGTTTTTCTAATTCAGCAAACATAATATCCCCCTCAAAAAATCATTATTTTAACAAATATAAGAGCAAAAAGCCCAGGTATACCTAATAGCCCCATTATTCCAACAGAATATAAATTTATAGGTATAATCATATTAAACGCTACAGCTATTAAATTATAACCATATAAAATAAAAGCACCTAAAACAAATCTTTTAGCAAAACCAATTATATATTTCATAGTTCACCTCAATAAAAACTATGTAAGAAACGATTGATTATGCTATTTTTTTACGGTCATTTATAGCTCTTTCTAAGGTCATAATATCAACATATTCCATATCAGCCCCCATAGGAATTCCACTCGCCAAACGAGTTACAGATAATTTAGAGTCATCCAATAATCTGCTAATATATAACGAAGTTGTCTCCCCTTCAATTGACTGCTTAACAGCAATAATTATTTCCTTAAAATTATTAGTTTTAATACGATCCAATAGTTTATCTAACCCAATATCCTCTGGATTAACTCCTTCTGAAGGATTAATTAAGCTATCAAGCACATGATACATTCCTTTAAAAGTTCCTAATTTTTCAAACAAAACAACCGATTTGTAATCCTCAACTACACAAAGAAGTGACGAATCTCTAAATTCATCATCACATATATTACAAATATTACTATCAGTAAGAGAATTACATACACTACACTTGTGAATATCAGACTTAACAGCCTTAATACTTTCCAAAAGAACATCAATTCTATCATTATCCATTTGCATAATAGAAAAACAATATCTCTCAGCTGTTTTTCCACCTACACCAGGTAATGACTTTAAACTTTCTATCAATTCTTCCATAGCTTTAGGATACATAATATCACCTAAAACATTCCAGGCATTGAACTAAATTTGCCCATTTTTTGTTCTGTTAATTTATCAACTTGTTGATTTGCTTTATTCAAAGCTACCACAATTAAATCCTCCAACATATCCAAATCATCAGTTTCAAAAGAATCTTTATTTTTTATTTCAATAGATAAAACTTCCTTTTTACCATTAATATTTAACTTAACCATTTCATTTTCTTCTAAAAAAGAAGTATTGTCAATTTCCTCTTTAGACTTTAACATTTCCTTTTGCATGTTTTGAGCTTGTTTCATCAAAGCTTGCATATTCATAATCATTTCCTCTTTTCTTAATTTTCTATTTCCACCATATCACCGAACAAAATTTCGGCTTCACTTAAATTTAAATCTTCTTGTGCGTTATTAAGCAAAATTTTATCAGGTTCTTCAATATAATTATAAACAACCTTATTTTTCATATTAACAATATATTCATTTTTAGTCAAATCCC
>CAYJHB010000010.1:0-24006 GCA_964370105.1 uncultured Muribaculaceae bacterium | reverse complement strand
ATTCTTAGTCGAAGGAGATTCAGCCGGTGGTTCAGCAAAGCAAGGAAGAGATCGTACTTTCCAAGCCATCTTACCACTTAGAGGTAAAGTAATTAATACTGAAAAAGCTCGCATGGAAGATATATTGAAAAATGAAGAAGTTAACACCATGATATATACAATAGGCGCAGGTGTTGGAAGTGACTTTGATATTAATGATATTGAGTATAATAAAGTAATCATTATGACCGATGCTGATGATGATGGAGCACACATTCAGTGCTTATTAATAACATTCTTCTATCGTTATATGAAACCACTTATAGAAGCGGGAAAACTATATATTGCACTTCCTCCATTATTTAAAGTAACTATGGGAAAAGAAGTAAAATATGTTTACACAACAGAAGAATTAAAAGAAGTTATTGGTGATAATAAGAAGTATGAGTTACAAAGATATAAAGGGTTAGGGGAAATGAACGCTGATCAACTTGCTAAAACAACAATGAACAGAGAATCAAGAACTTTAATCAGAGTTAAAATAGATGATGCCCTACTTGCTGAAAAAAGAGTAAGTATTTTAATGGGAGATAGCGTTGAACCTCGTAAAAACTGGATAGAAGAAAATGTAGAATTCTCATTAGAAGATGATTATAAAATATAAGGAGTGATAAAATGGTTAAAACTAAGAAACATGACAAAACAATCGTTGAAAAAATATTTGATTACTCCTTAGAAGAAATCATGGGAGAACGATTTGGACGATATTCTAAATATATTATTCAAGACCGAGCTATTCCTGATGTTCGTGACGGTTTAAAACCAGTTCAAAGAAGAATACTTTATTCAATGTTTAAAGAACGCAATACTCATGATAAAAATTACCGTAAAAGTGCTAAAACGGTAGGAGATGTAATTGGTAATTATCATCCACATGGAGATACATCTATTTACGATGCAATGGTCCGTATGAGCCAGGATTGGAAGATGTTACACCCTTATGTTGATATGCACGGTAATAACGGTAGTATAGATGGAGATTCACCTGCTGCTTATCGTTACACTGAAGCAAGATTATCAAAAATTAGTAATGAATTATTAAAAGATATAGATAAAAATACAGTTATGTTTGCACCTAACTTTGATGACACGATTTTAGAACCAACTGTTCTGCCAGCAAAGTATCCAAACCTTTTAGTAAGTGGAACAACAGGTATCTCAGCAGGTTATGCTACAAACATTCCTTCACATAATCTAGAAGAAATAATTGATGCTACAATCAAGAGAATAGACAGTCCTAATTGTCGATTAGAAACAATTATGGACATTGTTAAAGGACCAGATTTCGCAACAGGTGCTATTATTGAAGGAATCGCAGGTATCAAGGAAGCTTACGAAACAGGGCGCGGAAGAGTAATTGTTAGAAGTAAAACAGAATTTATCGAGGAAAAAACAAAAAATAATTTAATTATTACTGAAATACCATATGAAGTTAATAAAGCTAATTTAGTTCGTAAAATTGATGAGATTAGAATTGATAAGAAAATAGATGGTATTATTGAAGTAAGAGATGAATCAGATAAACAGCTAAGAATAGTAGTTGAATTAAAAAAAGATATGAATAAAGAACTTATTTTAAACTACTTACTTAAAAATACTGATTTACAAATAAGTTATAATTTTAATATGGTATCAATTGTTAACAGAAGACCAAAATTATTAGGTATCCTAGAAATACTCGATGCTTATATTGCTCACAAAAAAGAAGTAGTGGTAAGAAGAACTGAGTTTGACTTAGAACACGCCAAAGCTAGATATCATATTGTTGAAGGACTTATCAAATGCCTATCAATATTAGATGAAGTAATAAAAACTATTAGAGCGAGTAAAAATAAAACAAACGCAAAAGATAACTTAGTTAAAGAATATAATTTTAGTGAATTACAAGCTGAAGCTATTGTAATGTTACAATTATATAAATTAACTAATACAGATGTTGTCTTATTAGAAGAGGAATTAGATAACTTAAAGAAAATAATTGCTGGTCTTGAATCTATACTTAACAGTGAAGATATCTTACACCAAGTAATGAAGGAAGAATTAAAAAAAGTTAAGAAAGAATATGCCTCACCTCGTCGTAGTGAAATAAAAGCAGAAGTTACAGAGTTGAAAATAGATGCTGAAGATTTAATTGCTAAAGAAGACGTAATTGTTTTAGTAACAAAAGATGGCTATATTAAAAGAGCTAGTCTTAGAAGTTATCAAGCAACTGATGATGAACCTACACTTAAAGAAAATGACTACATAATAGGTAAATACGAAGCTAATACAATCGATACAGTTTTATTATTTACAAGCCTAGGTAACTTTTTATATGTTCCAGTTCATATTATTCCAGATACAAAATGGAAGGATTTAGGGAAACATATTAGTAACGTCATTAAGATTGATGAAAGTGAAGAAATAATTTTCTCAACTTTAGTAAAAGATTTTAATACTAATTTAGAAGTTATATTAGCATCATCAGATGGACTTATTAAGAAAACAGCTTTAAAAGATTTCGCAGTATCACGTTATACTAAACCTGTTACGTGTATGAAGTTAAAACTAAATGCAAAATTAGTATCAGTTAGTATAGCACTTCATAACGATATCTTTATTTCAACTGATTCTGGATATGGTTTATGGTTTGATAAACAAGAAGTACCATTAGTAGGTCTTAGAACAAGTGGAGTAAAGGCCATAAATCTAAAAAATGACAATTTAGTAGCTATGACTAACTTTAATAGTAATGAAATAGAATACATTTCTATTGTTACAGATAAAGGAACCGCTAAACGTGTTAAGTTAACAGAGTTTGAAAAAACATCGCGTGCTAGACGTGGATTAATGATAATAAAAGAAATAAAATCAAATCCATATAAAGTAATTAACACTTTTACTACTGAAACAAAGTCAATAATTGGTTTGAAAACATCAGAAATAAATGAAGTGAAACTAACAGAATTTAAAGTAGCAGATCGTTACTCAACAGGAACTAGCATTACAAAAGAATATATAAGCCAAACATTTATAAAAAAAGGTTTAGAACAGGCAATCAATAATCAAACAATAGATGAAGAAAATATTGTTGAAACCAAAAAAATTTCATTAAAAGAAATAGATGAAAGACTAATGACTATTGATGACTTTATTGAAGAAGAGTAGAAATGCTCTTCTTTTAGTTTAAATAATTTAATTCAAAGAAAAAACTCTGCATATTCATGCAAAGTTTAATTAAAATGGTTGTACTAAATCAGCGCTAGGATTTGTCTTAAATAAAATTCTTTGTGTCTTCTCGATTTTATTTCCACCTTTGTCCTCAACTGTATAACGTATCCAATATTGATTTTTAGTAGCTTCATGTAATACTACATGATTAATTGTATAATCATCACTATCATCAATTACCTCTAAATGATCATAAGTAATATCATCAATTGTATTAACACTTAATTCTGGAGTGAAAAACTTAATTTCTGGGGTTTTAATATCATGTGGATTATTATAATCAGTCAAATAAAGTTCATCTTTAGTATTCGCTGTCCATCCAACTTTCCCATTATCAAGTTCAATTTTATACCAATAATATTTATCATCCTCAGTATTGACTTCGACAGCGCGATATTTTTCATCCTTATAAATAGTATCTATTTGTGTTGAATCAACAGAAGGAGTTTGTCTTACATTTAAGTATTCATTTAATACTAAAATATGCCATTCATCTTCACCGATTTCATTAAAAAACATAGGGTAAACAAAAGTGAAACCTAGATAAGCAAGACCTCCTAAAATAATTAATGTGATTAAAAATTTTTTCATACATACCTCCTTTTTTAATATTATATCATCAATAAGTTACATACGCTAGATATTATTTGTCATTTTTACACTGGATAAAACATATAAATAATTAGGTGGTAATATGTCAAAAGAACAATTCAAAGAGTTCATGAAAAACAATCCAAATTTACTAAAAAAAATAAACGATGGAGAGATGTCATTTCAAAAATACTATGAAATATATGATGTTTATGGAGAAGATGAAACAATATGGAATAAGTATTTAACAAATGAAAAAACAACACCAAGCACATCATTTCAAGATGTCTTTAATATGGTGAAAAAAATGGATTTAGAAACAGTGAGAAAAGGTGTAACGGGATTACAAAAAGCAATAGGTATAGTTCAAGATTTAGGAATAGGAAAAGATAATAGTCCTGTTTCTAATGAATATGAGAGAAGAACGACATACCAAAATATGGATGATTAATGACACTTGAATTACAATTAAAAATTAAAAACAATCCGAATTTATACCGTTACTTAAGAGAAAATTCCCATTGGTACAAGTATTTAAACAGAGACCCTAGTAATATTAAATATATGGAAGAAGAAATGAAAAAAGCTTATCAACTAACACCAACTGATCGTATAAATAAACTATCACGAAATATTGAATTAGTAAGGACATTCATGGAAATAATGAAATGAAGTTCTTTTTTATTTGTCTTTAATATGATAAAATAAAACTATGATGGAAAAGAAATTGACAGAAATATTAGATTTATTAGAACAAGAAACTATTTTTAAAGAATACAAAGTACTAGAACAACAATTACTTACAGATAAAGATTTACTAAATCAAATAAATCTCTATCAAAATTATAAAGATAAAAGGAGTAAAGAGTCTCTAGATAAAAACGAAGCATATCAAAGGTATCTTATATTAGAAGAAGAAATAGAACAGTTTGTAAAAGAGATAAATAAAAGATTTAAAAACTTAACGAAAGGGAGAAAGTGTTATGAAAATCATTAGTGGTTTCTTAAAGGGAAGAATTCTAAAAGGGCATGATGTAGTAGGAACAAGACCAACAATTAGTAGGGTAAAAGAATCAATGTTTGGCATGATTCAAAGTAAAATTCCTAGTGCTATTGTTCTAGATTTATTCGCAGGAAGTGGTTCCTTAGGAATAGAAGCTATTAGTAACGGAAGTTCTCATTGTTACTTAGTCGATAATAATAAAAAGATGTTTGATATTCTAAAAGCTAATATTAAAGACTTAAAAATTGAAGAGAAAACGACTTTACTTAATAAAGGTTTTATTGAATCCCTAATATACTTAAAAGATAATAATATAAAATTAGATATGATTTTCCTAGATCCACCATATAAAACAGATTATATTAAAGATGCAATTAATCTAATATTAGAGTATAACTTAGCTAATGATGATGCTTTAATTGTATGTGAAAGTGACGACTATACAAAACTAAAAGACATAACATTACCTATTTACAAAGAAAGAAAATATGGTGACAAATGGGTTGTTATTTATGATATACTATAAATGGTGATAATATGAATAATAAAGGTTTTGCTATTTCAACAATTGTTTATGGTGTTTTAATAATGTCATCTATTGTTTTAATTTTATTAATTTCGACTATGTCTGCTAATAAAGATCAAAATGATCGTATTTATGAAGATATAGATAAACAATTAAGTGAGCTATCAGTAGAAAATCAAAAAGCTGATTGTCCAGTAAACGTAAGATATATAGTTGTAGGGTCAAATAAATCTATATTGCCAGATGGAAGTGTTAAATCTGCTTACAATCATATAGTAGAATTGAAAGCTGTTGTTAAAGGTACAAATGTAGCGCTTGGTAAATCAGTAATAGGTACTGAACTAAGTCCTGCATATCCATTTATAAGAATAACTGATGGCGATACAAATACACATTTTTATGCTACGTATAATCCAGCTATTAATAAAGAAGTAATAATAGATTTAGGACAAGAATACCAACTAGATTATATCCAGCTATGGCGTTATTTTTATGATAATAGAACATATCAAGAAACATACATTAAAACATATGATGAAACAAGAATAAATGCCGTTTATTACCATCACTATCTATCAGATGGACTTTATCCAGAAACATCTGAAGGTGCAATTTTTTATACTCCAGAAATATCATGTTAAGAGTTTAATACTCTTTTTTTTATTGTTTCGATATACTTTGTAGTAATATTTAATTTTTGCAATTTGGTAATCAAAAAATTATCAGTTAAGATGATATAAGAAATTTTATCAGTATATAATTTACTAATAATTTCACTATCTTTTAATATATAATCAATATTTTGTTGAACTTCATAACTAAAAACAATTTCATATTTATCTATATCTTTTAATTCTACTTTAGTTATTACACTTAAAGCTTCTTTAAAACTATTACCATAAGCTCTAATTAATCCTCCTGCACCTAACTTAATACCACCAAAATATCTAACAACAATAACTAATATGTTAATAAGATTATTTTTTTCAATGATTGAAATAAGTGGTAGACCAGCTGTACCTTTGGGTTCTCCATCATCACTAAACTTAACTTCATCAAGAGTTTTAAATGCATAGCAAACATGACTAGCACTAATATTTTCTTTTTGAACCCTGTTAATATGTTTAATAGCTTCATTTTTATCACTAATATAAAACAAATAAGTAATAAACTTAGAATTTTTAATAACTAATATATTTTCAATATCATTGTCAATTGTGTACATTTATACATCACCTAAATCAATTATAACTTAAATAATAATAGAATACTACTTGAAATAATAAATAGTATTTGATAAGATATACTTAGTTATTAAGAAACAGTGATAAAGACTATTAACTAGCAATAACTTATTAAGAGAGTCAATGTATGGTGCGAATTGATATAAGTTACTAGTGAAGCTACTTTTGAGTTTCATCGGGAATACCGTTATCTAAATTAAGACCAAAACTAGGATGGTACCGCGTTTTAAACGCTCCTAGAGAATGGTCTTTTTTTTGTTTTAAGGAGGATATTATGAAATTATATTTAATCACAGGAACATCAGGTAGTGGAAAAGATGAATTAGGTTATCTATTACAAGAAGAACTAAATAAACTAGGTAAAAAATCTTGCCTTTTAAAAGTAACAAGACCTTTATATGAGATTTGTAAAAATCATTTTGGTTGGAATGGTGATATGGATAATAAACCAAGAGATTTACTTCAAACTTTAGGTATTGAAGTAATCAAAGAAAAACTTCATAAAAAAGATTACTTAATTAATAACTTAATTGAAGAAATTGAGATACTAGATTTATATTTTGATGTAGGTATTGTAACTGATATTAGACTAGTAGAAGAAATAGAAACATTGAATACTAAATTCGATACAACTACTATTTTAATTGAAAGAGTCAATTATTTATCACAACTAACAGAAAAACAACAAAAACATCTAACAGAAAATGACTTTTTACGGTATAATAAATATAATCATAAAATTGAGAATACAAGTTTAGACAAATTAAGAGAAGCAAGTCAAGTAATATTAGGAGGAAGTAAAAATGAATAAATTATTCGCCGTAGTAGGTATGAGTGGTAGTGGTAAAAGTGTTGTTACAGATTATTTAGAACAAAAGAACTTTAATAAAGTATATTTTGGGGGAGTTGTAATTGAAGAACTAACTAAAGCTACTTTAGAAATAACACCAGAAAATGAAAAATATATGCGTGAAAAATTAAGAGAAGATCATGGTATGGCAGCAATGGCTATTTTATCACTTCCTAAAATCAAAAGACTATTAGTTGAAGGCGATGTAATTATTGATGGTTTATATTCATGGGAAGAGTATTTAGTTTTAAAAGAAACATATCCTAATATTCAACTTATCTCAATTGTAGTGGATAAAAAACTAAGACATGAGCGTGTCGCTATTAGACCACTTAGACCACTTAATAACGAAGAAATAAAAACAAGAGACACATCAGAAATTGAAAAACTTAATAAAGGTGGACCAATTTCTATTGCTGACTTTTATTTGTTAAATAATGGGACTTTTAATGACTTATATAAGCAAATAGATAAAATTTTAACAAAAGGAGTAGATGAAAATGCGTAAAATGACACATAATGAAATAAGAACAATGTGGTTTTCTTTCTTTGTTGAAAAAAATCATGAAATAATCGAAAGTGCACCTTTGGTACCTATTAATGATAATAGCTTATTATGGGTTAATGCCGGAGTAACACCATTAAAAAAGTACTTTGATGGATCAGTAATCCCTGAAAACAAAAGAATAACTACTATTCAAAAGTGTATTAGAACTAACGACATAGAAAATGTAGGAGTTACCAAAAGACATCAAACTTTTTTTGAAATGATGGGTAATTTTTCAATCGGAGACTATTTCAAAGAAGAAGCATGTGAGTGGGCTTATGAGCTACTAACTAGTGAAAAATGGTTTGCAATACCAAAAGATAAATTGTATTTTACAGTTTATACTAAAGATCAAAAAACCTTTGATAAATGGTTGTCGCTTGGAGTAGAAGAAAGTCACATAGCAAAGCTAGATGGAAACTTTTGGGAAATAGGAGAGGGACCATGTGGACCAGATACAGAAATATTTTATGACCGTGGTGAAAAATACGATCAAGATAATAAAGCTTTAGAAAATTTCTTTAAAGATGAAGAACAAGAAAGGTATGTTGAAATTTGGAATAATGTATTCAGTCAGTATAATGCTAAAAAAGATTTAGCTAGAAATCACTACAAAGAACTACCACATAAAAATATTGATACTGGTGCAGGTCTTGAACGATGGTGTTCAATATTTCAAGATGCTGATAGTAACTTTGATACTGATTTATTATTTCCAATTATTCAAGGAGTTGAAAATTTAACAGATACATTGTACGAAGGTCAAAAAGAATATAAAATCATTGCTGATCATATAAAAGCCTTAACATTCGCTTTAGCTGACGGAGCATATTTCGAAAATATTGGAAGAGGCTACGTTCTAAGAAGATTATTAAGAAGAAGTGTCCGTATGGGGAAAAAGATTGGTTTAAATGAACCTTTCATGTATAAGTTAGTCAGTAGTGTCGTTGAAACTATGAAAGAAGCATATCCTTATTTAGAAGAAAAACAAGGTGTTGTTAAAACACAAATAGTTGCTGAAGAGAGATTGTTCCATCAAACATTATCGTCTGGAGAAAAAAGATTATATCAATTAATGGACGAATCATTAGATAAGACCATTTCTGGTAGCGATGCATTTAAATTATACGATACATATGGGTTTCCATTTGAGTTAACAGAAGAATATTTAGAAGAAAAAGGCTTTAGTGTTTCAAAAGAAGAATTCACACAGTACATGGAAGAACAAAAAAAATTAGCCAAAGCTAATATGAAGAAAAATAATTCTTTCCAAACACAGCAAGAAGCTCTAATGTCTTTACAAAAAGAATCAACATTTATGTATGACCAGTATGAAATGAAGAGTAGTGTCATAGCCTTGGTCAAAGAAGACGAACTAGTAAAAGAATTAGAAAAAGAAGGATACGTTGTTTTAAAGAAAACATGTTTTTATGCAACTAGTGGAGGGCAAATTAACGACACTGGTATGATTATTGGTAAAAATTTCAAAGCAAGAGTAACTGATTGTTTCAAAGGACCTAATGGGCAACATGTTCACAAAGTAAAAATATTAAAAGGAAAAATTACTCTTAAAGATGATTGTGAGTTAGTACTTGATAAAGAAAGAAGAGAACAAATTGAAAGAAATCACAGTAGTGTTCACTTGTTACAATATGCTCTAAGAACAATTGTATCTGATACCATTAAACAAGCAGGTAGTTCAGTTGATAGTGAGAAATTAAGATTTGATTTTACTTATACAAATAAAATTATGGATGATGAATTATTACAAGTAGAAAATAGAGTTAATGAAATAATTTCTTCATCAGTAATGAGTTATACAGAAGAAATGAAAATTGATGAAGCTAAAGCCAAAGGAGCCCTGGCATTATTCTCAGAAAAATATAAAGATGATGTTAGAGTAGTACAACTAGGAGATTCAATTGAATTATGC
Source organism: uncultured Muribaculaceae bacterium (assembly GCA_964370105.1). Lineage (GTDB taxonomy): Bacteria > Bacillota_I > Bacilli_A > RF39 > UBA660 > CARZYU01. Next base: position 14,063 of record CAYJHB010000010.1, on the reverse strand, counting down.
GGGGGGACTCATATAAGAAACACGAAAGATATTAAAAGGTTTGCTATTATTAGTTGTTCTTCAATTGGAAGTAATACATATCGTATTGAAGCAACAACAGGATTATACATTGAAAACGCCTTATTTTTACAAATTAAACCATACAATGACGAAATGATTAAACAATTGATGAAAGCTAAGACAATTATGACTAAGGCTAAAGTTGAAGGTATTGATTTAGTATTCGATGTAGACATTAATAATGATAAACCAACTTCATATCAAGATGTGGTTTTCAATAAAAATGAATTAGAATATATCCAAAATGAAGTTAAAAAACTGGAAAAAACATATATAGAACAAAAACAACAAAACGCTACTAATGACTTATCTAAATATTTAGAACATCAAAGTGAAATTAATGGAATAAAAACAATTATCTTAAAAGTAGATAATCAAGATTCGCAGGTGTTAAAGGTAGTAGCTGATGAACTAGTCAATCAATTAGGAGAGGCTTTTGTTTTATTTGCGAATGTTAAAGATGAAAATTCAGTTAATTTTACAGCTAGGAGTACCAGTAATGTACATTCTGGAAATATTATTAAATTAATAACTAGTAAAACTAATGGTAATGGTGGAGGAAGTAACACCTTTGCATCAGGCGCTGGAAAAGACATCACTAACCTGGAAAACATCCTAGAAGAAATAAAAAAGGAAATCAATTAATGAATTATTTGTTAGTAACCAATAATGAATACATTATCAAAAAAAATATTTCTAAACTATTTAAGGAACATAAATTGAGTGAAGATATGTTAACAACCTATGATTTAACAATTCAAACACTTGATGATATATTAGAAGATTTAGATACATATTCTTTTTTAACACCTAAGAAATTAATTGTTAGTCGAAGTTCTAATTTCTTAAATAGTGAAAAATTAGAAGAAAAAACAGAAAAACACCTTTTTAAATATTTATCTAACCCTAATGAAGATCATATTCTTCTAATAATAACTGATAAGTTAGATGAGCGGAAAAAAGTTGTTAAAGAAGTAAAAAAACAAACTAAGTTATTATCAGCTGAAGTAAATCAAAAAGACCTAATCAAAGAGAAACTTAATGATTATAAAATAGATAATAAAGCTAGTGAATTATTACTTGAGTATTGTCATAACGATATTGGTAAATTAATTCAAGAATGTGAAAAGTTAGAGCTTTATAAACTCGATACTAAAGAGATTAACGAAGATGATATTAGAAGAATAGTTGTGAAAAAAATAAACGATGATGACGATTATATTTTTGAACTTATGACTAATATTATTTCAAAAAACAAGGCTAAAGCTTTGAAAATATATGCTGACTTAAAGACGTTAGGAGTAGAACCTTTAGCTATCATAGGTTTAATGGCTAATCAATTTCACTTTCTACTTCAAGTAGCTATTTTAGATGAAAAAAATTATCGCCAAGATGAAATAGCAAGTACTCTTAAAGCTCATCCATATCGAGTGAAAATATCCCTAGGTAATATTAGAAATTACCCTAAAGAAAATTTGATTCAATCAATTAAATCACTAGCAACAATTGACTTAAATGTAAAAAAAGGAACCACACAAATAGATTATGCAATAGAAAATTTCATTGTTTCTCTATAGTTTCTTTTTTTATTGAAAAGAAATAAATTAAATGATATACTTAAAACATAATAAGGAGAGACATATATGAAGAAAAACAAATCATATATAATATTAGCGTTATTAGGTCTAATATTAATTATAGTTGGTACATCCTATGCAATCTTAACAGTGAGTATAGAAGGAGATTCTGTAAATCAATTGATACTAGGTAATTTATCATTAAATTTAGAAGAAACCAATTCGATAGTTTTAAGTGAAGTTATACCGACAAGTGATACAAGAGGAAAAACAACAACACCAATGAATTTTAGTGTAACTAATAATGGTACTATTGATGCAGGGTATAAAATATATATTGAAGATGCCCCATTAGCAAGTGATCAAACAAGAATTGATAACACTTTAATAAGATATCAATTATTAGTGGATGGAGTAGAATACCAACTGGAAAATTTATCATTATTAGAAACTGAAATATATATAGGAAACATTAGTCCGAACGAAACAGTTGATTTTAGTTTGAGAGTTTGGGTTGATATAACTACAACATCACTTTCAGGTGGAACTAGTTTTCTAGGAAAATTAAGAATAGAGGCATCACAAGTAAGAAATTAAATAACTATACGGTTATTTTTTTTTGTTCTTTTTTTGCAAAAAACTCCAAAAAATGATAAAATGAATATAGGTGATGTAAATGTACTTTTGTTACGAAAACTTAAAACTACCAATTGTAATAGAAAAAAAAATTCGTAATAAGAATACCTACTTACGAGTTACTAAAAATATGGAAGTTAAAATAACGACTAATAGTTTTGTAAGTGATAAGCAAATAATAAAATTCATTGAAAACAATTGTGAGTTAGTTAACAAAATGATTGAAAAAAGACAAAAAACAAAAGATTTCAATGATGTATTCTCCTATCTTGGAAAAACGTATGAACCTATTTATATCGATCAAAAAACTGTCACACTAGGTGAAAATAAAGTGTTTATGCATAAAGATATTGATATTAATAAATGGTATAAACAACAAGCATCTATTTTGTTTCTAGAAAGATTAGATATTTTATACAATAGTTTTCAAGATAAAATACCATATCCATCTTTAAAAATAAGAAAGATGACATCGAGATGGGGAGTTTGTAATAATAAAACAAAGACGGTAACATTGAATCTTGAACTAATCAAAAGAGAAATAGAATGCTTAGATTATGTTATTATCCACGAATTATCACACTTTATTGAAGCCAATCATTCTGAAAGGTTTTGGAAAGTAGTAGAAAGAAATTATCCTAATTACAAAAAAATCAGGAAGAAAATGAGGGACTTCTAATGACAATAACAAGTTTAGAAAACGAAAAGGTGAAAAATTATTTCAAATTAAAAGAACGAAAATATCGTGATAACACAAATACTTATATAATAGAGGGAGAACACTTAGTATTAGAAGCCTATAAAAAGAATTTAATAATAGATTTAATCTTAGAAGAAAATACAAGTTTCTCATTGGATGTTAATACTATTTACGTTACTAAAGAAATAATAAAAAAGATTAGTACATTAGATACACCTTGTTCTATTATGGCTTTATGTAAGAAAAAAGAGCAAAAAGATTTAGGAAACAAAATACTATTACTAGATAAAATACAAGACCCAGGAAACTTAGGAACTATTATTCGTTCCGCTTGTGCTTTTGACATAGATACTATTGTTTTAGGAAAAGGAACAGTTGATTTATACAATCCTAAAACAATTAGATCAACACAAGGTATGTTATTTCATGTTAATATTATTGAAAATGATTTAGTAGATATAATTTCAATTTTAAAAGCTAGTAAAATTCCTATTTATGGAACAGCAGTTAGTAACGGCCATGATGTAGCTTCTATTGAAAACAAAGGTGCTTATGCACTAATCATGGGAAATGAAGGAAGCGGAGTAAGTTCTGATTTATTAGATTTATGTGATAAGTATTTATATATTAAAACTAATTCTAATGTCGAAAGTCTAAATGTTTCAATAGCCACTAGTATATTGCTATACGAATTTAATAGGGGGAAAGAATGAAGTACATAAAAATAGGTTTTATTACATCAACTCATGGTATAAAAGGTGAAGTCAAAATAAAATCAAATTTTGATTATAAAGATAAAGTCTTAACAGTCAATAAAGTTATTTACATTGGAGAGACAAAAGAAGAACTGGTAATTAATACTCATCGTATTCACAAAGGCCTAGATATGGTAACATTCACTAAATATAATGATATTAATGAAGTGCTTAAATATTTAAAACAACCAGTCTATATTGAAGAAGCTAGTTTGAAATTAGATGATAATGAAATATTAGATGAAGATTTGTTACAGTACACAGTGATTTCTAATGAAGACAAAGGAACAATCTTAGAAATTTTTAAAGCTAGTGAAAATAATAAGATAATTAGAACAAAAATAAGTAACAAAGAAATATTAATTCCATACCATGAACATTTTATTAAAAATATAAATAAAAATAAAAAAGAAATAGAAGTAGAATTACTTGAGAATATGTGAGGGTGTAATGAAAAAAATAACATTAATAATTTTAATATTATTTCTAACAGTTGGATGTAGTGAGCAAGAAGGAATAAAAGAGTATCAAGTCGGAGAAGATAAATACATTTTAATTAATACAACTTTACAAGATGGATTATCTTTAAACATTCCTAATACATTTGTAGAACTTGATGAAGATTCTAAAAATTTCAAATATGAAAACGACATCGAGAGAGTTTTCGTTGATACGAAATATAGCAATGACATCACTTTCGATTATTATGAATTAGATGTAACAAATACTAATATACCAGAGTATAAAGATATTGTTGTACAAACAATTAACTCTAGTGATTATAAAATAAAGTGGTTAAAAAACGAAGTTGTTCAAGCAGATAAATATAATATTGCAAGATTAGAATTCATCATTTATGCCGATATTGAAATATATTATAATATAGCTATAATGGTAATTAATAATCAAGTATTAGATATTACTTTTTCAGGTATTGAATTACCTTACAGTTGGGATGAAATGATTAATGATATGTTTGATTCAATAGAGGTAACTAACTAATGTTAAAAATAGATATTTTATCATTGTTCCCCGAAATGTACCAATCAGTTTTTAACTCCTCTATAATAAAAAGATCTATTGAACAAAAGTTGTTAGAAGTAAGTATTCATAACTTTAGAGACTATTCTAATGACAAACATCAAAAAGTAGACGACACACCGTACGGAGGCGGAGAAGGAATGGTTCTTACTTGTCAACCGATATTTGATTGCATCAAAGCTTTAAGAACACCTACTAGTAAAGTTATCCTCTTAACACCAGAAGGGACTATTTATAATCAAAAACTAGCTTATGGTTTAGCTAAAGAAACCCATTTAATAATTATATGTGGTCATTATGAAGGGTTTGACGAACGAATCAAATCCATTGTAGACCTAGAAATAAGTATTGGTGAGTATATCTTGACAGGTGGCGAAATAGCATCTATGATATTAGTAGATTCAATTGGAAGGTTATTAGAAGGTTCTATTAAAGAAGAATCTCATTTAAATGATTCATTCAATAACAACCTACTAGATTATCCTCATTACACGAAACCAAGAATATATGAAGGAATGGAAGTGCCAGAAGTTCTATTAAGTGGAGATCATAAAAAAATCGCAGAGTACCGTTATGAAGAACAACTAAGAAGAACAAAAGAACTTCGTCCAGATTTATTGAACAAGGAGTAGTTATGCCGAACAAATTAAACTATTTAATAATAAAAAGAAAAAATTCTGAAGAAATAGAATATTTCGAATATGATAAATTGCAAGGGTACGATATAACACCTAAGACAACTTTTCAAGATGCTATTAAGATTAATAAAATGATTCTAATTGAACCAACCCTAATCGAAACCATCATTAAGAAAAAAGTAAATAGTAGATTTAAGAAGTTATTGCAATTAATTCAAATCTTACTAGCAACAGATGATGATACAGGAACGAATTTTAAAGAAGCACTTAATCAAATAGACTATCACAAGCAAGAACTATATCATAAATATCAGAAACATTTAAAAGAAGAAGAGTTTTTACTGCTGAAAAACAAACTTGACATCCTAGAACAACAAGCTAAAATGCAGTTGTATTACCAAAGACAAGAACCAACTTTCTACGAAGAAAAAACGGAGGAAAATCGCCGTTCTAGATAAATGGAGGAAATTATGTCAAAAGAAAGTATTCTATTGTTAGCAAAAAACTACTTAGTATTAGCACAAGAACCGATAACTAAATTGGATGATTTATTTACAAGTGAATTAATGGAAGAGGAATATGGAGATAACAAATCATATTCAATTGAAAAATATAGTAAAGATACTGAAAAAAATGCAAAATATGCAAGTTTAACTATTGATTTAACTACAAATAATAAAAACATTCAAATTAATTATCGTAATTCACATATAGATAAAGATGAAATATTTGAAAGTGTAGTAGTTATTAATGGAGAAAAGAATGATGATGAAGTGACCATCAGCATTACCAAAGAAATATTAAATGGAAATAACACAGAACAAGAACAACATTATACTGTTAGTAATTCATTTGACCTAACAAAGGCCAATTTTTTAGCTAATGAATTAACAACAGCTAATTTAATAACAAAAGAACCATGCAATATTACTAAATAACACTTGCCAATTATCAATACAATATGATATAATGTAATACGTCAAGTGATCCGATGTCAAAAGATATGATCGAATTAAAACAGAAAGGAAGAGATATCATGAACAAGAAGATTGAAGCAATTACAAAAAAACAATTAAATCCAAATGTTCCAGAATTTAGAGTAGGAGATACAGTTAATGTAGGAGTTACTATTAAAGAAGGAAATAAAGAACGTGTACAATCGTTCGAAGGAATTGTAATTTCAAGAAAAAATGGAGGAGTTAGTGAAACTTTTACTGTTCGTAAAGATTCAAACGGAGTAGGAGTAGAAAGAACTTTCCCAATGCATTCACCTAAACTTGCACACATTAATGTTGTACGTAAAGGTAAAGTACGTCGTGCTAAACTAAATTATTTAAGAAATTTAAAAGGCGCTGTTCGTATCAAAGAAAGAGGACAAAGATAAGGCGCAGGCCTTATCTTTTTTTATTTTGTATATGAAGAATAAGATGAAGAGTATAATCCCATATATCATTATAATTTTAGTTGTTATTCTAATAAGAATATTTTGCTTTTCAATAATTAGAGTAAACGGAGTTAGTATGGACCCTAATTTATCAGATGGAGACTTAATGATATTAGATAAAGTGAGTTATTACTTCAACGACATCAGTCGTTTTGATATAGTAGTTATAGAAACCAACGAAGAACTAATAATTAAAAGAGTTATCGGTTTACCTGGGGAAACAGTTGAATATAAAGATAATAAATTATACATAAATGATGAGTTAGTAGAAGAAAACTTCGAAAGAGCTAGTATTGAAGACCATGTATTTGAACAAGTTGTCCCAACTGATTCTTATATTGTAATAGGTGATAATAGAGCTAATTCAAAAGATAGTAGAATACTAGGTACAATAGAGGAAAAAGAAATAATAGGAAAAGCCAATTTAACTATTTATCCATTTGATAGACTTGGCATTAAAGAATAAACAATTACTAAATACAAAATTTATAGTAAAAGTAAAAAGATCTAATTAACTAGATCTTTTTACTTTATAATTTTAAGAATATCTTTAATAGGTTTATCTTTATCAAATATATTTAAAAATAACACCAGTAATACTGCGACTATAAATATGACTGCATATATAATAAGTGAAGTAGTAAAATCACCTTGTATTAAGTTACTACCTACGATAGTAGAAGAAATAACTGATGGTGTTCTAGCAAGTGTAGTAAGAATGACAAATCTAACTTTATTAATAGGTAGCATCGCACCAATATAAACTAATAAATCTTTAGGAGTTCCTGGTATAAAAAATAAAATAAACATTATATATTCAAACTTTTTTGGATTTTTGAATAACTTACTGTTTTTGATTTTTTTAAACTTCTCAGGATCAGTAAATAAATCAGTAAAAGTTTTACCAAATAATTTAACTAGTAAAATAATAAGGGTTGATATAATCATGCTAGAAAGTAGTATGAAAACTGTCCCACCTATACTACCATAACAAGCACCTGCTAATAATTCAATTGGTTCACCTGGCAAAATAACTAGAAATATTTGACTGAACTGTAAGGCAAACAATGTTAAAAAACCACTAATGCCAGAGTTAATAACATGTTCCCTGAAGGCTAATCTACCTCCCTCTGTAGAAATATCACTAATAATAGGAAACAACTTAATAAATGCAATTGTCACAACTATTAAAAAAGCAACAAATAAAATGATTTGAATTAGTCTTTTTTTATTTAACTTCATAATAATCTCCACTACAAATATTATAGCATATATTTACAATTAAATGTATTAGTGTGCTATAATAAATTAAACAAGGAGAATGAAAAAACATGAAAATATTAATTATTTGCCCAACCACATTTTATAATAAAATAAAAGAAGTAAAGGAAAACTTAGAAAGACTAAAACATCAAGTAACTACACCAAATTGTTATGACAATCCAGTTACTAACGATGATAATAAAGAAATGACTAAAGAAGAGTATGTAGCTTTTTTTAAATCAATGTACCAAGAAAGTAAAGACACAGTAAGTACAGTAGATGCAGTCTTAGTTTTAAATTTTGATAAAGTGAAAAATAATACAACATATACAAACTATATAGGAGCATCTACTTTTTTAGAAATGTATGAAGCTTGTATGCAAAATAAAAAAATATTTATGTATAATGATTACCCAGATAGTAACAATATATTATTAGATGAGATTAAAGGTTTTAATCCAGTTATTATTAAACAAGATTTAAATAAGATTAATTAAAGGAGAGTATATGTCAAAAGAACAAGTAAAAAGAGAAGAAATAGAAGATAAGTATAAATGGGATTTAACAACAATTTATAAATCAGATGAAGCATTTTTAGAAGATTATGACAAAGTAAGTAAAGAGTTAAAAAACATCGCTAAGTATAAAGGCTCTATTACTAAAGATGCAAATAGTTTATTAACTTTTCTAAAATATAGTGATGATTTAGAAAGGAAACTATATAAGTTATATTTCTATGCACATTTAAGTAATGATCAAGACACTACAAATACAAAATATCAAGATTATTATGGGAAAGCATCTAATCTTTTTGCTGAGTATGAAGAATTAACAGCATATATAAATCCAGAACTCATGTCAGTTGATTATGACAAAATATTAGAGTTTATTAAAACAAATAAGGAGTTAGGAGACTACTCACAGACTTTAGATAATATTTATCGTTTTAAAGAGCATATACTAGATGAAAAATCAGAAAATATAATTGCAAGTTATACAAAAATAACAAATTCACCAGAAGAAATCTACAGTGCTTTCACAGATTCTGATATCAAATTTGGAACTATAAAAGATGAAACGGAAGAAGATATAGAATTAACAGAAAGTAATTACTCACTATATATTCGTTCGAAAAAGCAAAGAGTAAGAAAAGAATCTTTTGAAAAACTACTAGGTGCTTATGGAAGTTATAAAAACACACTAGCTAAAACTTTCTCTTATAATATTGAACGTCTTACAACTATAGCTAAATTAAGAAACTACCAATCTAGTATAGAAGCATCATTATATTCTGATAATATAAGTACAGAAGTTTATGATAATTTAGTAACAGTAGTAAATGACAACTTAGGAGTACTTTATAAATATTATGATTTGAAAAAGGAATGCTTAGGATTAAAAGAACTTCACTTATATGACATATATGTAGATTTAATAGATGGGTTTGATAAGGATTACTCAATCGAAGAAGCAAAAAAGTTAGTAATAGATTCATTAAGTATCTTAGGTGAAGACTATATCAAAATCATAAATAAAGCTTTTGATGAGAACTGGATTGATATTAAAACTAATGAAGGAAAAAGAACAGGAGCATATTCATCAGGTTTTTACGATATAAATCCATTTATCTTATTGAATTATGAAGGAAAATTGGATGATGTATCAACTCTAGCTCATGAATTAGGTCATTCTGCACACACTTATTATTCATGTAAAAACCAACAATATCAAAACTCACAATATAAAATATTTGTAGCAGAAGTAGCTTCAACCGTTAATGAATTATTATTAAATCATCATATATTAAATAATTCAACAAGTAATGAAGAAAAGCTAAATGTCTTAAATAATTTAATGGAATTATACAAAGGAACAATTTATAGACAAACAATGTTTGCTGAGTTTGAAAGAAATTGTCATAAAAAACATGAAAACAAAGAAATATTAACACACGAAACATTAGGTAATGATTATTATAATCTAGTTAAAAAATATTTCGGAAAAGATGTCGTTAGTGATGATCTTATCAAATATGAATGGACAAGAATACCACATTTCTATTACAATTTTTACGTTTACAAATACGCAATAGGTCTATCTTGCGCCTCTCACTTTGTTACTAATATACTAGAAGGAAAAGAAAAAGCTTTAGAAAACTATAAAAACTTTCTATCGTCAGGTGGTAAAGACTATCCAATTAATATCTTAAAAGAAGCAGGAATCGATATTACGAAAAAAGATTTTGTTTTAAGTGCTATTAATATGTTTGATAATACAATAGATGAGTTTCAAAAGATAAAAACAAAAACAGATAAAAACACTAGTAAAAATTAGTGTTTTTATTTTGAAAAAATGATATAATCAAACAAGAAGAATTAGGAGTATTTATGTTAAAAAAAATTTTAATCAGCATAACAATTTTATTGTTATTAATAACTATTTTATTTTTAATATTCATCATACCTTGGGAAGTAAAAAGCATTCCTAATAAAAAAGAATCAGATACAAGAATAGTAACCTATAATATTAAATATGCCGAAGAATATTTAGATAACTGGGAAATAAGAAAAGAAACAATTATCGAACAGTTGGAAAGCTATCACGCTGATATAATATGTTTACAAGAAGCTAATTATCAATGGATGAACAATATTGATGGATTACCCAGTATTTTAAACGATTATAACTATTTTGGAGTAGGTAGAGAAGATGGAAAAGAAGAAGGAGAGTACACTCCAATTTTCTATTTAAAAGATAAATATACTCTTGTTGATAATAGTACGATGTGGTTATCAGAAACACCAGAAGAAGTATCAATTGGATGGGATGCTTCAACATATCGAATAGTGACTATTGCAAGGTTAGAAAATAATGCAACAAAAGAAATAATTACTGTATATAACACTCATTTAGATCATATAGGAGAAGTGGCTAAAGAAAAATCAATAGAATTAATTTTAAAAATTGTAAGTGAAGAAACAACACCATATATCATAACAGGAGACCTCAATATAACAAGTTTCTCTAATAATTATAAAGAGATAACAAAATCACTAGAAGATACTTATAAAATAGCAAAAGATACTATGAAATACGGAACAATAAATTATAATATCAATTCTAATTTATTCCATTTTATAAGAATTGATTATATTTTCACTAGTAGAGATGATTTTACTATAAACAGTTACAGAGTAGATCCAACTATAAAAGTAGATAATCAACCTGTAAGTGATCACTTTCCAGTTATTGTTGATTTTGATTTAAAATAAAATTAAAGGAGAAGTAATGATAATAAGTGCAACTAGAAGAACTGATATTCCATCATATTATGGACGGTGGTTTGTTAATCGTTTAAAAGAAGGATACGTCCTAATCCAAAATCCTTATAATCAAGATAGATACTCCAAAGCAATACTTACTAAAGAGACAGTAGATATAATAGTATTTTGGACTAAAGATCCTATACCTTTTATTAAATATCTAGATGAAATAGATAAAATGGGATATAAGTATTACTTTCAATTTACTCTAACACCATATGATAAAACAGTAGAAAAAAATCTTCCTGCTAAAAAAGAATTGTTAGAAAGCTTTATTTACTTAAGCAAAAGACTAGGTGAAAACAAAGTAATATGGCGTTATGATCCAATTATAATTGACGATAAACATACAATTGAATACCACGAAAAAATGTTTAAATACATGGTAAATCACTTAAAAGGATATACCAAAAGATGTATAATAAGCTTTGTTGATGGATACAAAAATGTTACAACTAGAATGGGTCACAATCCGGAATACAGTATGACACAAGCAAATATTTCAAAAATCGCTAAAATATTTTCGACAATTGCTAAAGAAAACAACATAAATTTATACACTTGTAGTGAATCAGTAGATTTAAGAATATATGATATTAACAAGAGTTCATGTATTGATAAAGATTTAATTGAAGAAATACTAGATACAAAAATAGCCGTAAAAAAAGATAAGAACCAAAGAGAAGAGTGTGGATGTGTCGAAAGTATTGATATTGGTACATATAATGCTTGTGCCAATGGTTGTAAGTACTGTTATGCCTTAAAAAGCGAACAAAGCTCACTAAACAATATGAAAAAACATAATCCAAAATCACCAGTATTAATAGGTGAAGTAAACAAAGATGCAATAATAACAACAAGAGAAACTAAGAGCATAGTTGTAAATCAACTAACACTATTTTAAAAAGCGAGGGGAAAATGACATTAGAGGAAATAAATAAAATATATGATGAAATGCAAACAACATATGGTGACAAGGGTTTAAACTCAGTGTTAAATGGCGGTAAAACTAAAAACCCAGATATCTGTTTTATTTTTATGAATCCAACCAAGAGAAATATCGCAACTGAAAAAAGTTGGAAAGGTATTAGAAGTCCTTGGATAGGAACTAAAAATATTTGGTCATTATTCTATGACATAGGATTATTAGATCAAACCATTTATCAAAAAATAAGAAGTATATCAGGAAAAGAATGGAATGAAAAATTTGCGAGAGAAGTATACCAAGATGTGAAGAATAAGAATTACTATATTACCAACTTAGGGAAATGCACTCAAGTAGATGCACGACCGCTTCCAGATAAAGTCTTTAATAATTATCTAGACTTATTATATGAAGAAATAAAAATAGTAAACCCTAAAAAGATAATTCTTTTTGGTAATCAAGTAAGCTCAATTGTCTTAAATGAAAAGATAAGTGTAAGTACAACTAGAAAACAAGAGTTCGTCAAAGAAATAAAAGGAAAAAAGTATTCGTTTTATCCAGTATATTATCCAGTAGGTAATGGACACTTTAATATTGATAAAGCAACAGAGGATTTAAAGTTTATCATAATTGACAAAAAGAAGTCGGTGTGATATAATACGCTCATATACGGAGGAGTTATGATATATAAAGCAAAAGTAGATGCTATAGAAAAATTATTAGATAATGAGGAAATCAAATGTTCTGAAAAGGTAATCAGTTTGGCAGAGTTTCAAGATATTATTATTCAAGATATAAATGAATATCAGTTACACTCTAAATATAATGCATTGAAAAATAAATTCAACGAACAAAAATACAAAGATAGTATTTTTGGTACAAAAATCAAAATAAGAAACCCAATAATCAATAGTTCTAGTTATTCTTATAGCGATGAATTATTAGAGATGCGTTCTTTTTTAAGTTCTTGCAAGGAATTACATATAAACGCTGACAAGAACGGAATAGAAAATTTTGTATGTGATTCAAATGAAAAAGACAAAAATTACATCAAAGAGTTTATTGTTGATAATAAAGACGAATTTAATGAATTCTTATTTGGTATTATGGAATATACTGATTCGTTTAACGCAAATTTATGTTCAAGTTATTTACATGGGAAAGATAAAAAAGCCAATTTTTTGAATTTTTCAGGACATATCCCTGAAAATAATTGGTTGTCATATGAATTTAAAATGAATCATTTTATGTTGAATCCAGAGGTTTCTATTAATCATGTAGTGACTGATAAAAACATAGTCTTTATAGATGATGTTTTTGATCCAAAACTGATGGTTCAAAATAACGAAGAAGCAATAAAGAAACGAGTTCCGATTCAAATTGAATCACTAGATACTGCCTTTGTAAAGAAAATCAAAAAGTACAGATAGTTGTTTAAGTTACTATAGTAGGATTTAATTAAAAATTAAAATATTATATGAAACGATATTTATATCGTTTTTTTTATAAGATAATATAGGAATAAAATTAAATCACATAATAAAATATTGTACATATCTAATAAAGATATTAATTAAAAATAAAGGCAACATACAGCATATAATAAAAAAGTTTTTACACATTTGATAATAATTTTTAAATTAGTGAAATAGGCGAAGTTAGATATAAAAAATGTTTGGAGAATATATGGTTTATTTAAAT
>CAYJHB010000009.1:0-24422 GCA_964370105.1 uncultured Muribaculaceae bacterium | reverse complement strand
ATAAAAACAGCCGTAGGAACAACAATACCAGGGATAGAACCTAATACTGTGATTTATCAAAAGTTAGACGGAACAGAACTTGAAAACTTTAATTTAGAAATAGACTATGAAAAATTAGACTTATTTGAATATTATTATAAGTACGATGAAGAAAATATGAATTATTACTTAGACAAACTTATCAAAAATAATTAAAGCACTAAGTGCTTTTTTCTTGCCAAAAACGAAGATTCATGTTATAATATAGCACAAAAAAAGGGGATGCAACATGAATAAAGAGAAAGCTTTACAACATGCACAAGATTTATTAAAAAGCCAAATTGAAGAAATAAAAGCCAAAATAGCAGATAATAATAAAAAACAAAAGTTAGTAAAAAAACATTATAAAACCAAACAGAAATCCATTATCGTGTCAGCTAAAATCATTGCAGCGTTATATATAATAGGGATATCGATTCATTTTGTAACAGGAAACGAATTGTTGTTAACACTATTAGCAGGAGCTACGATAGCCACTACTGCAAAAATTCATGAAGTAAATAATCAATTAAGAAAAGAAGAAAGAACCACTAACAGTATAAACGCACATTTAAAATACGAAATAAATAATTTAGAGATAGAACGATTAAAAAAATGTAAAGAACTAATTACAACTAAATTAGAAAAAACACTCTCTATACCACCCAAAGAAACAAAAAACACTTCCAATATAATTGAATATACAATATTATTAGAACACAAAGCAGAAACAACTAATAAAACTTTTCAAAAAACTTATACAAGAAATAAAAGATAAATAAATAAAATAAATATAATAAAAGAGGTAGAAAATGAACGATAAAATAACAAATTTAAAAACAACTTATAGAAATACTCTAACTAATATTTATTATGAATTAAAGGATCTAGAAAAGGTTAAGAACAAAGAAAACAAAGAACACCAAGTAAAAAGAGAAAGTCTGAAACAACGAGACAAAAAATTAAAAACAGCTATACCATTTACTTTTGGTATAGCTACTATATCTCTAATTACAGCGGCCGCTATCAACCCTTTATTAATATTAGGTGTTATCCCAGCTATTTATAATTTTATTATTCTAGAAATTAATATTAAAAATATTAAAGAAGAACGAAAAGTTCACATCAATAACTTAATGGAAATAGAAACAGAAGAAACAGAAAAAAAAGAAATCGAAACCACTACATTAAATAAATTAACTGAAATTACTTTATTAGAACTACAAAAAAGAGATTTAATAGAACAATCAAAACCAAAAACAGGCAAAATTATCAAACTTAATTTTCAAGCATTACAAAAAGTAAACAACGAATTAGAAAAACAAATACCAATGGAATCAAAAACAGTATATATTAAAAAAATAAAAAGTAATAACAAGAATAGTTAATACTTTTTTTTTATTCAGTTTTATAGTATACTAATATTAACTAAAAGAGGAGTGATACAATGATTAATAAACCAAAAGGAACATATGATTTATATGGAGAATATGCTAGAAGATATAAAGAGTTTAGTAGTGTTGTTGATACAATGATGGAAACATATAATTATGGATTTATCAGAACACCATTATTTGAGAGTAGCGAACTTTTTCATAGAGGAATTGGAGATACAAGCGATATCGTATCAAAAGAAACATATGATTTTACTGACCGTGGTAATCGTAATATGACTCTAAGACCAGAAGGCACAGCAGGTGCAGTAAGAAGTTTTATTGAAAACAAAATGTATGCAGATAATAATTTACCAGTTAAACTTTATTACAATGGACCAATGTACCGTTATGAAAGACCTCAAGCTGGTAGATTTAGAGAGTTCTATCAATTTGGAATTGAACTATTAGGAACTAATGATCCGTATAGTGATGTAGAAGTTATTTCAATTGCCTATAACTTATATATGAAATTAGGTCTACCTGGTGTGAAGGTTAGAATAAATACCCTAGGAGACAAAGAATCGCGAGATAATTACCGTGAAGCTCTACTAAATTACTTCAAACCTAATATGAAAGATTTATGTGAAGATTGTAATAATCGTTACGAAACTAATCCACTAAGAATACTTGATTGTAAAATTGATAAAAATAGTGAAATCTTAAAAAACGCACCTAAGACAACAGAGTATTTAAATGAAGATAGTCAAACACACTTTGACAAAGTAAAAGAATACTTAGACATACTTAGTATTCCATATGAAGTTGATACTAATATTGTTAGAGGATTAGATTATTACAATCACACAGTATTTGAATTTACTTGCGAAGTAGAAGCATTAGGAAACCAAAATGTTATTGGTGGTGGTGGTAGATATAATGGTCTTGTTGAATTAATGGATGGCCCAAGTACACCAGCTGTAGGTTTTGGAGTAGGTATTGAAAGAGTATTATTCGCTCTAGAAGAAGAACAAATTAAAATAATTGAAGAAAACAAATTAGACGCTTTCATCATGTATGTAAACGAAGAAGAAAAAAAATACGCAATCCATCTAGCACAAAGACTTAGAAGCTTAGGTTTTATTTCTGACATGGAGTATGAGTCTAAAAGTTTAAAAGCACAGTTTAAAAAAGCAGATAAATTAAATTCTAAATATTTAGTAATACTAAATAGCGAAGATATAGATAAAGATGTAGTCAAAATAAAGAATAATATAACAAAAACAGAGGAAGAAGTTGATCTTAGTTATTTAGAATACTACTTAGAAGAAAAAATATACCAACAAACATTAGAAGAAATAGAGGAAGAAGAATATGAATAAAATTCATTTAAAAGATTTAGAAAGATATTTAGATAAAGAAGTAACCCTAGTAGGCTTTGTCGATAATGTAAGAAATTTACAATGGGTACAGTTTATTGTACTTAGAGATACATATGCTAAAGTACAAATAACGATAGAAAAATCAGAAGAAAAAAATAAAGAAATCGTAGAAATAGTTAATACTTTAACAAACGAAAGTACAATTAAAGTAACTGGTAAATTAGTAGCTAATGAAAAAGTAAAATTAAGAGGAATGGAATTAATACCGACTAGTATTGAAGTTACTTCAACATCAACACCAGAGTTACCAGTTAACATTAAAGATAAAGATGCACAAGAAATAGATACAAGACTTGATTATCGTTACTTAGATTTAAGAAATGAATTTAATGGAAATATTTTCAAAATTCAAACTGAAATGATTAAATCGTTTAGAGATTATTTATATGAAAATAATTTTACTGAAATTCATAGTCCTAAACTAGTAGGAGCGGCATCAGAGTCAGGTAGTGATGTTTTTGAAGTGAAATACTTTGATAGATCAGCATTCCTTGCCCAATCACCACAATTTTATAAACAAATGGCTATGTGTAGTGGATTAGAAAGAATTTTTGAAACAGGTCCGGTCTTCAGAGCAGAAAATTCTAATACATCAAGACATGCTACGGAGTTTACTGGATTTGATTTAGAATTTAGTTATATAGATTCTTATGAAGATGTTATGAAACTAGAAGAAGAAATGATTATTTCCATGCTAAAAAATATGAAGAAAAAATATGGAGATTTAATTAAAGAAACATATAATCAAGAAGTAGTAATTCCTACTAATATGCCAAGAGTAAAATTAGCTGATTTATTAGAAATATTAGAAACAAAATATAATCTGAAAATAGAAGATAGATTTGATCTTTCAACAGAAGGAGAAAGACTAGCTTGCAAATATGCTATGGAAGAATTTAACTCAGAGTTTATTTTTGTGACAGATTACCCCAAAGAAAAAAGAGCCTTTTATCATATGAGAGATAAAGATACTGCCCTTGGTTATGATTTGTTATGGAGAGGTGTCGAAATAACAACAGGTGCCCAAAGAGAACATCGTTACGATGTATTAAAAGCACAAGCACAAGAAAAAGGTTTAGATAAAGATGTAGAGTTCTACTTAGAATTCTTTAAATACGGATGTCCACCTCACGGAGGATTTGGAATTGGTGTAGATAGATTAACGATGTTATTATTAGGTCTACCTTCATTAAAAGAATCAATGTTCTTATTCCGTGGACCAACTAGATTAAATCCATAAAGGAGAAAAAATGAAATTAAAAAATAATTACTTTTATACTTTAAGAGAAGATAGTAAAGACGAAGATTGCACTAGTAGTAATCTTTTAGTACGTTCAGGTATGATTAAAAAAACATCAGCTGGTGTTTATATGTACATGCCACTTGGATTAAGAGTTATTAAAAAGATTAAAGATATAGTAAGAGAAGAAATGAATAAACAAGGAGCATTAGAGTTATTAATGCCTTGTATAATACCAGAAGAAGTATATATCGATAGCGGGAGAAGAGAAATTTTTGGTAATAGCATGTTTACTTTGCAAGACAGAAACAACAGAAGTTTTTCACTAGGACCAACTCATGAAGAATTATTTGTTGAAGCAGCTAAAATGCAAATTACTTCATATAAAACGCTACCATTCAATATTTATCAAATAGGTAATAAATATCGCGATGAAGCAAGAAGTAGATATGGCCTAATAAGAGTAAAAGAATTTATTATGAAGGATGCTTATAGCTTTGATAAAGACCTAATAAGCTTAGATGAATCATATTGCAAAATGGATACTGCATATCACAACATATTTAAAAGAGTAGGTATTGATTATACTGTAGTAAAAGCAGATACTGGAGCAATGGGAGGTCTATTATCCGAAGAGTTTCAAGCTATCACAGATATAGGTGAAGACCACTTAGTTGTATGTACAAAATGTAATTATTCTGCTAATAAAGAAATCGCAACTTACAAAGTAGAAGAAAAAAGTAGCGAGGAACCACTTACATTAGAGAAAGTATCTACACCAAGTGCTAAAACAATAGACGAAGTTTCATCATTTTTAGACATACCTAAAGAAAAAACACTAAAATGTTTAATTTATAAAGTAAAAGAAGAACTAATTGCTGTTATTCTAAGAGGTGATAGAGAAGTAAACACACTAAAAATTTCTAAATATTTCTCTTGCTTAGAAGAAGAACTAGTACTAGCAACTGATGAAGAAGTAAATAATGTTACTATTAAAGGTTTTGCTGGGCCAATTAATTTAACAATTCCAGTTTATGCCGATTTAGAAGTAGCAAACATGGTTAACTTTGTGAGTGGAACTAACGAAGAAGATAGTCACTATATCAATACCAATACAACTGACTTTGATGCTGAATATTTTGATTTAAGAGAAGTAGAAGAAACAGACAAATGTCCAATATGCGGAGAATCGTTAGCATTCAAAAAAGGAATTGAAATAGGTAATATCTTTAAATTAGGTGATAAGTACTCAAAAAGTTTAAATCTAACTTATCAAGATGAATTCAATAAACCCCAATATGTACAAATGGGTTGTTATGGAATAGGAATAGGTAGAATATTAGCGTCTTACCTAGAACAAAATAATGATAACCATGGAATGATTTTTAACGAAGCCATAGCACCATTTAACGTTAGTATCATCATAGTGGATACAAAGAACCAAACTCAAGTAGAAAAAGCTGAAGAGTTATATAACAAACTTAATGCTTTAAATATTGACGTAATGCTTGATGATCGCGATGAAAGAGCAGGAGTTAAATTTAAAGATAGTGATTTATTAGGTATACCACATCGTGTTGTTATCGGAAGAAACATCGATGAAGGATTATATGAATATAAAGCAAGAACAGAAGAAGCAAGTACCATTATTACAATTGAAGAAGTGATGACAAAAATAACCAAGAGTAATTAATTCTTGGTTTTATTTTTTAAAAATTCTTTAATTACTAGATTAACATATTTAGGTTGTTCCAAATAACAAAAGTGACTTGCACTATTAATAGTAATTAATCCAGAATCTTTAATTAAATTATTCATTTTAATACCATCTTTTAAAGGAGTAGATAAATCATTCTCTCCCCATATCAATAAAGTAGAAGCTTTTATTTTCTCCAAACAAAAAGTTAAATCTTGATTGACAATATTAATAAAAGTCTTTCTTTGTCTATTACTTAAATTTAAATAATCACTAGATGCATATTTATTAAGTAAATAACTGAAATAATTTCCACGTTTTTTTCTTGGCAAGAAAATAGCCAGTGTCTTCAAAAATTTATATTTATATTTACGATATAAACTAGAAAGAGTCTTTTTAGGTTTAATCCCAGCACTTCCTATCAATATCATTTTACTAATAGGAAACTTATAGCAACCGTTCATCACAATAGCTACTCTACCACCGAAAGAGTGACCAACAACAACAGGATTCTTAAGTTTCAAGTATTTGATAAAACTAACTACCATATCTGTATAATCAAATATAGTCAAATCTCTATTAGGAAAAGGACTATTACCAAACCCAGGGTAGTCAATAACATAAATAGAGTATTTATTCTTAAACTCATCTATTATATAATGAAAAGTGTTTCTGTTGTGACCCCAACCAGGTAGTATTACCATTTCTTTTTTTCCAGTTCCATGTTTCTCATAATAGAGATGAATATTTTTATAAGTATAATACATAACATCACCTATAGTAATGTATGTAAAAAACTAAAAAGTGACAAAATATTAATGTGTAAACTCATCACAAATACTTGAAAAAATAATACAAGAGTGCTATACTAAAGATGTCTAAAAGATACGCGACCACTGTTTATAAAACCGACTAAGTTATATCGATACGGGAGCACCGACATTGATAAGTTGTGTTGAAGACCTGATTATTAATTAGGGATCCTAATGCTTATCTAGGAGCACCCACCTGTTTAAAGCAGGTTTTATCGTCTCAGTGGAACGTCCTTTTGGACGTTTTTTTGTTATATAAAAGAAAAACAGTGACACAACCAAGAAAATATGTAATAATACAAATATAAAGACAAATTCTTACTCCTAAAGGAAAATATTGACAAATTAATACAATTATGCTATAATATGCGGCATAAAACAAAAAGGGGATTATTAGAGATGGAAAATTTTGTTATATTAGGTTGTGATTTTGATGGAAGTTTAAATGATATGTCAAAATGGAATAAAATAGAAGGACAAAAATATTTCAAAAAAGAAATTATGTTTCCAAATGCGTATTCAGCGAAAGAAATTTTTGATGTAAGTGATAAAGAAGAATTTAAGTTCGGATTAAAGAAATATAGAAATTATTGTGTCGATTGCGAACCTTACAAAGAAGCATTTGACACATTAAAAATAATAAAAAAAGAGTGTAAAGGTATTCATGCTAATACAGCTAGGAAATTTTCGGCCCAGAATGATATACTTGGGGTATATGTTAGATATTTAGTGAAAAAATGGGTGGTAAAATTTGGTAAGGGTTTTGAGTTTGACTCATATCAATTCAGCAATGAAAAAACAGCACCAGAAGAAAAATTAGCAATTTGTACAAGGTTAGGAATAAATATTGATATTGATGATAAACCAGATGTGGCAATAAAATTAGCAGAAAACGGAATAATTGTTTTATTAGTTGATGCTCCATACAATCAAGATATAAAAGATCACCCTAATATACGACGTGTAACATGGGATGGTAAAAAAGCTCCGCGATTAATAGATGTTTTTAGAGAAGAATCAAAAAAAATAAATAACGATAGAAGTTATGGGTATAAAAATGCTTTTGGTGATTCTGTAGAAAGCAAAGAAATAATAAGTTGTTTGAACGAAAGATCACGATTAAGAAAAATTGAAATTAATGAAAAGGAATTCAAGAAAGGCGAACGTCGCTTTAAAGTGATTAGATCACTTTCATATTTGCCAGCCAATTTGATATTTAAACCGAAGATTATAGGCAAGGAAAACATTCCATATGAAAATGGCTATATAATAGCTAGTAACCACATTAACAACTATGACCAGTATATTATTAGTCTCGCGCTAGGGAATAAAGCTTTTTATGGCTATGCAGCATCTAAAATTCAAAACACCTGTAGAGGAAAACTATTTAAATTTACAAAAGGTGCTGTTTTTATCGAGAAAGATAGTGACAACGTTCAACAAAAGCGTGAAGCAGAAGAAGAACTAGCATCTATTTTATCGAAAGACAAAATAGGAGTTATATTTCCTGAGGGAACAAGAAAAAATTCTACAGAAGAAGGTCGTAAAAAAATATCTAATCCCCATAAAATTGGGACAGTAAAAATGGCTTACAAAACAGGTCTAACAATTATTCCGACATCGATTGACTATCAAAAAGGTCAAACTGTTATACGGTTTGATAAACCAGTATTTGTTAATCCTGGTCAAGATTTATTACAAGCAAAAAACGAAGTGGAATCTAAAGTGTTAAAACTAACTATGCAAAGCAAGGGAGAAAAATAATGACAACAGCTCTAAATATAAACAGTAAACTATTTTGTTACATACATGATTCAAATTTAGAATATAACAAAAGAGGACAATTTTATTATCAAGACCAACTAAAAAAAATACATAATAAGCTACTTTCAGATGGAGACAGCCTAATATTAATAGATAATAACATGCAAACATCAGAACAAATTCAAAATACTAATTACATAATAGAAAAACTAAAGCAGAAAGGGTTAGAATTTGACCGAGTTGTAACTTCTACGGACAGTATAGAGGAAATTTTGGAAAGAAATATAGTAGACCACTATGTCGTAGATGATGAATCAACAAACGAAGTAGAACTATTAGGAAACGAAAACATAAAAGTGCATAGATTTGACGAAAATAATATGGATAGCATTATTGACGAAATAGAACAGGAAATTGCAAGGGATAATACATTTTACACGCCTAAAAATAGAACAAATCTACCATCAACTGATGATAGATATCTAGGAAAATACAAAACAGGAGATTTTAAGAGATATAAGCGTCTATTAAAGAATAAAGATATAACACAAGTTGAATTATTCAAAAACAGAAACATAGACAGGTTAAAAGAAATAGGATTAGAATGGCAAGACACATCATTTACATATGAAGAAATGTTTGAGAAAGTGGAAGAAATAACAAGAGCGTTATCTACTACAGTAAAAGAAGGTGAAGTGGTAGGAATTTGTGCACCAAATGTGCCTACTATATTATTTGCATTTTTAGCAGTTCAAAATTTATCAGCAATCCCATCGTTTTATCACCCACTTGTTCCAGGGGGGGCTAAAAGCTTTAATAATTTAATTGAAACAGAAGGTGTAAAAACTATGTTGATGTTAGAATACGAAAAAACTTGGGATAAAATAAAAGATTGTTTAAATGAAACATCATTAGAAGAAATAATTGCTATTCCTTTAGCTAATTACGGATCACAAAAATTAAAAATCAAAGCAAGTATTGGCCAATCAAAAGGTTATAGTCTAATTAAGACTTTAAAGTCAGAAAATACCAACAAAAAAGAAGAAATTATTAAAATTATAAAAAAACCACCTTTTAAACAATCTATGCATTGCCATAATTTAGTAGTTAAATGGGAGGAATTTATAAAACGTGGTAACAAGATAGAGTTACAAAAAAGAAATAAAATCAAAGAAGCAGTGATTGTTCATACAAGCGGAACTAAAAAACAACAAAAATCAGTGTTGATAACTCATGAACAACTAAATGCTAATCAAGCAGCATTCCAAGCCATGATAACAAATGTAAAACCAGGGGACACAATATTAGCCATCGCCCCAATGTTTCACATACTAGGACTTAACAACTGTGTTACACAAGCCTTGAGAATGGGCATAAATATAAAAATGTTATCAAATTATGACGCAAATACATTCCATCAAAATTTTGAAAAATGTGATATTAACTTTCTCTTTGCTGTACCTACTATCGTTAGGGACATGCTACAAAATGAAAGAATGTATGAAAATATAGATTTTTCAAACTTAAAGTATTGTTACATAGGTGGAGAAGATATTCACGAAAAGGAAATGAAACGTATAGAAACTTTCTTTAAATCAAAATCAAATAATCCGGATAATTGTATTGTCGGGCAATCTCTAGGAGCGACAGAAAACACATGTTGTTATACGCTTACAGACTTCGATGGCAATAACATAGGGACAGTAGGAAAACCACTATTCAATACTAAGGTAAAAGTAGTTAACCCGGAAACCAACAAAGAAGTTGGATACAACGAGGAAGGTGAATTGTATTTTTCTACACCATCTATAATGGAATGTTATTACAAAAACAGTGAGGAAACCAACAAAGTTTTTGCTATTGATGAAAACGGGGAAAAGTGGTTACACCATAATGATTTTGGGGTAGTACTAGATGACGGAAGCGTTAAATTTATAGGAAGAGACGACGACATTGTAAAAGTTGATGGAGAAAAAGTAGATTTAGGTGAAATAAAAAAACATTTTTACAACACGGGACAAATAAGAGCAGTTGAATTATTTAAAATGAGAACAAAAAAGGACAAGGTAAGAGTAGGGGCTCTAGCCATATTAGAAGATAGTCAAGGAATAAACATTAACAAAGAAAATCTATCTAATAAAATTTGTGAAACGTGTTACCAAAACTTAGGAGCAAAAAGTGTACCTATTATAAACTATGTAGAAGAATTTCCAAAAACACTAAATTTAAAAATAGATCGAACAGCAATAGTAGCAAAATACGGAAATAGTAATAATTAAGCAATTATAATTAGCATAATTGCTTTTTTTTTAAATCTAATATATAATAAAACAAGGTGATATAATATATGATAGGATTAACATTACAAATAGCAAGTTTAGCTTTCATTCTAGTGATAGCGATTACATATTTTGTCAAACCACGTATAAATTCAATAGAAACAAAAATATATTCTACACTGCTGGTTATTAATGTGGTAGGTATAATAATAGATATATTGAGTACCTTTCTAGCACTCAATAATCATGTTTCAATCTTCTTAACTATTATTTCTAAGTTATATCTTGTGTACATCATAACAACGGCTGTTTTATTTGCTGTATATACATCGCATCTTATGGACGAAAGAAAAGTAAAACAACAAAAATATACCAGAATAGGTTTTATTGCAATTGGAATCATAAGCACGTTATTAATATTAGCATTACCATTATATAACTATAGTCAAGGAGACATAGTTTATACTTATGGTATGAGTGCTGATGTTGTTAAATTAGTTGGTTTTATTATGTATCCCTGTATGATAATAATGATTTTAGCTAATTTTCAAAAAAAGCATTTAAAAAAGTATGTTTCAATTTCATGCTTTGTATTCTTAGGGATTTTAGCTAGCGTTGTACAAGGATTAAACCCAGAATGGCTAATCATAACATTCCAAATGAGTTTAGTTGTTTATATTATGTATCATACAATTGAAAATCCAGATGTAAAAATGATTGAAAAATTAGATAAAGCTAAGAAAGAAGCCGAAAGAGCTAACCAAGCTAAAACTGACTTCTTATCAAGTATGTCACATGAGATAAGAACGCCATTAAATGCTATAGTAGGCTTTAGTGAATTTATCAAATTTGAAAACAACCTAGAAAAAGCAAAAGCGGATGCTGATGATATCTTAATGGCTAGTCAAAACCTTTTAGAAATAGTAAATGGAATTTTAGACATATCTAAAATAGAAGCAAATAAAATGGAAATAGTAAATCAAGAATATGAATTACTACCACACTTAGAGAATATTATTAAAATGGTTAAGCCTCGTATTAAAGATAAACCTATAGAACTAAAGTATAGTTTTGCTAAAGATTTACCTGCTAGTATGTATGGTGATGTTTCAAAGGTTAAACAAGCCATAACGAATTTAATGACCAATGCTGCTAAATACACAGAAAGTGGAAAAGTGGAATTTACAGTTAATTGTATTAATCATGAAACATACACAACATTAGTAATAGTTGTTAAAGATACTGGAAGAGGAATAAAACAAGAACAAATTAACAAATTATTTACTAAATTTAATCGTCTAGACGAGGATAAAAATTCTACTTTAGAAGGAACTGGACTAGGTCTTGCCATAACAAAGAAATTTGTCGAAATGTTAGGTGGTAAAATAGTTGTTCAAAGCGAATATGGTAAGGGTTCAACTTTTATAGTTTATCTAAACCAACGAATTGTATCTCTTACTAACGGACTTAAGAAACAAGTTAATGAGATCAAAGAATATAAATTTCCAGGAAGTAAAGTACTAGTAGTTGATGATAATCAGCTTAATTTAAAAGTAGCTAGCAAGTTATTAGCTAAGTATGAAATCAATGCTGTTTCTATTGATAATGGACAATCGTGTATTGATAATATAACAAACGGAGAAATGTATGATTTAATTCTATTAGATGATATGATGCCTAATATGAGAGGTAGGGAAGTTGTAAAAAAATTAAAACAACTACCAAACTTTGGTGTTCCGGTAGTAGCGTTAACTGCTAATGCTATAAGTGGTATGAGAGATAAATATATCCAAGAAGGATTTGATGATTATTTAGCAAAACCAATTGAACTACCAATGTTAGAAGCTACATTAAGTAGATTTTTACAACAAAAAGAAATTGTTACTACATTTAAAACTCAATATAAAATATTGATTGTTGATGACAATAGTCTTAACATCAAAATTGCTAGTAAATTATTGACAGTTTATAACTTTGATATAACATCAGTCTTATCAGGACAAGAGTGCATTGATACAGTCAGAAAAAACAATAACTTTGATTTAATTTTCATGGATATAATGATGCCAAGTATGTCCGGTGTAGATGCTTTTAAACAATTAAAAACTATCCCGAATTTTAATACACCAGTCATTGTTTTAACTGCCGATGCTGTTAAAGGTGCTAGAGAAAGTTATTTACAAGAAGGTTTTAATGATTACATCACAAAACCACTAGATAAAAAGTTGTTGCACCAATTACTGTGTAAATATCTAGAATTAGAATCTTGTCCTATTAAGCTAAACGAGTCAGGATCAGTTTCACTGGAAGACAGTGGTGTTGATACTAAAAAAGCAATTGAATTATTAGGAGACAGTGAGACTTACGTCGAAATGCTAAAAGAATTTATCAAAAGTATTGATAACAATATGATAGATATTACTGCAAAAAAAGAGACAAGTTTATCTGAATATTCAGTACTAGTGCACTCCTTGAAAAGTGATGCCAAATATTTAGGTTTCACTAAGTTATCAGAATTAGCTTATAATCACGAAATGAAAAGTAAAGCTAATGATCAAGAGTATATTAAGAACAATTTTAATGAGTTAGTTGAAGAAGTTAATAGACTTATTGAAGTAGTAAAAAAACATTTGAAAATAGAGTAGAATTTTGCTACTCTTTTTATTTAAGAAAAAACTTGAAAAAAATAATAACAAGAGCTATAATATAAGTCCGGAGGAATATATGTTAACAATACTTACTAATTTTATGCACAACCAAATAAAGGCTAATTATATCAAATTAGCAGGTTTAGAAAAAATAACTTTAAGAGAACACAATGTTCTACCACCTAGTGAAGTAAGCGTTAATGGATACTTATTATCTAATAGTAGTAACGATTATAACACTGAAAATGTCATTAACTTTATTAGATCTATACCAACAAAAAATAAACATTATTATATTTCAACAGCCGCAGACGAAAAAGGAAACTATGACACTTATCTAGTACCATTACCAGAAGAAAAAGTAAGTGATGCTTTAGATAAGTTATATAGTATGTTAGTAACTGATTTAAGAAAACAAAATCCTTCAACACCAGAGACAAGAGACATAAATTTAGAAAAACTAGGATTTAAACAAGATATCGAAGAACAATACACTAAATCAATACCAAATCAAAATATATTAGAAAAACTAGAATACCAAAAAAGAATCGTAGATACAAACCAAGAATACTTACTAAGATACCCTTCGTTTTTAAAACAGTTTGAACTTACGTCAGGACCTACATTTGAGAAAAAAAATCTTGAAACAACACTAAAATTCTATCAAACAATTTCCGATACAAAAGTTGTTAGAGTATTGGAAAATCAATTGAATAGTGCTGAACAAAATGACATTATAACTAGAAATTGGACTAAACTAGCAAAAAATTTAACACTTGATACAACTGATTTAAATGTTACAAAAGTTTTAGAACAAATTAAGATCAGGGGTAATAGTTAATAATGTTAGATAGAATTGAAATGATAGTAGATAAACAAGATTTACTAAACTATACAAATAAAACAGTTCTAGTAGTAGGATTAGGCGGAGTAGGTGGGTATGTTGTAGAATCATTAGTAAGAAGTGGTTTAAATAACATCGTTATTGTTGATCACGATACGATCTCTACTAGTAATTTAAACCGTCAATTGATTGCTTTGAATTCAACACAAGATAAATTGAAAACCGAGACACTAAAAAAGAGAATTTTAGATATTAATGCTAAATGTGAAGTAGTGGAATATAATCTTTTTTATAACGAAGATACTACAGATAACATATTTTCAAATAATATTGATTACATAGTAGATGCATGCGACACAGTAGCAAGTAAAAAATTATTGATTAAAGAATCAATCAAGAGAAATATTCCACTAATTACATGCCTTGGAACAGGAAATAAGTTTGATCCAAGTAAATTAGAAATAACTACGCTTGATAAAACAATTAATGATCCATTAGCTAAAATTATGCGCAAGTGGGCAAAAGAGGAAGGTATTAAAAATAAAATAACTGTCCTATCTTCTACTGAATTACCAGTTAAAATTGCTTCAAGAACACCAGGATCGGCAATTTTTGTACCAGCAAGTGCAGGATTATTAATAGGAAGCCACATATTTAAATATTTTACACAAAAAAAAGAGATTTAAAATCTCTTTTTATAGTTTGCGGTAAAGTCCGATAGCTTTACCAATAATAGTAACACTATCTAAAATTATAGGTTCCATTGTATCGTTTTCAGGCTGCAATCTAAAGTATCCATTTTCTTTATAAAATGTTTTTAAAGTAACTTCATTATCATCAGTCATTGCTACAACAGTATCACCGTTATTCGCGGTGTTTTGTCTTTGTAAAATAACTATATCATTGTCATATATTCCAACGTTTATCATACTTTCGCCACTAACTTTTAAAGTAAAGATATCTTTCTTATTATTAGGAAGTAAACTAGTAGGCAAAGAGAAAAACTCATCAGGCATTTCAATAGCTTCAATTGGACTACCAGCAGTAACTTTTCCAAGTAATGGAACTTCAACAGTTTTATCATCAACTTCTAAATATTCATTAGGAACTAGTAATTCAATTGTTCGATTTTTACCATTTCCTTTTCTAATATAACCTTTTTGTTCAAGTTGCTGCAAGTGAAAATGGGTTGTCGCCGGGGAATTCAAATTAGCTTTTTGTCCTATTTCTCTAACAGTAGGTGGATAACCATTTTTAGCAAGCATCTCCTTTAATAGGTTTAAAATATCCATTTGTCTTTGTGTCAGTTTTTCCATAATTAAAGACCTCCATAATAAAAGATTAACACAAACTATGTAAAATGTCAAACAAATGTCCGTGTCGGAACTAAAACTATTGACACGAACGAACGTTTGTAATAAGATATAAATACAGAAGGGAGAAAAAAATATGAAAAGAAATTTATTAATCATTTTATTATTATTTTTAGGAAGTGCAGGTATGGGATTGTTTGCTTCAGAGCGTATGCAAGCACTAGAAAGTGTAGAGGATAGCTCAATATACAACGATAATATTATATCCCGTTTAAAATAGTATAAAAGTTTCCGATAATTATGATATACTAAGTACGGTGATAAAAATGAAAAAAGTAATATTAATAGACGGAAATAACTTATTATTTAGAAGTTACTATGCAACAGCATATAGTGGGACAATTATGAGAAATTCAAAAGGGTTTCCCACTAATGCACTGTATGGTTTTATAGGAATGATAAATAAGATTATAGAAGAAGAAAAACCTAAGTACATTATGGTAGCATTTGATCGTGGCAAAACATTTAGACATGAAAAATACGAGACATATAAAGACGGAAGAAGTGAAACTCCAAGCGAGTTAAAAGAACAATTCCCTAAAGCCAAAGAAGTACTAGAGGCAATGGGAATAGAATATTTTGATATTGATAATTATGAAGCTGATGACATTATAGGAACATTTTCTCAAATGACACACGAAACAGATGAATTTCAAGCAACCATTATCAGTAGTGATAAAGATTTATTACAATTAATTGAGGATGATGTCGAAGTAAAACTTTTAAAACAAACTGGGCATATTCGTATGACAAAAGAGGAATTTTTTAATACATATGGATTAATACCACCTAAAATGGTCGATTTGAAAGCACTTATGGGAGATAGTAGTGATAACATACCAGGGGTTAAAGGAATAGGTGAAAAAACAGCTTTAAAACTACTACAAACTTACGAAAGTTTAGAAGGTGTTTACCAAAACATAGAACAAATAACGGGCAAAACCAAAGAAAAGCTTTTAACCGATAAAGAAAACGCATATTTGAGTTATGAATTAGCTACTATTTATAGAGAAGTACCAGTTAAACACACATTAGATGAATTATTATATAATGGTGTTAACGTGGTAAAGTATAAAGCATTATTAACTGAATTAGAATTTGGTAACTTTTTAAAAAAACTTCCTCCAGTAGAAACACCTAGTGAAAATAAAGACAAAACAGATCTTATTAAAGATATAGATATATCAAAAATATTAAAAGAAGAACAATTTAGTTTCTATATTATATCAAACATTGAAAACTATCACGATATATCTCTTAAAGATATAATAGCAATAACTATAAAAACAAAAACAGCTGTATATTATACAACTGATATACTTAGTCTAAAAACATTATTAGAAAACGAACAATCAAAAACAACTTACGATTTAAAAAGAAATTATATAATCTTAAAAAACATTGGTATAACACTTAATAATTGTGTTTTCGACACAATGCTTGCTTACTATTTATTAAACTATGATTTAAAAGCTGATCCATCTTATAGCGCTAATAGATATAATTATTATACATTACCTTTAAAGGATATTTTAAAAGACAAAAATATTATTGATAAAGATAATGCTGTTAAAGAATACGCTTCAAATATAATAAAATTCATTGCTGAGAGTCAAGAAGATTTATTGAAAACATTAGAACAAGAAGAACAATTAACATTATTAAAAGAGATGGAATTACCATTATCATTAGTATTAGCAGATATGGAACTAACTGGAATAAATATTGACAGAAAATATTTGGAAAAAATGGGAGAAGAAATATTAGAAAAACTAACTACTATAGAAGCAGAAATAATTACTTATGCAGGTGCAGATTTTAATATCCAATCTCCGAAACAATTAGGAGATGTACTCTTTACAAAAATGAGTTTACCATATCCAAAAAGAATTAAAGATACAAACTTTTCAACCAGTAAAGACATTTTAGAAAAACTAATTAATGTTCATCCTATTATTGCTAAAGTACTAGAGTATCGTACTCTAGCCAAAATTTATAGTAACTACATCATAGGTTTAATTAGTGAAATAAAAAAAGACGAAAAAATACATACAATTTACAATCAAGCTTTAACTAGAACCGGTAGATTATCAAGTGTTAGTCCTAATCTTCAAAATATACCTATTAGAGAAGAATTAGGAAGGTTGATTAGAAAAGCTTTCCTACCGTCAGAAAACAGTATATTAATATCATCAGATTACTCACAAATAGAATTAAGAGTATTCGCACATATGTCAAAAGCTGAAAACCTAATAAACGCTTTTAAAAATGGTCAAGATATCCATTCTAAGACGGCTAGTGATATCTACAAAGTAGATATTGCTACGGTTGATAAAAATATGAGAAGAACAGCAAAAGCTGTAAATTTTGGTATTTTATATGGAATAAGTAGTTTCGGTTTATCAGAAGATTTAGGAATAGATATGACAGAAGCCAAACGTTTTATAGACACATATTTAGAAACTTATCCTGGTATAAAAAATTATATGGACAAACTAATTAACGATGCTAAGATTAACGGATATGTTAAAACTATATTAAATAGAAAAAGAGAAATTCCAGAAATCATGAATAAAAATTATATGATTAGAAGTCAGGGCGAAAGAATGGCTCTTAATACACCGATACAAGGTACGAGTGCCGATATATTAAAGTTAGCAATGATTGAAATATATAAAGAATTAAATAATAGAAAATTAAAAACTAAAATGATATTGCAAGTACACGATGAATTAGTATTTGACTGTCCACAAGAAGAAGAGCAAGAGGTAAATACCTTAATAAAAACAATTATGGAAAATATCTTTAACTTAGATGTTCCGTTAAAAGTTGAAATAGAACAGGGAAAAGATTGGTACGAAGCAAAATAAATAAATAAATAAAAAACTACTAAGGAGGTAAACAATGCCTGAAAAACCAGAAGTCATTACTGTAAGCAAAGTATTAAAAGAAAAAATAATGTCAAAACAAATATTAGATTGTTTAGTAAGACACAAAAACATAATAGAATATCCTAGTAGTGAACAGTTTATAAAACAAATAAAAGGACAATTAATAAAAAACATTACAACAAGAGGTAAATGGATAGTAATTGAACTTAGTAATTATTACCTTTTAGTACATTTGCGAATGGAAGGAAAATTTAATTTCAGAAACTTAAAAGAAGAACTTTCTAAGCACGATCATGTTAATTTTATTTTAGATAACAATCAAGAAATGCGATTTAACGATGTTAGAAAATTTGGAAAACTTCATTTAATAGAGAAAACAAAAATAGACACAATCGGACCATTAAAAGAACTTGGTTTAGAATATGATGACGAAAATCTAACTGTAGAATATTTAAAAGATAAATTTGCTAAAAAGACAACTGCGATTAAAACAGTACTTTTAGATCAAAAAATCATCACAGGAATAGGAAATATTTATGATGATGAAATACTATTTTTATCTAATATCCATCCTTTAGAAAAAACTAATAATTTAACACTAAAAGATTTGGAAAATATAATTAAAAACACTAAAATTGTTTTAAATAAAGCCATTAAACTAGGTGGTACAACTATTAGAAGTTATACAGCCAAAGAGGGTGTGCATGGCAAATTTCAAAATGAATTACTAGTACACAATCAATTAAACAAACCTTGTCCTGTTTGTAAAACAACAATTGAAAAGATAAAAGTTGGTGGAAGAGGTACTTATTATTGTCCAAAATGTCAAAAATTGCACTAATAAAGTGCTTTTTTGTTGTATAAATAACTCTAATATGTTAAAATTATTAATGTCAAAAAAAGAAAGAGGTAGTAATTATATGATGAAAAAAACAAAAATTATTTGTAGTGTAGGTCCGTCTACTAGTTCAGCAGATGTAATGGAACAATTAGTTTTAAAAGGAATGAATGTTGCCAGAATAAACTTCTCTCATGCAACAATTGAAGAAAGAGAAACAGCAGTAGCAGCTGTTAAAGAAGTTAGAAAAAGAACTGGTGCAAACCTTGCTATTTTATATGATACTAAAGGTCCAGAATTCAGAAGTGGAATGCTAGAAAATGATAGTATCGAACTTATTGAAGGAAATACTATTAGAGTAGTAAGAGAAACAGTTTTAGGAAACCAAGAGAGAATCTCTGTTAACCACCCTGAAGCCATTAATTCATTAAAAGTAGGTTCTGTAATCTTATTAGAAAATGCTAAGATGAAAATTGAAGTTACTGAAGAAGATGAAGAAGGTGTTACTTGTAAGATTATTCATGGAGGAGTACTTGGTAACAAAAAAAGCTTAGCTGTTCCTGGTGTTAAGTTAAGTATGCCATTTATCTCTGAAGATGATAGAGCTGATATTGAGTACGCTTGTAAACACGAAGGAGATTTCTTAGCATTATCATTTGTTTCAACAAAAGAAGATGTTTTAGAAGCTAGAGAAATTTTAAAAGCTAACAATAGAGAAGATCTTAAAATCATTTCTAAAATCGAAAGTGTTACTGGAGTTGAAAACTTAGATGAAATCATCGAAGTTAGTGACGGTATCATGGTAGCCCGTGGTGACTTAGGTGTAGAAATACCAATGTATGAGTTACCTATGGTTCAAAAAATGATGATTGAAAGATGTCGTGCTAAAGGATGTGTTTGTGTTGTTGCAACTGAAATGTTAGAAACAATGATGCAAAATTCTAGACCTAAACGTGCGGAAATAGCAGATATTGCTAATGCTGTATTAGACGGAACTGATGCTGTAATGTTATCAGGAGAAACAGCAATTGGTAAATTCCCAATCGAAACAGTTGATTGCATGGCACAAGTTTGTGAAACAACAGAATCAAAAGTTGATTTTGTTAATATGTTTGATAGCGAAGTAGAAGTAGATATCACAACTTCAATAGCTAACAGTGTAGTAGTAACAGACCAAATTTTAGGAACAAAAGCAATCTGTGCTGCAACTATGAGTGGATACACAGCAAGAGTTATCAGTAATTTAAAACCTAATAGCTTAATAATGGCTGCTACACCATCTGAAAAAGTAGCTAGAAGCCTAGCGCTTAACTGGGGTGTATATCCGGTAGTAGTTCCAGTATTTGAAAATACTGATGAAATCGTTAAAGGAACAGTAGCTATAGTTAAAGAAAAATTAGATTTACAAAAAGGAGATCAAGTAGTAATTACTGGAGGTTTCCCTAATAGTAAAACAGTTAAAGTTACTAACTTTATGAAAATTGAAGAAGTGTAAAAACTTCTTTTTTTATTTGGAAAATATGCTATAATACTTATCACAAGGAGATATCATGAAAATAGATCTACATACACATACATACTATTCAGATGGAATATATAAACCACTAGACCTAATTAAAGAAGCAACAAATAAAAAAATTGGCATTATTTCTATTACAGATCATAACAATGTTAACGGTGTAAAAGAAATATTAACTACAAAAGACCCATTACCTGAAAATATCAAAATAATACCAGGGGTAGAATTAACTGCTCAACATCCTAGAGGACATATGCATATATTAGGATATGATATAAATCCAAAAAGCAGGGCGATGAACGAGATATTAAACGAGTATAAAACACAAAACATTTACTATACAATGGAGTTATTAACACTTTTAAAGAATAACAGACACAACCCTTCACTAACATTTAAAGACAAAGATATAAGAAAATTATTAAACAATAAAAGAAACGCAGGAAAAAATACATTAGCTGAACTACTAGTAGAATACAACTATGCAGATAATTTTTTAGATGCTATGAGTCACTTAAATTATTTAAAAACACATATGAACTCAACAGGAAAAAAAGAAAAAGGAATTTCTGCATTAAATTGCATTGAAACGATTAAGAAAGCTGGTGGAATTCCAGTATTAGCACACCCAATTACACTAAAAACTACTAGTAACGCAGAATTAGATGCAACTATCAAAAGATTAGTACATTACGGACTAGAAGGTATTGAAGTATATACACCAAAACACAAAAGAATAGATAGAGAAAAATATCTCCTACTAGCAGAAAAATATAATCTATTAGTTAGTGGAGGATCTGACTTTCATGGAACTGCAATGAAGGAAGAAAAACTTGGTTACTTAGGCAATAAACCAGGACCTAAAACAGAAGATATCACATTACTAAAAAGACTAAGTTTATAAGGAGGATATATGGCGGGATATGCAGTACACTTGGCAGTGGCTAAAGAATTAGAAAAAAGTTTAAACATAATAAATACAGATAACTATTACTTAGGAGTATGTGCACCGGACTTATTCAAGTTAGTTGAAAAACAAAGTGATTTATCAGGACTTAATTCACACTTTGGAAACAGTAGTAACACTAACGTTGCTGAATTTTATCAAATATTTCAAAATTATCAAGAAGATGATTTCATGAAAGGTGCATTCGTCCATATAATAACAGATTATTGCTTCTACAAGAAACTAACACTAGGATGGTATCCTAATATTTATAAAGACTATGACAAAACTAATAAAACAATAATTGATAAATACAAAATAGATATACCACAAAATATAAAACACTTTATCAAATACGAAGAAGGACCAACCGAGAGATTATGCAAATTCAATTTACTAACTTTTATAGAGTCTTTTAAAGATAAAAATATCAATGAGTTGATGGAATTATATTTCAAACATGAACAAAAACTAAAGAAAAAAACTTACTAAGGATGATGTTTAAACTCCTCCTCGGTAAGTTTTCTTTTTTCTTCTTCATTTAATATTGAAGCATATATACTACTAACTTGTAATTCAAAGTTAAGCATTTCACTTAACCTAGATGAAAAGTTACTAATGATAGGTAAATTACTTTCCTTCTTTATTGTATTTAAATAATCTTTTCCAACTGCGTTAAACCCCAATACTCTAATATATTCAATCTCAGTCATTCTTTTGGCTTTCTCTTTTGTAAACCCAACTAAAATATAAAGAAGTATTCTATTAATTCTGTTATATGTATAACGTTTACTTTTAACATTAGAGATTAGCTCATCGTAACTAGAAGAAATCTTAATAGCCTTCTTAATTTTATGATCAATTCCTTCAACAATACCATGGTATATTGATAAATCTTCATCCAATGATATTTTATACTTCAAAAATTTAAAATAATCTTCTTGAAAATGTAAAACCTCACTTAAATACTGAAGTGTAGTAGATGGTACTTGCTCATCGATATCTTTTCTTTCTAACAAAGCCTTTCTAATGCTAGTTGCACTACTAATATTAGAGAAAATATCTAACTTTTCATCATGATAATTATTAGTGCGTCTAACTATTTCTACCTCAATGCTAGCATTTTGCTTTAAAATTTCCTTAATATAAGTAATCCCCAAAATATCATTAGGTAGAGTAGTAGAGACACCTGTGATATCTAAAAGAGCCTTAGAAAGAGCCGTAGGGTAGTTAAAACCATCTTTAATATAACTTCTTACTAGTAAATCAAAATGCTCTTCTTCAAGTTGCGTTTTAGCAAGTAGCATCAAATTATCTAAATTATCTTCCTCACTACCAAAAACCAAAGTATCGATCTTTAGCTCCTTTAATATACTAATAGCACCCTTAGCAAAAAAATCAGCACTTTGCGTAGCAAACACAAAAGGAAGTTCAACCACCAAATCAATATTTTCCTTTAGACAAACTTCTGTTCTCTTAAATTTATTTATAATTGCAGGATTACCTCGTTGCATAAAATTACCACTCATAACTACAATAATAATAGATTCAGGATATTTAGACTTAATTTGTTCTATTAAATATTTATGCCCATTATGAAAAGGATTATATTCGGCAATTATCCCAATTACTTTCATCATACCACCTCAAATTCAACTATATTATAACATAATTAACTAACATTTGAAATTATTAAGATAAAATGATATAATATGTATGGAGTTGATTAATATGTACGATATAACTAATTTAGAAGGTGAAATACTAATAGATGAAGATTTTACTATTTCTAATGAATATTATCAAAATACAGATATTAAAAAATTATTACCAGTTAATACTAAAGGCGAAATCAAAAGACTTACAACAAGTGAAATAACACTAACTTTAGATGTAACCGGAACAATGATTCTAGCTGATTCTATTTCACTAGAAGATGTAGAATACCCATTTTCTTTTAAAATTGAAGAAAAAATTGAAGAAAATGAAGAAAATTCACAAAATACACTTGATATTATTCCGATTTTATGGGAAAATATTGTACTAGAGATTCCCTTAAAATTTACTAAGGTTTCGGATCTCAGTAAATTTCATGGCGATGGATGGAAGTTGGTTAGTGAAGAAGAAGCGATTAAAAAAAACAACCCGTTTCATGAACTATTAAGTAATTATAAAGAGGAGGATTAATATGTTAAAGTTAGATATTCAATTATTTGCAGTTCCTTTTCACAGAGTTAGTAAAACTAGAAAAAGAATGAGAAGAAGTCACAATGCATTAGAAATGCCTGGTATGACTAAATGTACTAACTGTGGTGAAGTAATTAAACCACATAGAGTATGTAAAAAATGTGGATCATACAAAGGTAAAACTGTTGTAGAAATTAAAAATGCTGAATAATCAGTATTTTTTTTATTTTGTGTTATAATTATTATATAAAGTGAGGACTAATAATGACACAAGATGATATAAAAAACAAAGTTATAGAAGAAACTATTAGTAATATCAAACAAAGCTTAAAACAAGATATTCAACTGATAACAATTATCAACACTATTGATGATTGGAGATATTCCGTCATTTCTAAACATCTTTCAAATTTAAAAGAAGAAAGTTCTTTATTTATTACCAGAACAGAAGAGGAACAACAAAAAGCCCAAAATAAACTAAATAACAATATGGCTAATATCAATTTCAAATTGTATACAGAATTACTTGAAATGGATAAAAGCACATTTAAT
>CAYJHB010000008.1:11599-25308 GCA_964370105.1 uncultured Muribaculaceae bacterium | reverse complement strand
TATACCTTCTTTCTATTTAATTATACAACATAAACATTTGTTTGCAAAGAAAAAAGCACCAAAGTGCATAAAATACTAATGTCTTGTTATATCCTAAATGATATATTTTTTCTCTTTTCTTCTCTCTTTTTTCTTAATGTCTTCAAATTATCTGTTACTTCTCCATATAAATCCTTATGCTCAGTATAAAATCTTTCCAAAATATCTCTATTATCATCTATTCTTTTACTTATTACTGGATAGGTTTGATAATAATCATCAGGCCCTTTTAAAGGTAATTTTAAAACTCCAAGTGTTTCCTCGCTAGGATTAAATTCATAATTTAATTTTTTTGGTGCTTTAACAATGGTCATCGCCGCTGATAAAGCATCATAATACAAATTATTATTTTGTTTATCAAAAAAAACAATATCACTTGTAGGGTCTATCACATATACTTCATCATTATATTCTATAACATTTACTACATGATCTCCCCAATATAAATCTTTGTCTTTTTTAGAAGTGATTTTTTTAAAATAATAATCAAGTTTATTTTTATATCTATGTTCGCTTTCATAATTCCCACAATTTGATTCAACACGAACGGTCGCAGCATTTACACTCTCGTTTCTAAGAGTATCAGTAAAAAGTGGTGAAATATGTCTACAAACACCTTTTCCAGTCATACAATGCAATCCATTCATATCTCTCACATCTAATATTATATTATCTAAATCATAGTTAAATTCTTTATCCATAGATAAATATCCATCATACAAACTTTTTTTAAACAAAGTGTAATATTCAAACGGTGCATTTAATCCATACTGTTTAGCCATTTTACAATAATCATCCAAAAATTGGTCATACATTTTTTTATTATCAATATATTCTGGAAATGAACTTATATTCACCTTTTTCTTTTTAGACAGTACTATTGTAAAACCTAGTGTCGAAAGCATCCCAATATTAACCATAGTCGTAGCTATCGGGACATCTATAGGTAACAAAGAAGGTTTTATAACAGAAGCTAAAGAAACTGCATATAAAGATAACGAACCTACATACAGTCCCTTCCTAATCTTCTCCAAACTATCCGTTGAAATATTAATTGTTTTCTTATCTTTTCTTATCATTATATTAACCCCTTAAAACAGAGTGAATTATACCACAAATAACAAAAAAAAGCAAGTGAAACTCACTTCCATTCTATTAAAATACTGTCTTATTCATTTTCTTATTAAAAGTTTTCCATTTTTTTTCTTCTTTTACAATATTATTAATTTCTATCTCTTCAGTTGGACAATGTAATCTCTCTTCTTGTAATTCAGTTAAAGAATCATTTCTAAACATATCTATAGCATAAGAAACACCATCTAATAGTTCAAATGACTTCTCACTAGATAAATCAAAATTATCATGATAAATTACTCTTTGTTTACTTCTACTTCCATAAGCCTTAACACTATTTTCAACAGAAGTCATTTCAGTAGAAACAACTCCATTTTCTTTGTAAGTACTAAAGTCAAACGAAAATAAATTATATTCAGAGGTAGGAGGATAAATACTCTCTATATCAACTGTTTCTTTTTCTAAATTAACATGCATTTTAAAATCATATGATTTAAACTTATAGTTAATAACAGCTTTATTACCTCTACTATTAATATTTCCATAAAAATCTCTTTCTTTACCATTTAATACCGTTCCTAAAAAGAAATCTAAATGTTCCAACATATTTACTTTATAATCCATAGTATACCTCCATAAATTAGTATCTATTATATTATGCTTATTGTATAAAGTAAAGAAAAATAACACCTAAGTGTTACTTCATATTACTATAAACAGTTTGTACATCATCTAAATCTTCTAATTGTTCAATAAGTGTCATTACTTTAGAAGCAGACTCTTCATCCAATTCAACATAATTACTAGGTATTAAAGTAACTTCACTAGTTAAAAAATCAGTTACTCCTAAATTTTCTAATGCTTCTTTCACTTTAATAAAATCTTCTTGTGAGGTTTTAATAACATAACTATCATCAGTTGTTTCAAAATCACTTGCCCCAGCATCTAAACTAGTCATCATTACATCATCTTCTTCAAAATCTTTACTTATTTCAATAAGACCCATTCTATTAAACATATAACTAACAGATCCATCAGTACCTAAGTTACCCCCTCTTTTACTAAAAGACGATCTAACTTCAGACGCAGTTCTATTCTTATTATCAGTTAAACAATCAACAATTATAGCCGTTCCTGCCGGACCATATCCTTCATAACGAATACTATCATAGTTCTCACTATTTTGTGTTCCTTTAGCCTTATCAATAGCCTTTTGAATATTATCTTTAGGCATATTAGCAGCTTTTGCTTTTTCTACGATTAAACGTAGACTAGCATTCATATCAGGATCTACTCCACCTTGTTTTGCAACTACAAACAATTCTTTTGCAATTTTTTGAAATACTTTTCCTCTAGCAGCATCAGCTGCTCCTTTAGCATTTTTAATCTTTGACCATTTGGAATGTCCACTCATAAATACCTCCTAGTTTTTAAAGTCGAAATAGAAGTCAAGTATTCTAACCTTATCTCCCTCTTTCGCACCCATTTCTTCTAATTTATCATCAATTCCCATTCTTCTAAGTTTCTTAGCAAAACGCATAACAGCTTCATCACTAGAAAACTTAGTCATCTTAAATAACTTTTCAACTTCCACACCACTAACTACATAAACTCCAGTATGATCCTTCTCAATAGTGTAAGGCTCCTCTTTTTGAAATTTATATAAAACATGTGACTCAAACTCTTCTTCTTCATAAATAGGAACTTCTTTAGTCTCATCCAATTTATCAGATAAAGCATCTACAACATCTTGAAGACCGATGTTTAAAGCAGCTGATATTTCAAATACAGGTAACTTAACTACTTTTTTAAATTTTTCTAAGTTATCTTTAGCTTCATCAATATCCATTTTATTAGCAACTATTATTTGTGGTTTCTTCATCATCTTAGGACTGAACTCCTCTAGTTCCTTATTAATAATATGATAGTCTTCCAAAGGATC
The DNA here is from genome assembly GCA_964370105.1 of uncultured Muribaculaceae bacterium. Classification (GTDB taxonomy): domain Bacteria; phylum Bacillota_I; class Bacilli_A; order RF39; family UBA660; genus CARZYU01. Next base: position 22,253 of record CAYJHB010000008.1, on the reverse strand, counting down.
TCTTCCTTCACTACCACTCATATCAATCACATGTGCGATTACTCTAGTTCTCTCAATATGTTTTAAGAATCTATCTCCTAAACCATCTCCCTTAGAAGCTCCTTCTATCAAACCAGGTAAATCAGCCATTACATAACTCTTACCATTTCTAGCTTTAACTACTCCTAAATTAGGTGTTAAAGTTGTAAAATGATAAGCTGCAATCTTAGGTTTAGCTTTTGATACCATTGAAATAAAAGTACTCTTACCTACACTAGGAAATCCAACTAAACCAACATCAGCAAGCATTTTAAGCTCAACTTTTAAAGTCTTATCTTCACCTGGTTCTCCATTTTCGGAAAAGTTAGGGGCAGTATTACTATGTGTTTTAAAAGCAGCATTACCTCTACCTCCTCTACCTCCAGTCGCAACCACAACCTTATCATCTTTTTGTTTCAAATCAGCAATAATTAAACCAGTATCATTATCAGTGACAACAGTACCTTGCGGAACCTTTATAACAACATCTTCACTATTAGAACCATGTTGAGTCTTCCCTTTACCATTCTCACCCTTTTTACCTTTAATTATCCTTTGATAACGAAGATCTAAAAGTGTATGTAATCCAGTATCAACCATAAAAACGATATCTGATCCACTACCACCATTACCTCCAAAAGGTCCACCTAATGGTATATATTTTTCTCTTCTAAAAGCAGTACAACCATCTCCACCGTTACCTGCTTCTACCTTTAATATGACCTCATCTACAAACATATTATCACTCCTTAATATTTCCTATTAAATCACTTACTGAACAAACTATTCTTTCCTTGCATAATGTTCTAACACTTTCCTTTGCAGTCCACAAAGTATAACCGTTAAATTCATTTATCATAGTAATATCATTATCACCATCACCAATAGTAACAACATCCCTCTTAGAAACATCTCCCCTAAACTCCATTATATCATAGGCCGTCATAGTTTTATTAATCCCTTTAGGTCTTAATAACAACCACTCAGCATAATTATCAAATTTAAAGCACTCTGTATCTAAAAAATCATTATTTTCTTCAAATAAAGACATAAAATTTTTTCTTATATAATCTTTATTATTAAGCTTAAATATATCACTATAATATTGCAACACATCTCTTTGATTATAAAAATCCTTTATAAATGGGGCATTTACTCCCACTAGTTTTGCATCTATAACTTCTACTTCTTCATCTCTAAATTCATGTTTCTTAATTAAATTATAATTACTATCATATAATAAAGAGCCATCAGTACACCCTAAATAATTAAAAGGTATATTATACTTTTCTATTTCAGTTTTTATACTATTAAAAGGTCTACCTGTTGAAATAGCAAAAATATTACCTTCAGCCATAAACTTTTCAACTGCTTCTATATTTATTTTTAAATTATACTTAGTATACTTTAATGTACCATCATAATCAGAAACCAATAACTTACTACTCATGTTATCTATCCTCCAATTATATTATATACATAAATATCTAAAAAAACAAACACCCTTTACCACTTTTTACAACATCTTTATTAATGCTTTAACCGACGCCACTTCTCTACTTTGACAAATCTCTTTCACTTCAGCATTTGAATGACTAATTGCATATCCATTATATTTTTCTAACATAGGTATATCATTACTACCATCGCCTATTGCAATTACATTTTCAATTTTAATCTCAGGGTGATACATTAAAACATCAAAACCTGTTGTTATTTTAGTAACTGCTCTTGGTCTTATCAATAACCACTGTACATACTTAAAATCAGTATACTGTGGTTCAACATTACTACATTCATCAAAATCATTCATAAATTTTTCAATTATTTCTTCTTTGTTCTTAACTCCTGTTATATCACAATGATATTGTGAAGGAAATTTTTTACCGAAATTATCCTTTGAAAACTCTAATGGCACGGTCTCTAATTTCTTATCAATATAATTAGTTTCTGCATTAGAAAAGAAATATTCTTTCAATAAATTAAGGTCATTGTCATACAAAGAAGAACCATCATTACATCCCAAATAATCAACTGGTATCTTATACTTTTTAACTTCTTTCTTTATACTTGAAAACGGTCTACCAGTTGATAAAACAAATATACCTCCTGCTTTACGAAACTTCTTAATAGCACCAATATTTAATTCTAATTGTTTTATATCCATCAAAACATTTCCATTGTCATCACGTTTTACATTCCCATGCTTATCTCTTTTAATTGGTTTTAATGTATCATCATAATCACATATAATAATTTTTCCCATAATTCCTCCTTTACATAAAAAAAACTTTCTTACGAAAGCTTTCTATTCAGCTACTGGATAACAGCTAGCTTGTTTCTTATCTCTACCTAAACGTTCAAATCTAACGATACCATCTACTGTAGTAAACAATGTATCATCTTTTCCTTTACGAACATTCAATCCAGGGAATATTTTAGTTCCTCTTTGACGATATAAAATACTTCCTGCTTGTACAAATTCACCATCTGATGCTTTCGCTCCTAATCTACGACCAGCAGAATCACGTCCATTAGATGTTGATCCACCACTTGTCTTATGAGCAAATAATTGTATATTTAAGTTAAGTAATTTCAAAAGAATCTCCTCCTTACTCGAATTTAATATTTTTTGGATAATCATTAGCTAATTCAATTAATAAACTAAGCATATTATCTAATAAAGTAATAGTAATATTATCATTTTTATTAATAATCAAATGCATACCATCTATATCAACGCTATGAGTTATTGCTTCATCATCAAAACGAATAATCGCATTAACAGAAGTAATTGTAATACTACTAACAGCACTACAAACAATATCCTTACCATAATCATCATATAAAGCATGACCTAGTATATCAACTTTTTTAACTATATTATCTTGTTTTTCTACTTTAATAATTATCATTATTTAACACTTGTAATTTCGATTAAAGTATAAGGTTGTCTATGTCCTTGTTTACGACGATTAGACTTGTTAGATTTTGGTTTATACTTGAAAATAGTGATTTTCTTTTGTTTACCATGTTTAACAACTTTACCTTCTACTAAAGCATTTGCAACATAAGGATTTCCAACATTACCATCTAACATTAGAACTTCTTCAAAAACTACTTTGTCTCCTTCAGCAACATCCATCTTTTCAACATAAATTTTTGATCCAACAGATACTAAATATTGCTTTCCTCCAGTTTTAACTACTGCATTCATAATATACCTCCTTCATATAATACTTAAAGACTCGCTATTAAGGTGGGCTTCCCACTTATACCTCTTCTATGCGGTTTAAAGCTAATTGAGGCTTCAAACATAAAAATAATACCACAAATACTACTAATAGTCAAACAAAACATGGCAAAAACACTAATATTTAATATATTTGTAATAGTATTATATAAATAAAGTAAACTTTAATATGGAAGACAAGATAAAAGAGAAGCAATTAATAATAGTTAATTATCAATTATTAACTACTATTTTTCTATTAATACCATCACTCTTATCAATTACAATATTATATAACGATAAATTAAAATTAGAAAATAAAAAACCACTATTTACTGAAAAAGAAGAAAAACAACTCATTTTATTAAATCGTTATCTAACTCTTTTTGCTACCATTATATTTTTATATTTAGCCTATGAAACTTATATAATAGCTACTACTACCAAAGATCAAAAAAAAATAGACTTAGCATTTCTAAATCTATTCTCCTCTCTATTGATAACAATAAGTTCACTTATCTTATTATACATAGTTGAAAATCAAGATGACATTACTATTCCAACTACTGAAATAACTATTTAGTGTATATTTTACTATCAGACTTATCTGCTACTTTAATACCAAATCTTAATTTTTTAACTTCAGGGTTAGCCACTAATACTTTAGCAACTACCATATCACCAAATTTAAACTCATTAGAATTCACTAAATCAATAAACTTTTGACCACCACGATTAAATTTAATATTATCTCCTTCAATATGTTCAGGAAAAACTCTCGCTGGTAACCCATTATCTAGTTTTAATCTCAAACCAGATGAATCAATATTAACAATTAACGCATCACACTCTTCCCCAATTTTATCACTATAATACTGACACATTTGATAATGTTGTACATCCGCAACAAATGAATCAGCATTACGTTCTTGTTCATTAATGTGTTTAACAGTTGCTTTTAAAGTATTTAATAAAGTAATTTGCTTTTGTTTTGATAAATATTTATCATCTAAATAATCAGATAGAATTTGATGAACTATTAAATCTGCATATCTTCTAATAGGAGAAGTAAAATGTGTATATTTATCACTAGCCAAACCAAAATGAGAAAATAAATCACGTGTTTCTTCAAATTTATCCATGCCAACACGTTCCTTATATTCAGCTCTTGGAAGAGTACTTAAAATACGATCTTGTAACGCCGTAGCATTATCTAAACCACTTATTTCACCCATAAGCCTAACTATATCTTTAGAACTAAAATTGTTTAAAGGAACATCCAAAGTATATCCATTAGAATTTAAAAACTCAGCTAATGTAACAACCTTTCTAGTATCAGGAATATTATGAATTCTATATATATTAGCAAGTGATTCTCTTTCTGTAAAAGCTGCCACCGCTTCATTACAAGTAATCATAAATATTTCAATCATTGATTCAGAAGTGCCATGTTTTTTACTTCTCATATCAACTGGAAAACTATCTTGATTTAATACAAATCTAATTTCTTCTTTATCAAAGCTAAATTTACCAGCATCATTTTTTCTCTTAATCAATATTTTAGCTAATTTATTCATCAAATACAAATTATCAGCAAAAGAAACATATTCATTATTAATATAATTAGTATCCAATATCTTATTAACGTCCTTGTAAACCATTTTCTTATTAGAATTAATAACACTTTTCATAATAGCAGTATCAATCAAATCACCGGTTGGTGAAATCTCCATAAAAACCGATATTGCTAACCGGTCAACATTAGGATTCAAAGAACATAATTCGTTTGATAATCTTTTAGGTAACATTGGGATAACACGATCAGAATAATAAAGACTAGTTGCCCTGTATGCTGCTTCCTTATCAATAATAGAACCAGGTTTAACAAAATGAGAAACATCAGCAATATGAACTCCTAACATATAATTTCCATCACTATTAATATATAACGAAATAGCATCATCTAAATCTCTTGCATCAGATCCATCAATTGTAAAAATAGTCTCCTTACGTAAATCAATTCGTTTAGAATATTCTTCATCTGATATAACATCATTAAATTTATCTAAATTAATCAGTATTTCTTCTGAAAACTCTGGATTAAAATTATTTATTATTGCCATTTCTTTAATAATATCATCTGGTTCATATATATTACCTAAATAAGCAACAATCTTATCTTTTTTTTGATTATAAATTATTTTATCTCCATCTTCTACTTGTGAAGCATCCAATTTAATTATAGTTTCTTTATTTTTAATCTTCAAATAACAATCATTTTGATTAACTTTTTCAACTACCCCTTCTATACGCTTCTTAGAATTTGTTAAAACATTAGTAACAACACAATGCCCTTCTTCATTAAGTGATACAACTACTTTATCACCAGTACAAACAACTGTATTTTCATCCAAATCTACAACATGAACATCATCATTAACTAATACATAGCCATCATTCTTGTTTCTAAACATAGTACCAACAAAAGATCTCTTTTTGAAAATATTATTCATCATATCCCCCATAAAATAAATTATAATTTTAATATACACTCATCATTAAACAGATTCAAGTAAAATTACATACTTTCTTCAATTAATTCCATAAACTTCTTTGCACTAAAACTAGGTAAATGATTTTTAGAAACAGCCATGCCAATAAAACGGCTTGGAATACTCTCTTTTATCTTAATTTCAAATAACTCTTGATTAGCCAGTTCCTTAGTTATATGTTCCCTAGTTGCAACTCCTACACCTAAACCAATTTTAGCAAATTCAACCCCTAAACTGTAACTGGCTAGTTCCATCATTGGTTTAAAAACAACCCCATTCACAGAAAAATAATCATCTAACAGTGATCTAACATTAGAACCACTACTTTGCATAATTAAAGGATAATCTTTTAATTCATTTAATGATACAATTCTATTTACTAATTTCATATATTTAGAATTAACAACAAAACAATCATGAACTTCTTTACACTTAACATATAAAATATCATTATCCTGACATTTACTCATATTTAAAATAACTAGATCTATCACACCATTACGAAGCATTGGAATTAAATCACTAGCTTTGTAAGTAAATATTCGAATAATAATTTTGGGATACAATTTGTTAAATTTTTCCAAAATAGGAAGTAAAAACATTTTAGTTAACGTTGTACTAATCCCTATTTTAATTATCCCCTCTTCTAAACTCATTAAATCAGTAAATTTATTTTCAGCACTAGTAATACCATCAATAGCTAATTTAATATATTTATAAAATTCCTTTCCTTCTTCCGTTAAAACAACGCCCCTTTTAGTCCTAACAAATAATTGTCCTCCTAGTTGTTCTTCAAGTTTTTTAATTGATTTACTAATAGCGGGTTGAGAAACCATGAGTTCATTAGAAGCTTTTGTAATATTTCCAACACTTGCAACGACACTAAAAATACGATATAATTCAAAATCAATATTCATCATAACTCCTTATTATGATAAATATTATAAATATGTATTTTATTCATGTCAAGAAAAATAATATACTTTGTATGTGAGGTAAATATGAAAACACTAATAACTAATTCCAACAACTTAAAAACTAGTGACATAACAAATATAACTAACAAAGTAAGAGCCATTATTTTAGATAAAAGCAATAACTTTTATATCTGTAATTATGCAGATATGTATATGTTACCAGGCGGAAAAATAGATTATGACGAAACACCTATTGAAGCAATTAAAAGAGAATTATTAGAAGAACTAGGGATAAACTTTGATCAAAATCAAATTGAACCAATACTAACAACTGAAAACTATTACAAAGATTATCCCAATAGAAAGACCAACGAGTTAGAAAACAAACTAACAACTACAACTTACTTCTTAATAGAATTAAATCATCTTCCTAGTATAAAAAAACAAACGCTAACTAAATCGGAACTAGAAAATAAATTTCACATTAAAAAAACTAATCTAATTGATGTTATGAATTTACTAGAGAAACCATCTAGTAATAGTAGAAACATTCACTTTAAAAAAGAGTTACTAGCTGTTATTAAAGAATTGGAATATGTAGAATTACACGCACATAGTACTCACTCAGATGGAGAATTCACACCTACAGAATTACTAAAACAAGCTATTGAAGAAAACATTAAAACTTTCAGTTTAACTGACCACGACAAAGTTAGTGGAATAAAAGAAATTAAAAACTCTCCATTAATAAATAAAATAAATTTTATTGAAGGAATAGAATTAAGTGGGCAAATAGATAAAGGAATACTCCACATACTAGGTTATGGCATAGATGAAAACAACTTAGAATTAAACAATAAATTAAACAGCTTAAAAGAAAAAAATCATCGTTATATAAAAGAGTTATTAATTATACTAGAAAAAGACTATAATATTGTATTTTCAGAAAGTAGTATATTAACTCTATTTAACCAAACAAACAATTTAAGTCGTGTTGATTTAGCTAAACTATGTGTCAAAAATCAATATACTCAAACTACAAAAGACGCATTTGATAAATATTTGACTCCTGCATATAAACAGGTAACAAACCATAAAGGAATTCCTCCTAAAGAGTGTATAAATCTAATTTTAAACAGCGGAGGTATTCCGGTATTAGCTCACCCTTACACTTTAGAAAAAGACAAAAATGAACTAACTGAATACATTGAAAACCTAAAATCAAACGGATTAAAAGGAATAGAAGTTTATAGACCAGAACACAGTCTAGAACAAACAAACTTATTACTAGAAATAGCAGAAAAAGAAAATTTATTAATAAGTGCAGGAAGTGATTATCATGGATTACAACTTAAACCTTACAGCAAACTCAAGCCAGTTTTTAAAAGAAAAAATTTAACTATTTTAAATAATATACAAACAAAAAAAGGTCAATAATATATTGAACCTTTTTATTATTACCTTATTATTCAGTTACAACAAATGAACTGACAGCTGAACTTGTTATCCAAAAACTTCCTGGTACTGTATTGTTATTATAATTAATAACAAATGGACTAGGATTAGTAGGACCATAGTACTGAATTTTATAGTCCCCTGTTCTTAGTGAATTATCATTTAAAGTAACTGTATTATTATTATAGTTAATAATTGGAGGTGTTGTTGAATCAATAACAGTTCCTGAACCACCTATTTCTAATAACACATATGGAGTATCTACGACACTTTTGTCTTGAACATCAGTCATAGTTATATTGTTATTGTTATAATTGTATGTACCACTAATAGTGCCATAAAAATGTGAATTAATTGAATTGGCATATTTAAGCGTCACATCATTACCACTAAAACCATTTACATTTCTAGTTATTTCTTGAGCCATAAAATTACCATAAATAGTATTATTAACTACATTCATGCCACCTTCAAACATTTGATTTACAACTGGTGCATTGATTTCAAATTCGTTGTTATCAATATTAACATTTTGTGGTGCCTCAGAGTATGCAATTGCATTAATTACATACCCATCATCTGCTGTTATATTGAATGTATTTTCTGTAAAATTAAAATTATCTGTTTCAATATTCTCGTCGAAGAATAGTACGTGAGATTGTTTACTTGATACACTAACTTTTTTATAATTAATCGTGTTTCTAGTAAATGTAAAATCACCCTTAACATTATCATATCTCAAACCTATATAATTACTTTCAATATCAAATATATTATCTTGAACTGTTAAATCTACAAATTTGTTACTAGTTCCTTCAGCAGCATATCCAAAAACAATTGTTATAGGACTACGAGAGTGAATTCCATCATACATAACAAATGTATTCCCTTCTATTAATGTATTTGTAATATCTTTTCCAGTGGTAGTCAAAGATAAAATTTCATCATGACACACTTTTTCAGCATAATTATTTCTAACAACTGCGCCACTTGCTCCGCCTCCCCATATATCTCGAAGTTGGATAGCTGCTCCATCTAGGTAATCTCCGTCGTGTGATAAATATAATTCATTATTTTCGATTGTTACATTATTCCAACCAGTATATAAATCTATGTTTGAAAAATGAAACCTATCAGTTGTCTTATCAGGTTCTATATGTCCCTCAAGTGAGGCAAAATCGCCATCATCGCCTTTTGTTAATTTTGGCCCCGGACCTCTAAACACTGAATTTTTTATAACAATATTATCGGAATACAACACTGCAAATTGTACTCCAGTATTAGGTATCGCTTTAGTTTGAGTTGCTATCAAATCTAAATTATCCCAAACTATATTATCAGCTCCGTGTATCGTTACAAAACGAGCTTCTTTAGTTATCCCCATATTATAAGTATCATCTGTATATAGTTCAGATCCATTTCCATTGACAGTTATATTAGGTTTTCTGATAAATATTAAATCTCTTAATAAAAAATCTTTATCAAATGGAAAATTAACTGTATTTATACCTAAATCAAAAATTCTATTTAAAACTGCTGCACTATCTACATCTAATGAAGTATCATATGTATCAATATTTTCTATTTCATGTGCACCAAACTGCATTACATTAACTTCTGTTGTGTATTGTAATTGGGCAATTAAACCATTATCTAAGGCGATTATATCCATATCATTTGCGACTAATGATCCAGCATCAACTATATTATAGGTTGCTTTTCCTTCATCACCTACTGCATAATATCCTCTTGTCTCTTTAACATCTCCTGCTACTAAAGTTGTATCTACTTTCATATCAGCTACTGTATCATAATCCCCTTCAATTTCTGGAATTACAACTTTTGTCGTCGCTGCTATTTGAACATTAGCTGATAAAGTATTATTAATGCCATTAACACCAGAAGAATCATCAATCCACATTCTAAAAGCATATTCATTTTTTTCACTAACAGCAATCTTCTCTGTTTTAAATTTATATATTTCTTCTCCACTACCATCATCAACAATAGTAAAATCACCTAATGTGTATATCTCATTATTATGTGCAAATTTTATATTACTTGCACTAATATTAGTATTGCTTCCAAGTACTATTTGAATCTCATATTCCTTCTCTTCAACACATTTATTTTCAATTGTGTAATTCAAAGGATATTGTTCCATTCCCTCAGTATCATTTAGCTCCCCTGTATTAATTATTTCTAATCTCTTACGATAATCATCACCAATAGACATTTCAACACAAGCTAAATCACTTTGATTTGATGGTAATGAAAATGAAATAGTTACAGCATATATAATACCAATAATTAATATTAAAGAAACAGCAATTATTGCCTTCTTATTGTAAATCTGTTGTAGCCATATATTCTTCATAATTATCTCCTACTCTACTATCCTATACTAAAGTATAACAAAAGAGCAAAAAAAAAGCAACTAGAGTTGTCACTAATACATCAAAATATAATAACTTGATATT
>CAYJHB010000008.1:0-11589 GCA_964370105.1 uncultured Muribaculaceae bacterium | reverse complement strand
AATAAAATATATTTCTAATAATAGCATTAAATACGAAATTTTATTTATGGTGCCAATAGACAGAATCGAACTGTCCTCTGATCCTTACCAAGGACCTGTTTTACCACTAAACTACACCGGCATAACTAATTATATTTTACTCTATTATTAAAAGTTGTCAATCTCTTTTATAATACATAAATTATAATGAGGTATTATCATGAATGAAAAAACATCTTTTTTTGCACATAGAGGATACTATGATAATAAAACAATACCAGAAAATTCTATGAAATCATTTCAAAAAGCAATAAATAACAACTTAAATATCGAGTTAGATATACAAATATTAAAAGACAAAAACATTATTGTATTTCACGACTATAACCTAAAAAGAATGACTGGAGTAGACAAAAAAGTAAAAGATTGCAATTATTCAGACTTAGCTGAGTTAACACTTCTAAACACAAAAGAAAAAATCCCCCTATTACAAGATGTATTAACTTTAATAGAAGACAAAGCAGCTATACTAGTGGACATAAAAAATGAATTCTTTTTATTTAAATTAGAAAGACAACTATTAAAATTACTTGAAAAACATAAAGGAAAATATTACTTATCATCATTTAACCCTCTGAGTATAATTTATTTCAAACAGAAAAAAACTAATTATAAATGTGGATTAATAATATATAATTCCAATAAATTAAAAATAATAATAAATCAACTACTAAATAAATTCCTAAATAATAAATACACCAGTCTTGATTTTCTATCATGCAATAAAGAAGGAATATATTATTTGAATAAGCACATGATCAAAAAAAATAATTTTTTAACATTTATATGGACTATTAAAAGCAAAAAAGATTACTTAAAATACAAAACTAAAGTAAACTTTTTTATTATTGACTATCATTCATACATTAAAAGTTATTTAAATTAAATGGCGTCCAAGACAGGAATTGAACCTGCGACCTTTACCTTCGGAGGGTAACACTCTATCCAACTGAGCTACCTGGACATATAATTATTTTAACATCTTTAATTAAAATTTGCTATAATATAATTGGAGGTAAAAATGAAAATAGGGATCATTGGTACAGGGGCATACGGATTAGCTCTTGCTACCATATTAGAAGAAAATAATAACAATATAACACTATGGACAAAATTTGAAAAAGAAAAAAATCTATTAGAAACAACAAACTCACATCCAAAAGTTTTACCTAATGTTAAATTAGCAAAATCTTTTAAATACACTACTAGTCTAAGTGAAACAATAATAGGTAAAGACATTATTATATGGGCTATACCAGCTGAGTTTATAACACCTACCCTTGAAGAATGCTACAAATTATTTACAAAAGATCAAATTATTGTCTTAGCAACTAAAGGAATTGATAATGAAACAGGTTTATTCTTACATGACATTATTTTAAACAAAATCAACACAAACAAATTTGCTATTATATCAGGACCATCATTTGCAATTGATATAATTTCTAAAAAACCAATAGGTTTATCACTGTCAGTAATAGACAACAACACAGCAACTATTATCAAAAAAGTATTTGAAACTAATTATTTTAGACTGAGAATAAATCACGACTTAATAGGAACAGCAATATGCGGAGCAATTAAAAATGTAATTGCCATAGCTTCAGGTATGCTACATGGCTTAGGAGCAAACGAATCAACAAAAGCAATGTTCATAACAGAGTCATTAAATGATATCAAAGAATTAATCAAGCAAGCAGGAGGCAATGAAGAATCAATCTTAACATTTGCCGGATTTGGAGATTTATTATTAACTGCAACCAGTGAAAAAAGTAGAAATTATTCTTTTGGCGAAATTTTAAGTCATCCTAACAATAAAAAAAGAGAAGAATATTTAAAATCACATACAGTTGAAGGAATGTATACTCTAAACGCATTAAATAAAATGATAGAACAAAATAATTTATCTATGCCAATTATTAATTTAATATATGATATTATTTACAAAAATAAAAAACCTGAACATATATATGATTTCTTAATTTCTAAAAGATAAAAGAAGGCAACTTAGCCTTCTATTTTTTATTTGGTGTTCTTGAGAGGATTTGAACCTCCGACTTCCCGCTTAGGAGGCAGGTACTCTATCCAACTGAGTTACAAGAACAATAATAAAGTAATTTTAACATATTATTTTAAATTTTACCATAAAAAAATAGTCTAAATATTAGACTATAGTTAATAAAATAAAAGCCAAAAAACTAACACTCGTAGCAAATTGAGTTTTCATAGTAATTGTTCTCTCAATTGCCCCTGCTATATTATCTAAAATGTCAACAATCCAACTTTCAATATATTTTGGTATTCTTGGAGCAACAGGAAACATATGTGAAGCAATGATATCTTCTTCTAAATCAGTTAAGTCAAAATATTTTTTTGATCTTTCAACTGCATGTTGAGGATGAGAAACCATTAATATTTTTTTATTAGACTCATCTCCATCAATAAAAAAATCATGTAACAAAGCAGCTCTAGTTGCTTCCTTATAATTCAAATGAAGAAACTTTGTAAGCTTATATGTCATATAAGACACTCGTAAACTATGATCAAGGCGATCAACACCATGGTGAGCATAATTTTTTAATTTTACAAAATCATTTATTTCAACAACTGATTGCACAATTTGCCAAAATTCTTTTGATTTATATTTTTTATTAAAGTACATTCATACACCTCTATTATATTATATAAAAAAATACAAAACAATATTATTATATATTCCTATTTTATTCATACAATTAAAATTGTAACATAGATTAACTAAAAAGACAAGGACAGAAAACTATACTAAATCCTTCAAAATAGATTTCATTTCTTCCTCATCTTCTTTATTAACTTCAACAACCTTATTATCTTTATCAAACCATTCAGGAACAGAAGACACTTTCTCTTTATCAATAAATTTAGTATTATATTTTGCTTTTTTATTGCTATTATTCTTTTTATATTCTTTCTCAATCATTTTCATAGCATCCTCAACCGTTTCAACACTAGATCTTTTCCATTGTCCAGCAATTGATTCAACATAATTTTTATTAAGTTTTTGATTATTCATTCTTAAAGTATAGTATATTAAAACATTTAAAACTCCGGGATTAATTTTCTGTTCAACCATCAAATTTTCTAATATGGCTAAATCTCTAGAGGTTGGCTCACCACCTTTATATTTACTTTTAATATAATCATATGGTGTAACAGATTCAAACATATATAACATTTTAGATCGCTTCGAATTATTACCTTCTGGCTCTTTTAAATAATCAGGTTGTAACGAATAAACTAAAGTAGGCAATTTACCACTATTCTCAAACTGATAAAAATCTCTACAACATTTTCTTAATTGCTTTTTGTCAATAGAACCTTTTTCGTTCAAACAATTTCGAACTAATCCTTGCATTGCTAACTCATCAATATTATAAACATAAGTTAAACTATTAATAAGCTGTCGCACATCCGCATTAAATTCCTTTTCATTAATCATATTATTAGGAATGCTAGTGATTAACATATCAAAATCAATCGAACGTGAAAATTCTATTTTCTTTTTAGATTGTCTAACTATATCTTTATGTTCTAGAAAACTATTATGTTTAACAGATGTAAAAACATCATCAAAATTTGAAGTAATATCATCATAATCTTTTAAATTCAAGCGAGGCAATTTATAACAATTTAGGATTTTATCATACTCTGTTTTTCCTACATTATTATATAAAACAACGTTTAAAATCGGATGATTAAAAAAGTCATTTGCTGAAAGTGGTGAAAATAATATATATATATAATTATTAACACTCTCTTTTTTGAAAAAAGTTTTTAACAACCCTATTCCCTCTAATTTCCTTCTAGCAATAATAATATCATCCATACTCATTTGCATTTTACTCATTAAGTGATGATGTACAAACTCATTACTTATATAATCACAATGATATAAATCATCCAAAAAGGTCAAATATAAAGTAGTTGCAGCACTACCAATGATAGGTTGATACAACATAGTCAAATTTTTGCGGTCTACTTCTGTTATTATAGTCTTATTAACAACCATATATATATCAGCAGGCAAAACAATTCCGTTTTTTTTCATATACATCACCACCACTATATTATAATAAAAGAAAAAAAAAAGAAAGGTTTTTATTAAAAACCTAAAAAAATCAGTATTGCATTATAATCTATTTTAGTTAAATAAATTAATAATAGACCGAGACATATAAACGGACCAAAAGGAATAATATTATCATCGTTAGTTTTCAATAATAAAATAGCAAACGGTAAAGCAAACAGACTAGCTAGAAAAACAGTGAACAAAGCTAGCAAAGGATGCAATACTAATCCAACTACAAACATCAGCTTAATATCACCACCACCTAGTGATTCTTTACCAAAAATCTTATTTCCTAATAACATAAATAAATACATAGCAACAAACATTAATATTCCATTCAAAATATATACTAATGTATCAAGAGGACCCATTAATAAAAACTGAATGCTTATAATCAATATTGAAGCAACTATTAAAACCTCATCAGAAATTATAAAATACAATAAATCACTAACAATAATAATTGAGGTTAAAGAAACAAGTACTAAAGCTATGATTAATTCATAACTAAAACCAAATGAGTAAAAACAAACAGCAAACATAACTCCTGTAATCAATTCTACAACTGGATAAATTAAAGAAATTTTAGAATGACAAGAACTACATTTCCCCTTTAAAAACAAATATGATAAGAGCGGAATCATTTCATAAAATTTTAATTGATGTGAACAATCACAACAATGAGATCTTTTTAAAATCAAACTTTCATTTTTAGGGAGCCTAATACCAACAACATTATAAAATGAGCCAAAACAAATACCTACAATAAAAAATACAATCAAATATATCTCGTCCATTATATCCTCCTAAATGCCATTATAAATTGCAAACATAGGAATAACAATAGCTAAAACTATTCCTCCGGCTACCACAGCTAAAATACCAATCATAATTGGTTCAATCAAAGACTTAATTTGACTAACAGCATTTTTATGTAGCATTTGATAGTGATCTGCAACTTTTTCCATCATTAAACCTAATTGACCAGTAGACTCACCTGTTTGCAACATTTCAAAAGCTACTATTGGAAATGCCCACTCATTTCTAAAAGCATCAGATATCTTAGCACCTTTACTTAAATTAACTAATGTATTATTTATAATTCTAATATATACCTCATTAGAGGTAATTCTAGAAAGAATTTGCATACTATCAGTAATAAAAACATTGTGATTTAATAATGATGCAAATGTCTTAGTAAAATTAGCTACTTCATTATAAATAATTATATTGCCAACAATTGGTAATTTCATTAAAAACGTTTGAATACCAGTTCTAAATTCTTTTATACTAGTGAACAAAGTTTTAAATACAAACCCAAGAATAATTACACCTGAAACAAGATAAATCCAATAGTTTTTTAAAAACTCACTAGAATTAATAACAAAAACTGTAATAGCAGGCAACTCAGTACCTTGAGACTCAAACATACTAACAAACGAAGGAACAACACCAACTAATATGAATATAACAACACCAATAGCAATTACAAAAATAACAGCTGGATAAGTCATAGCACTAATCATTTGTTTTCTTATTTGTTCCATAGCTGTGTAATATTCAGCCATATCATCTAAAACAGAAGATAAATCTCCGGTAAGCTCAGCTGTTTTAATCATATTAATTAATAAACCCGGAAATTTCTTTCCTTGTTTTGAAAGAGCTACTGAAAAATTTTCACCAAGTAATAATTCATATACTACACCATCATAAACTTTTCTCTTTGCAGGTTTCACACTTTGCTTTGCCAAAATACGAACGGCATCTATTAACGGAATACCAGCTTTTAAATAAGTAGATAATTGAGTTAACATAAAAGATAATTCAGCAGGTGAAAGTTTACTATTCCCCCCTATTTCTTTCTCATAAGCCTTAGCAGGTGCAATTTTGATAATTTCATAACCTTCATTTTGTAAAAAAGTTTTAACCTCGTCTAAACTATGGCCGTCAAAACTACCTTTAAATTGCTTTCCACTACTATTCTTAGCAGTATATAAAAAAGTAATTTTATCTTTAGTATTATTTTCTTTATTTATTTGAACCTGATTATCCATCAAATGTAAATCATCTGTCGAAATATTTGGTGCTTGTACAATCTTTTTTTGCTGTTTTTTCTTCCTATAGTCCTTATCCAAAAGTCCTAAGAAGAAATCATAAACAACTTCTGCTAATTTTCTAGGTACAAAAAAAAGCAAAGATACAAACCGATAAATTAAAATAAAAGGTTGCATTATCAATCTCATAAAAAAACACCTCTCTACATTAATAAAGTATATCACACAAATAATAGTTTGAAAATACTTATTATAATAAACTTTTCTTTTTAATTGCATAAATTATATTAGAGGTGACATATGTTTGAAAACTATCATAATTTTAATTACTCATTACCAAATTCAAAATCAGTACGATTAGATAACTTGCTTAACCAATCATCTTCCGTAAATACAAGGTCAGTTCCATTAGGAAATTTAACTGGTCAATCATCCCTCTTAAATACAATAACAAAAAGTAAGTTTAACTGGGGGAATTTATTAACGAACACACAAAAGACATTAGGCATAATAAACCAAACTATCCCCATAGTAAATCAAGTAAAACCAATATGGAGTAATGCCCGCACAATGTTCAAAATAATGGGCGCACTAAATGAAACTACACAAAATAAAACAGACACTACTGCTAATAGCACTAATAATCTCAATAACAACAATGAACAAAAAAAGATTATTAATGACACTCCAACTTTTTATATATAAAAAACATCATAATAAATTATGATGTTTTTTTAAACTTCTTGTATTACAGTAATAATCATCGGCTTAGATTCTGTTTCATGATAATAATATTTACCTAGTTTGTCTCTAACCTCTGTTTTTATTCTTGTATAATCTACTTTATTATTTTCAGTTTGAATAGAATTACTAATTATATCAAAACATATTTCATTTGTTTTACTCAAAATTTCTTGATTCTCTTTTATATAAATAAAACCTCTCGTTAATATTTCTGGACCTGCTAAAATCTCCTTAGTTTTCCTGTTTAAAGTGCAACTAATTATAACAATACCATTTTCTCCCAACATTTCACGGTCTTTAAGAACAACTTCTCCAATATCAGAAGAATCATTACCATCAATCAATACATCGTCCACTTCAACTATTTCACGACTATCAACTAATTGTCCATTTTCAAATAAAACAACATCACCATTTTGCTTTAATAAAATATTATTTTTATCAATACCTATATTTTCTGCGACTTCCGCATTATAACATTGATGTCTATATTCCCCTTTAACCGGAAAATAATACTTCGGATTAATTAAATTTAGCATTAACATTAAATCTTCTCTTGAAGCATGATGTAATAAATGGCTCTTCTTAGATAACGCAACAACATTAACATTAATTTTAGCAATATCATCCATAATCATAGCCAATCTTTTTTCTATTCCTTCATAAGGTGGTTCAGAAATAAAGACTGTGTCATTTTCATTTAATTTAATATATTTATCATAACCTTTAATTATTCTATCTAAATTAGCAAATGGCTTTTCTTTTTCATCAGAAATCAACACAATTACATTTTTATCATTTAAATTAGACAAATCACCAATTCTATCTGGATTTATACTCAAATATTTCAATTTAATCGCTTGTTCAATTGTACTTTTCAATACTTTTCCCATAAACACAATTTTTCTATTTGTATTATTAACTACATTAAATATTTCTTGAATTCTATAAATATGAGCTGGGAAAACAGTTGTAATTATTCTATTTTCATGCTTGTGAACAAGATTATCAATAAAACCTTCAACTCTATTATGCGGACTTGTATGCCCTGGTCTTTCAGCATAAATAGACTCCGCTAAAAGACATAAAACTCCTTGTTTTCCGACATATGCTAATTTACCGATATCAGTCTTATAATTACCAGTCATTGTAGAATCAAAAACAAAATCACCTGTATATAAAATAGCACCATCACTTGTATACAAAACAAAACAAACGGCATCAGGTATAGAGTGTGATACACTAATTGGAAAAACACTACAATTCCCAAAAACCAACTTAGAATGTGGTCTGATTTCTTTTAAAAAAGGTGACTCTATTTGCTTCTCAGTTAATTCCTGTTTTAATACCTCAAGTGTGAACTTAGTAGCATAAATATTAATATCACTAAATTCATTCATAAAGTCAGGGACAGCTCCCATATTACTTTCATGACCATGTGTTAAAAATAATCCTTTAATTCTTTTTTTATTATCTGTTAAATACTTAAAACTAGGAATAATATAATCAATTCCTAAAGTTCTTTCATTATTATATTTTAATCCAGCATCAAAAATAAAAATATCATTATCAACTTCAACAACATACATGTTCTTACCATTTTCATTCAATCCACCAAGACTAAAAATCTTAATTTTACTCATTTTTTCCTCCTATTATTTTTTTTTATTAACTGCCAATTTACTAATGGCACTTTTTGCAGCCTCTTGTTCTGCTTCTTTTTTTGTTTTAGCAGTACCAACTCCAAATACTATATTATCTACACTAACTTGCACAGTGAATTTTTTATTGTGCGACGGACCTACTTCTTCTATAAGTTCATACTTCAAATTTCTTTTTTCAGTTTGCACAAATTCTTGTAACTTTGATTTATAATCATCAAAAAAAGTAATATCAGGGTTTTCAATATACGGCACTATCACTTTCAAAAGTGCACGTTTAGCTGTTGAATAACCCAAATCTAAGTAGATTGCACCAAATAACGCTTCGAAAATATCTGCCATTATTGCCTTCTTAAACATTCCTCCAGATAACATTTCACCGTGACCAACTTTAATATAATTACTTAAATTTAAATCACAGGAATAAGAAGAAAGTGCATTTTCACAAACATACTCAGAACGAATTTTAGTCATTCTTCCCTCCTCTTCAAATTTAAAGTTATATAGATAGTCTGATATTATCAAATCAATAACAGCATCACCTAAAAATTCCAAACGCTCATAGTCTTGTTTCATATTATTCTCATTAACGTAAGAAGAATGCGAAAAAGCCTTAGTATACAGGGTTGTATCCTTTGGAACTACCCCCAATTTATCAAATAAGTCTTTCATATAACCACCGCATACATTATATCAAAAAAGCAAAAAAAAGTACAGTAATATTGCTTTAAATGTCAATTTATAGTAGAATTATTATAGGTGATAATTATGAACAATATATTCCTAAAAGCAATTGATTTTTACCAAAGACTACCTTTAGCTAGTCATGGAAGCTGCAGATTTTATCCTACTTGCTCTGAATACATGAAACAAGCGATAATAATTCATGGAACACCCAAAGGAATTCTATATGGAGCAAAAAGAATTATAAGATGTAACCCATTTGGAAAACACGGCATTGATTTAGTACCACCGAAAGAAAGAGGTTCAAAATGAAAAAGATAATAATATTAACATTCTTTACTATAATATTAAGTGGGTGTGATAGTAATAGTAGTAACAATAATTTACAGATTCTTACTACTTCCTATCCAATAGAATACATAACAAATGAATTATACGAAGAACACTCCATCATAACTTCAATTTATCCAGATTCTGTTAATATATATGAACACGAATTAACAGACAAACAATTAAATAATTATAGCCAAGCTGATATTTTTATATATAATGGTCTATCTGATGAGAGATTAATTACTATTGACTTATTAGAAAAAAACAAAAACTTAAACATTATAGATAGCGCTTATGTATTAGATTATAAAACAAATATTGAAGAATTATGGTTAGATCCATCAAACTTACTAATGATGGGACAAAACATAAAGAATGGTTTAAAAGAATATATTACCAATAATTTTGCACATAATGAAATTGATGCGAACTATGAAAACTTAAAAGTTATTTTATCAGAGTTAGATGCTGAAATAAAATTGACGGTAGAATCAGCAATAAACAAAACAATAATTACAGCAAGTGATAGTTTAAAATTCCTTGAAAAGTATGGTTTAACTGTCATTTCTCTAGATAACTCTACAGAACTATTGAACAAAGATATTCAAACAGCAAGAGAACTGTTATTAAACAATGATGTTGATTACATTTTCAATATAGATAACAACACAATAAGTGACGCCACTAATTCAATTGTAAATGAAACACAAGCAGAAATATTAACATTTAATACAATAGATAACCTAAGCGAAGAAGAAAGAGATAACAACGAAGACTATCTATCCATAATGAAAAAAAACATTGAATTATTGAAAAAAGAATTATATCAATAATTTTTTTTTGCAAAAAAAGATATTCACTTAAGTGAAAATCTTAAAAAAACATTAATATATACCAATAAATAACCATTCTAACATTTTACAAAAAAAAGATATTATAATAAACTCTTTTGGAGGTGAAAAAAATGACAGCAATAAACAATTTAATAAAAGAGTTTAATAAAATTAAACAAAAGAACTGGATAAAAGGAAGAACAAACAACTATAATGAATCAGGATTATTACTGGAATATTTATTGATAAAGGAAAATAATAACAATCCATGGGCTGACACAAATAAACTAGAGATTAAGACAAAAATAAAAAATAATAATCACATAACACTTTTTTCGTTAGAACCAAATTCAGATTTTTGTGAAATCGAAAAAATTAAAACAAAATACAACAAAGAAAAAGAATACTTCAATTACAAATTATACGGAAATAAATTCACTGAAATTAACAATTATGATTTTAAAATATTAATATCATACCGAGAAAAAAGAATATATATCTGTATATGTAAAAACTACAAGCTATATGAAAAAAAAGTCTATTGGACATTTACATATTTACAAAAACGATTGATTGAGAAATTAGATACATTAATGTTAATAAATGTCGAAAAAAAATCAATTGAAGGTAACTTTTATTATAAATATACTGATTATAAATTATATAAAAACATAATTTTTAACAACTTTTTAAAATTAATAGATAACGGTAAAATAGAAATAAAGTTCAATGTGGGAAAACATAAGGGCCATTACAAAAACGGAAAATTTCATAATCACGGAACAGCATTTATAATTGATAAAAATTTTTTAGACTTTTTATATGAAAAAAAAGAATAAAAAAAAACAATATCACAATATTGTTATAATAATAAATGGTCGGGAAAACAGGATTTGAACCTGCAACCCCTTGGTCCCAAACCAAGTGCTCTACCAAGTTGAGCCATTTCCCGAAAATATGGTGCACTCGAAGGGATTCGAACCCCTGACCTTTTGGTTCGTAGCCAAACACTCTATCCAACTGAGCTACAAGTGCATATATGTATATATATAAAACTATTACGTTTTTAAACAAAAAAAATGGTGGTTTCAAATGGAATCGAACCATCGACACAGGGATTTTCAGTCCCTTGC
>CAYJHB010000007.1:18055-25388 GCA_964370105.1 uncultured Muribaculaceae bacterium | reverse complement strand
GAAACGGTAATCAGTTCAGTTGCTGAAAACATGAAAAAAGTATTAACATCAAATGGTGCTAATATCATTGAAGAAAAAGCAATGGGACAAAGAGAATTAGCATACGAAATCGAGAAACACACTAAAGGATATTATTTCCTTTATGTTATCGAATCTAATGATGTTAAGGCAACAGAAGAATTTGATCGTTTATCACGTATAAGTGAAGAAGTTATTCGTACATTAATTATTCGTATTGATAACTAAAAGAGAGGTAGAAAATGAATAAAGTTTTTTTAATAGGTAGACTAGTAAGAGATCCAGAACTTAGATACACAAACAACAACACAGCTGTAGCTAGTTTTTCAATAGCTGTTAATAGACCATTTACTTCACAATCAGGTGAAAGAGAAGCGGATTTTATTAATATAAGTGTTTGGAGAAAACAAGCTGAAAATGTTAAAAACTATCTATCACAAGGTAGTCAAGTAGCAATAGATGGAAGAATTCAAACTAGAACTTATGATGACCAAGATGGAAAAAAACGTTATGTAACAGAAATAATTGCTGATAATGTTCAGTTTTTAGATACTAAAAACAGTAGAAATACTAATAATGATGCTGGAAGTAATCCATCACCATATGATTTTAAAAATGATCAATCAGCACCAACTTCTCGTACTACAGATATTTCAAGTGATCCATATGCTGCATTTGGAGCGGATATTGAAATAAATGATGAACAATTACCATTTTAAGAAGGAGGATTACAATGGCTGAATTTTATCGTAAAAAGAAAAAAATATGCTACATGTGTACAGGTAAAGAAATTAATTATAAAGATGTAGAAATCTTAAGAAAATATATTAATGATCGTGGAAAAATATTACCACGTCGTGTTACTGGTGCATGCGCAAAACATCAAAGACATATTGCTGAACAAATCAAACGCGCAAGAGCAATAGCATTATTACCATATACAAAGTAAAAGATAGATAACTATCTTTTTTTTGTTGCAATTTTATAGTATAATATAAATGAAGTATTTAGGAGGCAAAATGAAGATAATTACAAAAAGTAAAGAAATCGTAAGAAGAATCAAAAAAGCCAATAAAATATATGTAACAGGTCATAAAAACATGGATTTAGATGCATTAGCATCTGCAACAGTCTTTCACTATATCGCAAAACACTATAAAAAACAATGTTATATTATAATAGATGACAAAGAAGAAGAACAAGAGCAAGCTGTTCAAAATGCGTATGAACATATAAGTAAAGACATAAATAGGATGACAACTGGAGAAATAGAAGAAAATCAAAATGGTAATTTATTGATAGTAGTTGATACTAATAAAATAAATACTATTCAAAATACAAAACTTTTAGATATATTTACTAATATCTTAATAATAGATCACCATGATACAACGGAAAATACAATTAAAAATGCTGAGAAAGTAATTGAAAATAAAACTTCAAGCACTTCAGAAATGATCACATTTTTTCTAAAAAGAAAGAAAATTAAAATACCAAAAGATATGGCAACAGTTTTACTATCGGGTATAGCGTTAGACACTAATAACTTCACATTAAAAACTACTATTGATACATTCAAAGCATCACATATTTTAACAGAACTAGGAGCAGAACCAAGTGAAGTGCAATATATAATGAAACAAGATATCAATGAATATATAGAAAGACAAAAGATTATAACAAATGTGGAATTAAAAGGAAATATAGCAATTGCTAAAGGTTCAGAAAACACTATATATAAAAGAGAAGAATTAGCAAAAACAGCCGATACAATTTTGTTTTTCAACAATATAGAAGCATCATTTGTAATAGGAAAGTTGAGTCACAATACAATAGGGATCAGTGCTAGAAGTCTAGGCAGTGTTGAAGTTCAAACCATTATGGAAAAATTTAATGGTGGTGGAGATAAACATAATGCCGCATGCATTGTTAAAAATAAAACAATAGAGCAAGTAGAGAAAGACTTGTTCAAAATTATATAACAGGGAGGTTATAATGAAAGTAATATTCTTAAAAGATTTAAAAAACCAAGGTAAAAAGGGTGAAATTAAAGAAGTGAAAGATGGGTATGCTGAAAATTTCCTAATAAAAAATAAATATGCCACCAAATTAACTGAACAAACTTTAGGGCAATATAATAAGGAACAAACAAATCAAAAACAACAAGAAGCAAACAATAAAGAAGAAGCAATAAAACTAAAAGAAAAATTAGATAAAATCAACATTAGTTTTAAAGTTAAAACAGGGCAAGCAGATAAAGTTTTTGGTAGTGTTAGCCCAAAACAAATAAAAGAAGAATTAGAAAAATTAGGATATAAAATAGATAGAAAACAAATTGAAATCAAAGGACAATTAGCCAGTCTAGGATATCATGATGTAAAGATAATTTTATATAAAGAAATCAGTGCAAAAGTAAAAGTTCATTTAGAGAAGTGAGGTGTATAACATGGCTCTTAGAAATAAACCAAATGATATAGAAGCAGAAAAGTCCGTTTTAGGAGCATGTTTTCTATCAAAAACAGCTTTAGAAAAAGCAGCTGAAGATTTACAACCAGACAGTTTCTACTTAGATAAACACAGTAAAATATTTGAAGTATTAGTTTACTTATTAGAAAGCAAAATACCTGTTGATCTAACAACAATGACAACAGAAGTTAAGAAGAAAGATCTACTAACAGAGATAGGCGGAGTTGAATACTTAACCGAATTAATAACCTTTGTTCCTACCGCAGCAAACGCAGAATACTATATAAAAATTATATTAGATGCAGCAGTTAGAAGAGGTTTAATTGATAAAGCAACAGAAATAGTAAACTCAGGATATAACACAGAGGAAGATCTATCTGTACTAATTGAAGAAGCTGAAAAAAAACTAGGTGACATAAGTAAAAATAGAAAGACCTCTGAATTTAGAACAATTAAAGATGTCCTTTATAAAACTCAAAAAGATTTAGAAAAACTGTCAGAAACAAAAGGTGAAATAACAGGACTACCTACAGGATGGACTGACATTGATAAAGTAACGTCAGGACTACATGCTAATGAACTAATAATTATTGCTGCAAGACCGGCGATGGGGAAAACAGCATTTGCACTTAATATGGCTGTACATATGGCAACTAATAGTGATAAAGCAGTAGCACTATTTAATCTCGAAATGGGAGCAGAGCAATTAGCAACTAGAATGATTTCTTCAAAAGGACAAATAGAAGGTTATAAACTACGAACTGGTAATTTACTTAACGACGATTGGAAAAGAGTTAATGAAGCGATAGCACAGTTAGCAGATGCCAATTTATATATAGACGATACTCCAGGTATAACAATTGGTGAAATAAGAGCTAAGTGCCGACGTCTTGCAAATAGTAAAACAGGATTAGCCGCAGTTGTAATTGATTATTTACAGCTTATTACATCAGGAAAACAATATGGAGGAAATAGACAACAAGAAGTTTCAGATATTTCAAGAATATTAAAAACAATGGCTATGGAGTTTAAAGCACCGGTTATAGCTTTAGCACAGTTATCTCGTTCAGTTGAGTCAAGAGAAGATAAAAGACCAATAATGAGTGACTTGAGAGAATCAGGATCAATTGAACAAGATGCTGATATTGTTTCATTTTTATACAGAGATGATTATTATAATAAAGAAAAAATAAATCCGAATGATAAAAATACTAGTATAACGGAGTATATAATTGGAAAACATCGTAATGGACCAACAACAACAATCGAATTAGTATTTAAAAAAGACACTAGTACATTTGGAAATTTTCTAAAGGAGAATAACGATGCCTAATAGAAACATTGCATATTTAGCAATTGCCTTAATAGTAACTACGAGTTTACTATTCCTAGGTTTTGAATCTAAAACAGAAGAACCTAGGTCACTATATAGAGTATATTTGAATGGAACATCAATTGGACTAATAGAATCAGAACAAGAATTAGAAGAATATATTGATAATGAACAAGAAGAAATAAAAGAAATATATCAAGTAGATAAAGTATATCCCCCTAATAATTTAGAAATAATTAAAGAGATAACTTTTAATGAAGAAGTACTAAGTATTGAAGAAATATATAATAAAATAAACAATATTGAACCATTTACAATCAATGGGTACACTTATACAATAAAAGGGATAGTTGAAATAGATGATGCAACAGGGGAAGAGTATCAAGAAAAAGATGTAATTATTTATGTGTTAGACCCTGAAGTATTTGAGGAATCAATTGATAAAACAATACGATCATTCGTTGATTCAGAAAGCTATGATAATTATATAGAAGAAACACAACCTGAAATAGTTACAACAGGTACAATAATAGAAGATGTTAATATAAAAAACAATATAAGCTATAAGCAGTCTAGAATTCCAACTAATCAACCGATTTATCAAACAACTGAAGATTTATCGAAATATTTATTATTTGGAACAACAGAACCACAAACAACATATACAGTTAAAGATGGAGATACCATTGAAGATGTATCATTTGCTAATAAAATGTCGTCTCAAGAGTTTCTGATAGCTAATCCCCAATTTAAAGATGAAGCGTCACTACTGTTTTCAGGGCAACAAGTAATGCTTGGAATTTTAAGTCCACAAGTAACAATAGTAGAAAACCAACATGTTGTAGAATTACAAGAAATAAAATATGAAACAGAAGTACGATATGATAATACTAAACTTATAGGTTATACAGAGACAACTCAAAAAGGACAAAATGGATTAACTCAAATAACTAGTAAGGTCAATAAAGAGAATGGACAAGTAATTGACTTAGTAATTGCTGGAACTGAAGATATAACGCCAGTAGTAAACGAGATAATTGTTAAAGGTGGTAAGAGTAATGACTATGTTGTCTCTGGAGATTTAGGTATATGGTCATGGCCTACTAATATACCATATACAATATCAAGTCATTATGGATATAGATGGGGAACTTTACATGATGGAACAGATATTGCTGGAACAGGAAGAGGGTCACCTATAAAAGCTGCAAAAGAAGGTGTTGTTGTTCAGGCCGATAACTATTGGCCAAATGGAATATTTGTAACAATAGACCATCAAAACGGTTATTATACACTATATGCTCATTTAGATTTTAGATATGTCTCTGTAGGAGACTATGTAACGATGGGACAAGTAATAGGAGGAATGGGAGACACAGGTTATTCAACAGGAGTACACTTACATTTCTCAGCATGGCAAGGATATCCATATAGAAGTGGTAGTAGATCTTTTGATGCAATGCAGTTATATCGATGATAAAGGTTAAAGTAATAGCAAGTGGTTCAAAAGGGAATAGTTGCTTAATCACAATTGATAAAATTAATATATTAATAGACATAGGTATCAGTTACAAAAGATTACAAGAATCGCTTAATAAAAATGAATTAACTGCTACAGATATAACAGCAATCTTTATTACACATGAACACGATGATCATATTAGTGGATTAAAGGTGTTTTCTAAAAGGCATAATATTCCAATATATGTTCCTTTAAATACAGAAGACTACTTTAAAACCTTGTTAAATAAAGAAAATATTTATACAGTAGAAAAAGAAAATTTTATCGACAATGTAGTTATAAGTACAATTAAAACATCACACGATTCCTTAGGGTCAAATGGCTATATAATAAAATCAGGGGATAAGAGTCTAGCATATGTGACAGATACAGGTTATATTAACCAGAAATATCTAACTAAATTAACTAATCATCATGTATATATTATGGAAAGTAATCACGATGAAGAGTTGTTAATGAATAGTACAAAACCCCATCACTTAAAACAACGTATTTTAAGTGATAAAGGTCACTTATCTAACTACTCCTCTGCAAATTATTTAAAAAAAATAATAGGTAATAACACAACTCATATTATATTAGCGCATTTAAGTGAAGAAAATAACACAGAAGAACATGCTCATGAAATGTTGGTTAACACTTTGACTAAAGATCAATTGAATAACAAGAAAATAATTATAGCTAGACAAAGAGAAGAAAGTGAGTTAATTGAAGTATAATGCTTAAAATAATATGTGTAGGAAAAATAAAAGAAAAATTTTATAAAGAAGCAATAGAAGAGTACTCAAAAAGAATGAGTAAATACCATAAAATATCAATAATTGAAGTAAAAGACTATGATTTTAATAATGTAGAATTGAATCTAAAAGCAGAAAAAGAAGAAATAGAACGACAAATAAACGAAAAAGACTATATTATAACAATGGAAATAGAAGGTAAACAATATACATCTATAGAATTTTCAAAATTGATAGATGAAACACTTAGCCTTAATAGTAATATTGTATTTATTATTGGAGGTTCAAATGGAATTCATCAAGAAATAAAACAAAAAAGTAAAAAGGCCCTATCTTTTTCGAAAATGACTTTCCCTCATCAGTTGTTTAGAATAGTCTTATTAGAACAAATATATCGTAGTTTTAAAATAAAAAATAATGAAAACTATCATAAATAGATTATTAGTTTAATAATCTGTTTTTTTTTACAAAATTCGATAACAAACTATAATACAATAAATATGGTGATGAAATGGATACTTTAAACACAATACTATGGTCAATAGCAACAGTTCTATTACTTAGTAGTGGTATATACTTTACAATTAAGTTAAAAGGTTTACAATTTAATATAAAAAAAATCATCAAAAGTTTTAAGGCGAAGACTAATAGTGCAATAACGCCATTTGCATCATTAATGATGGCTACATCAGCTAGGATAGGAGTAGGCTCGTTAGCAGGTATATCTCTAGCAATAATATATGGAGGACCAGGGACAGTTTTTTGGATTTGGGTAACTACACTAATAGTAGCCATTAATTCCTTTGCAGAAAGCACTTTAGGGGTATTATATCAAGAAAAAGACGGAGAGTACCGCAAAGGTGGACCAGCATACTACTTAAAGAAAGGCTTAAATAACAAAAAATTAGGGAATTTATATGCATTATTGACATTTTTTACTTATATAGTTGCCTTTATGACAATTCAAGCCAATACAATAACAGTAAGTATAACAAGTAAATTTGCTATAAATCCTATCGTTATAGCAATATTAATAGCTGTTATATCTTTATATGTCATACTAAATGGAATTAAAAGAATTACAAAATTTACAAATAATTTAGTTCCAATAATGGGGATAGGATATATAATGATAGGATTAACAATTATTTTAAGTAATATAGAACAAATCCCCGCTGTTTTTAGTAGTATATTTAACCATGCATTAAATATCAAATCATTCGGTGTAGGCATTTTATCAACACTACTAATTGGCGT
>CAYJHB010000007.1:0-18045 GCA_964370105.1 uncultured Muribaculaceae bacterium | reverse complement strand
AATAGCAAGTGGATCAGTAGATAATGAAAAAGCAGGAAATCAAGGATTAATTCAAGTAGTTGGAGTATATTTCACAAGTCTTATTATATGTACGATAACAGCTCTAATAATCTTAACATCTGATTATAGTGAATTCTTAACAGGAAGCTATAATGGGATAGAAGTTATTCAAAAATCTATGAAAACGAATTTAGGAAATTTTGGTGAAATAGGACTAATAATAATAATAACACTCTTCGCTTTTTCAACGATAATTACAGGATACTATTATGGAGAAAGTAATTTTAAATATCTTTTTAAAAAACATAAAAAACATCACTTATATCTAATAAAAAGTGTAGTGACAATACTATTGTTGTGGGGTTCATTAGCTAATCCAAGTATATTATGGGATATTGTTGACATATTAGTTGCTATTTTAGCAATCATAAATATATACGCTTTATACGGTTTGCGTAAAGAAATAATTCACCAAAGTAAAAGACTATAAAAAAATATCACTTCTTATAAGTGATATTTTAATCAAGTATTTCAAATTCTTTAAATTCTGTTATTGTATAAAAACAACGTACTTTATATTTGAATATTAATGCAAGAATCAAAGAAGGAAAACATTTAACTAATTTATTATAATCAGTCACAGAAACATTATAAAACTTAAGTGCAGCTTCTAGTTCCTCATCAGTGTTAAATAATTGAAGATTAAGATCATCTAAATCATCTAGTTTACTTAATTTTTTATTTTCATCAACTAATTTTCTTAATTGATGTGAAATTTTGTTTAAATGATTATTTAACTCAGCACGATCAGCTTTAAAAATTTTATGCTTCATACTATTTTTATAGTTTTTAGCATCATCTTTATCTACTTTTTCTAAAAAAGGAGTAAAACGTTCTAATATTTTCTCTTTTTTTTCTAACAAAATATCAATATTATTATTTGCTTCGTCCATTTTTATAATTAAAAATTGAAATTTATTATAATGCTTACTGAAAAACAAAACAATTACACCTAATAAAACAATACCTGAAATTACATATATATACATGTTTCACCTCTTATTATATTGTTAGTATAACAAAAAAATAAAAGATAAACAATATTAAAACTAATTCAATTTAATAGCTTCATCAAATTCTACATAATCCAAATATAAAATCCATAAAATTGTCCATTTACCTGATTTAGGGTCGCTCAGTACGACAAAGTCCCTACCAGCGTCTTCGATAATACCTGTAAATATTTTATCTTTCCATTGTATAGAATCTGCATAAGACATATAAAAAGTAGCGAGTCTACCTATGTTTTTTACTAGTAAACTTTCAGCGTAAACTTTATTATTGGGTGGCAGCAAATTAGTGATAGGTGGTTGTGTAGAACCTAAATTAAGATTAGCGTTATTAGGATATCCTGGATAAACATTATTATTCATATCATACCTCCACTAAATAATATGAATTAACTGTCAAATTATACTAAAAAGAGTTAATTGTTAAAAAATCATATGTTATAATTATAAAAGGAGGTAATAAAATGAAAGTAACATTAGGTGTATCAAATAGACATGTCCATTTAACAGAAGAAGACTATAGAGTATTATTTGAAGATATTGAAATAAATGAGATAAAAGAACTGGTTCAACGAGGACAATATGCTTCAAATCAAGTATTAACAATCAAAACCGAAAAAAATGAAATAAAAAAAGTAAGAATTTTATTGCCGTTTCGAAGCTATTCACAAGTAGAGTTATCAAAAACAGATGCTTATACATTAGGTATAAATCCACCTATAAGAGACTCTGGTGATTTAAGGGAAGCAAGTGCTATAACACTAATTGGACCAGCAGGAACAGTTACTAAAGAATGTGCAATTATTGCCGCTAGACATATTCACATAACTCCAGAAATAAAACAAAAATTAGGAATTGATAGTGAAAATGTTAGTGTTTCGTTTGGTGGTGATAAACCGGTAACGTTTCATAATGTAAAATTAAAAGAAGACCCTAGTTTTGCACTAGAACTACATCTAGATACAGATGACGCTAATGGTTCGTTTTTAAAAACTGGAGATATTGGAATTATTCAAAACTAATTTCATCAAATGTCATATCGGTTAAAGAAGGTTCTGTACCTTTAATAAAGTACATAATCTTCTTTTTTTCGTCTTCCTCAGAAGCCGGTTTACCAGAAATAGGTTCAACTATGACTTGTGAAATATTATTAGGCTGCTCATACCATATATCCTCCTTGTCAATCATGTGATAATTCATTGTATCTAACCATATATTTTGTGCAACTTTATATTGACTAGCTTCCAAGTCACTATTATCGTCATAACCAACCCAAACAACACTTACTATATTTGGATTAAAACCAATGTGCCAATGATCAGTATCAGTAGTACCAGTTTTCAAAGCATAAGTATTATTAATTTTAGCATTCAAGTTGATAGAAGTAGGATAATTATAATCTATAAAAGAAGGGTCATATGTAGAAGTTAACATATTATTGAGAATAAAAGTTAAACTTTCATTTAGAACTCGCTCTTTCTCAATATCTGCTTCATATAAGACCTCGCCGTCACTATTTTCAACTCTTCTAATTAAATAAGGTTCCACTTTATAACCTGTATTAGCAAAAGTAGTATACCCTTGAGCCATTTCTAACACACTTATTTCACTAGTTCCTAATGGTAAAGAAGGAACAGCTTCTAAATCAGCATCAATTCCCATTCTCTCTGCAGTATCCACTAAAGTTTCTTCTCCAAGAAACATATGTGTTTTAACGGCGTATATATTTTCAGAATAAGCAATCGCTGTAGCCATTGAAATAGGTTTATCACCATATGTTTGATTACTGTTTTGAGGTGAATAAAATTTATCATCGGCAAACGTAAAAGTTGTTTCTTCACTAATAAAAGTAGTACTAGAAGTGAAACCGTTTTCTAAAGCCGCATAATATAAAAATGGCTTCATTGTTGATCCTACTTGCCGCTGTGCCTGAGTTGCTCTGTTATATTGTGAAAGATTATAGTCCTTACCACCAGTAAGTGCTAAAACCTTACCTGTATTTGGGTCCATAATAACACTTGCCACTTGCAAAGAGTTCTCAACACTAATGTTTTCATTTATACTGTTCTCGAGTTGTGTCTGAGTCGCAATATCTAAATTAGTATATACTTTTAAACCACCAGTTTCTAAATATGACCTAGAAATACTAGTGATGTTTTCTAATTCATCTAAGACAGCATCTTGGTAGTACATAACAGTGGAAAGATCACTATATTCAAGTTTACCAATATAAGAAAGTTTTTCATTTATGGCAAGATTATACTCATCTTGATTAATAAGCTCGTCGTCTAACATAGATTTTAATATCATTTGTTGCCTACTCTTAGCCAGTTCTTCATTAACTATAGGTGAATAGTAACTAGGAGATTTAGGAATACCAGTCAACATCGTTGCTTCAGCTAAAGATAATTCACTGGCACTTTTATTAAAGTAAAATAAAGATGCATTTTGTATTCCATACATACCATGGCCATAGTTAATGGTATTTAAATAACCCTCAATAATTTCATCCTTAGAGTAGTGAGCTTCCAGTTCAAAAGTAATCCACATTTCATCCCATTTGCGCTGCCAAGTTTTATCAAAGTCCAAAAATAAATTCTTAGCATACTGTTGTGTTATGGTAGAAGCACCTTGTACATTAGAACCGGAAATAATATTAGTAAAAAGAGCTTTAGCAATCCTAAGATAATCAAATCCAAAGTGTGAATAAAAGTTTTTATCTTCAGTGTTTATTGTCGCATCAACTAAATAACTTGATATTTCATCTAGAGAAACCCATGATTTAGAACCTGATCCCTGGAAAAAAAGATTATCAGAATTATCGTAAAAAGTAATATTGTTAGCTGTTGTAATTTCTAGTTTTGGTGTTAATAATGAGTAAATATATATACCTGTATTAATAACAACAAAAAAGATTATAATAAAAAGAAAAGCTTTAATAATTTTTTTAATCCATTTCATAAAATTGTCCTTCCGCTTTTAGTATGAAAAAAAACAAAAAAAATATGTACTAATTCAATAAGATATGTTATAATGCAAATTAGAAATTCAAGAAGGACGAAGAAATGAAGGAAACAAAAATTAAAATTGTAATAACTACACGTAATGAGTCCGATGAAATTATCGAAAATGGCTATATAAGTGATAATGAGTTGAAGTTACATTCCTCAACAACAAAGTCAAGTTATTTTTTATACTTTCAAGAAGAAAAAATAATCAAAATAGATAAAGATAAAGAAATTGAGTTAGATTTTAAAAACAAAAATATCGTGGTCTCAACTAATAATACGACAACTAAGATAAATATAGATGTACAAAAGTATAGAATTATAGGTAATAAAATTGAAATAACCTATCTTATAGAAGAAGAAGTTTATAATATAACTATAGAATGGAAGGTATAATTAATGAAACAGTTAATAGAAAATGACATAAAAAAAGCTTTAGAAAAGTTAGATATAACTTTTGATGGAGAAATAGTAATTGAAATACCAAAGAATAAAGAAAATGGTGATTATTCAAGTAATATTGCCATGAGATTGACTAAATTATTAAATAAAAACCCACTTCAAGTAGCGGAATCTATTATCAAAAACTTAGATATTAACAATTATGAAGAAATATCACTAGCTAAACCAGGGTTTATTAATTTTAAAGTAAAAAAAGACTATCTATTTGAAAACTTATTAAATATAATAAGTCAAGGAGATAACTACGGAAAAAGTTCTAAATTTAGAGGAGTATCACTAAACTTAGAGTATGTAAGCGCTAATCCAACAGGAATTCTTCATTTAGGTCATGCACGAGGAGCAGCATATGGAGATTCACTAGCTCGTTTATTAAAATTCGCAGGTTATGATATTACAAGAGAATACTATATTAATGATGCTGGGAATCAAATGAACAATTTAGGTAAATCAATTAGAGTAAGATACTTAAATTTGATCGGTATAGAAGAAATAATGCCGGAAGATGGTTATCATGGAAAAGAAATAATTATTATCGCAGAAAAATTAAAAGAAGAATATCAAGATAATGCTAAAGATAAAGATGTGAAATTCTTTAAAGAATACGGTTTAGGTATTTTACTAGATCAAATAAAAGAAGATTTAAAAACGCTAGATGTAAATTTTGATGTATGGTCAAGTGAAACAAAAATTTATGAAGATGGATATGTAGAAAAGACACTAAATCTACTAAAAGAAACAGGTAAAACATATACAACTGACGGAGCTTTATTCTTAAAGACAACTGAATATGGTGATGAAAAAGACAGAGTTTTAATAAAGCAAGATGGAAACAGTACGTATTTACTACCAGATATTGCATATCATATCAATAAATACTCAAGAGGTTATGATACCTTAATTGATATTTTAGGTGCAGATCATCACGGTTACATTGCAAGATTAAAAGCATCGTTACAGATTCTTGGCTATGATAGTAGTAAATTATCAGTGGAAATATTACAAATGGTTCGTCTTTTAAAAGATGGAAAAGAATTAAAAATGAGTAAGAGAACAGGAAATGCTGTTACAATAAGAGAACTTTATGAAGAAGTTGGAAAAGATGTAACTAGATATTTCTTTGTTTCACATAGCTTAGATAGCCAAATGGATTTTGATTTAGATTTAGCCGTAAAAAAATCAAATGAAAATCCGGTTTACTATATCAACTATGCACATGCTAGAATTTGTTCAATCTTAGAGAATGTAACAATACCAGAAATAACGGAGTTTAAAACAGTTAATAGTGAAGAAGCGTATAATATATTAAATAAATTATATTTATTCACAGAAACTGTGGAAAAAGCAGCAACAAAAACAGAAGTGCACCATATTGCTAAATATGCCTTTGAATTAGCTAGTTTATTCCATAGTTACTATGCAAAAGAAAAAATAGTAACAGAAGATGAAAAGTATACAGCAGAGAGATTAATATTAATTAATGCTGTAAGAATAACACTAAAAAATGCGTTAACACTATTAGGTGTTGATGCATATGAAAAGATGTAGGAGGAAAAAATGAGTTTAAAAAAATTAACCATAGAAGATTTAGAGTTAATGTCTAATAAAGATATTGCTCATTTAATAATAAAA
Source organism: uncultured Muribaculaceae bacterium (assembly GCA_964370105.1). Taxonomy (GTDB): domain Bacteria; phylum Bacillota_I; class Bacilli_A; order RF39; family UBA660; genus CARZYU01. Next base: position 11,876 of record CAYJHB010000007.1, on the reverse strand, counting down.
GAAGAGGGAAATAAAAATACACTAGCACTATTTAAACAAATCATAACGCTGTTAAATTTGCCAGAAAGTACTATTGAATCAAAGATTGCAGATTTTTATACAGCAATAGCAACAGATAAGAGATTTGTTTTATTAGAAGATGGAACATGGGATTTACGAGATCATCATACATCGGATAAAGTAATTATTTTAAAAGATGATGAATTAGAAGATGATCATCATGAAGAAGAAGAAATCGAAGAAGAAGAAATTGAAGAAGAAGAAAATCACTTTGATAGTGTAGAAAATATGGATAATGATGAATTTGATGATAAAGATGACGATTTAAAAGATTTAGTTATCATTGATGAAGACGAATTAGAATTAGAAGAGTAGGAAACTACTTTTTTCTTTAAAAATAAAGAAAAATATGATATAATCTAAACGACAGGAAGGTAATATATATGATTGAGAGATTAGAAGTAACTGAACAAAAATATATTGAATTAGAAAAAGAACTGACTTCACCAGAAGTTTTAAGTAATATAAAAAGAACAATGGAATTATCAAAAGAGATGTCTGCGATAGAAGAAGTTGTATTTGTATATAGACGTTACAAAAAAGTTTTAGAAGAAATTGAATCTGCAAAAGAAATGGCAAGAGAAGCAGATTTTGCTGAAATGGCAAAAGAAGAATTAAAAATACTTGATGCTGAAAAATTAGAAATAGAAGGTAAATTTGAAATTCTTTTACTACCAAAGGACCCTAATGATGATAAGAATGTTATTGTTGAAATTAGAGGAGCAGCAGGTGGAGATGAAGCAAATATTTTTGCAGGTGATTTATATAGAATGTATACAAGATATGCAGAAAAACAAGGGTTAAAATGTGAGTTATATAATGCCTTAGAAGGAGAAATGGGTGGTTTTTCTCAAATTGAGTTTATGATTAAGGGTGACCGTGCTTATAGTATGTTTAAATATGAGAGTGGATCACATAGAGTACAAAGAGTGCCAGTAACAGAATCTAATGGGCGATTACAAACTTCAACAGCGACAGTCCTAGTAATGCCTGAAGCCGAAGCAGTGGATGTAGAAATTAAGCCAGGAGATTTAAGAATCGACATTTTCCGTTCAAGTGGAGCTGGAGGACAAAGTGTAAATACTACTGATAGTGCAGTTCGTATAACACATTTACCTACTAATACCGTAGTAACATGCCAAAATGAAAGAAGTCAAATTCAAAATAAAGAACAAGCTATGAAAATTTTAACAGCAAGATTATATGAATTACATATAAGAGAAGCTGAAGAAAAAGAAGGTACAACAAGAAAAAGCAAAGTAGGAACAGGAGATCGTTCAGAAAAAATCAGAACTTATAATTATCCTCAAAATAGAGTTACTGATCACAGAATTGGTTATACAACTAAAAACTTAGATAGAGTAATGGATGGAGATTTAGGGGACATAATAGAAGCTTTAACTATGGAAGATCAAAAATTAAAACTGCAAGGTGAAAATAGTGACAATTAGTGAATTGCTTGCTTATGGAAAAAGTAAGATACACAGTGATCAATGTCGTTTGTTATTAGCTGACATTTTAAACTACTCACCATTAGAACTTTATAATTATTTAGATAAAGAAGTATCAGAAGATAAAGAAGTACTATTTAAGAAAGAAATAAATGCTGTGAAAGAACACAAACCCATACAATACGTTATCGGTCATGTCAATTTTTACGGACAAAAATTCAAAGTTAATGAAAATGTTTTAATACCTAGATTTGAAACTGAAGAACTAGTTGAAAATACAATAAAATATATTAGTCAATTCTTTCCACAACAATCTGTGGATATAATTGATTTGGGTACTGGAAGTGGAGTAATTGGGTTAACTATCAAGCATCAACTCCCTAATACAAAAGTTACTTTATTAGATATTAGTAAAGAAGCGCTAGTAGTAGCAAAGGAAAATGCTACTGCACTTAACCTAGATGTAGACTTTATAGAAAATGATATGCTAAACAATCTTACTCAACAATATGATGTTATTATCTCAAACCCTCCATATATTGCAATAACAGGAGAAATAGAAGATATAGTTAAAGATAATGAGCCACATTTAGCTTTGTTTGCTGGCGAAAAAGGGTTAGATTGTTATATAAACATATTAAAACAAGTAGAACAAAGAACCAAAGAAAAATATCTCTTAGCCTTTGAAATAGGCTATGATCAAAAAGAAGATTTAGTAAATTTAATTAACGAATATTTATCTGATGTTAAAATCGAAGTAAAACAAGATTTATCAGGTCGAAATAGAATGATATTTGTATTTCATAAATTAGTATAATAAAAAGTAAAAACCACCTAGATATAATGAAAGGTGGTTTTAAAATGCAAAAAATAGTATTAGCCATTATAACAATAATAATAGCTGTATTAGTTATAAATAAACAACAAGGAGAAGTAATAATACCAAACGAAGCAGTTAGATTAAGAATAATTCCAAATAGTAATGATAAAACAGATTTACTGTATAAAGAACTAGTAAAAGAAAAAACAGAACAACAGATAAATAATATAATTAAGAATGCATCATCACTCGAAGAAGTAAGGTATTTATTAAATAATAAATTAGATGGGATTGAAGCTGTAATAGAAGAAGTAGTTGAAGTAAATGATATAAAGCAAACGATTGATATTAATTATGGATTAAATTATTTCCCCGAAAAGGAGTATAAAGGAACTATATATAAAGAAGGATATTATGAATCAATTGTAGTAACTTTAGGAGAAGGAACAGGAGACAATTGGTGGTGTGTACTATTTCCACCATTATGCCTTTTAGAACAAGATAAAGAAAATAAAGAAGAACAAGATTATAGATTCTATATTAAAGATATAATTGAGCAATTTGTTTCATAAAATAAAGAGGAGGGTTATATGAATATAACAACAAGCATCTTAACAGGAATTGCCCTATCAATGGATGCAATGTCTATATCTTTGGTTTATGGAACATTAGGAATAAATACTAGAAAAAGCCTACTATTAAGCACAATAGTAGGACTTTATCATTTTTTAATGCCAATAGTCGGTAATTATATAGGAAATGGTTTTAGTGATAATTTTTACAAATACAATAATAAAGTAATTGGTATAATATTTATAGCATTAGTAATACAAATGATAATATCATTAAAAAGTGAGAAAAAAATAAAATTGTCAACAGGGTTGATACCAATGCTTCTATTTGGATTAAGTGTCAGTTTGGATAGCTTAACAGTAGGTGTAGGTCTAGGCTTAGGAAATAATAATATAATCATGAATAGTATTGTTTTTTCCACTGTTAGTTGTGGATTAACTTTTATTGGAACATTAGTAGGTAAAAAAATTCACAAAAGTTGTGGACAAACATCAATAGTAATAGGAATTATAATCCTATCTATACTAGCCATAAATTATCTCATAACATAATTATGATTGAATCATCAAAAAACCATCATTTACATAATATTGTACATATTTGTTTGACTTTGTGCCAATATTTATCTATGATTATAGTGGGTGATTGAAATGATAAATAGTAAAGAAATACTAGAACAAGCAAAAATAAATAAAAAGGCAGTAATGCAATTTAATATTAATAATTTAGAATGGGCAAAATATATCTTAGAACAATGCCAAGAAATAAGTGCTCCAGTTATTCTAGGAGTAAGCGAAGGAGCTGCTAAATATATGGGTGGCTACAAAGTAATCGCAATGATGGTAGAAGGTTTAATAGAAGATTTAAATATAACAGTACCAGTTGTACTACACTTAGACCATGGTTCTTCTTTTGAAGTGTGTAAAAAAGCAATAGATTCAGGATTTACATCAGTGATGATAGACTGTTCAAAGTTACCGTTTGAAGAAAATGCTAGAATTACAAAACAAGTAGTTGATTATGCACACAGCAAAGGCGTAACAGTTGAAACCGAAATAGGTCAAGTAGGTGGAGATGAAGATGGTGTTGCAGCAGAAATTTATTATGCAGAAGTAGCAGAATGTGAAAACATTTATACACAAACGAATATTGATTCTTTAGCACCTGCGCTAGGAAGTGTTCATGGTTTCTATAAAGGTGAACCAAAATTGAATTTTGCAAGAATGCAAGAAATAAGTGAAAAATTAAATATACCATTAGTATTACATGGTGGATCAGGTATTCCATTTGATTTAGTAAAAAAAGCAATTGATAATGGAGTTTGTAAATTAAATGTTAATACAGAGTTACAATCTGTTTGGAACAAGGCTTTAAGAGTGTTTATTTCAGAAAATGAAAAAGTATATGATCCACGAAAGATTATATCAAGTGGTGAAAAAGCTATCAAAGAAAAAGTAAAAGAATATTTAAACGAATTTTATTTTAGACACTAATAACAGTGTAATTAATAATATATAATGACAGGAGGGATAAAATGAAACTAAAAATAAAAGGTGGTAATGAATTAAGTGGTACGATCAGGATAAGTGGTGCAAAAAATAGTGCTGTAGCACTAATACCAGCAGCTATTCTATCAGATGAAAAAGTTACTATTTGTAATATCCCTGAAATTACAGATATAGATGCATTATGTGAAACGTTAAAGTATTTGAATGTAGATATTTCAAGAGCAAGCGAAAGTCTAGTTCTTGATTCAAATAACTTAGAAAATAAAGAAATACCAGAGTTTTTATCAAAAAAATTAAGAGCGTCCTATTATTTTATGGGAGCCTTATTAGGAAAGTACAAAAAAGTAAAAATGCATTTTCCTGGAGGTTGCACTATAGGTGCAAGACCAATTAATTTACATTTAAAAGGCTTTGAGGCGTTAGGTGCTAAAGTAGCATATGAAGATGAATTCTATATAATTGAAGCAGAAGAATTAAAAGGTAATCATATTTACCTAGATTTTGCATCAGTTGGTGCAACTATTAATATTATTCTAGCAGCGGTAAAAGCAAAAGGTACTACAGTTATTGAAAACGCTGCAAAAGAACCTGAAATTGTGAATATAGCAACATTTTTAAATAATATGGGTGCGAAAATAATTGGTGCTGGAACATCTGTTATAAAGATACAAGGTGTAGATTATTTAAAAGAGTGCTTTCATGAAGTAATTCCTGATAGAATAGAGGCAGGAACCTATATAACATTAGGAGCTTTATGTGGTAAAAACTTTAAAGTTGACAATATTATTCCTGAACATATAGAATCACTGCTTTCTAAACTTGAAGAAACAGGTGCTGATGTTGATATAAATGACGATTATGTTATTCTAAATTCTAAAGAAAATTATAAAGCAACAAACGTAAAAACTATGGTCTATCCAGGCTTTCCAACAGATTTACAGCAACCATTTACAGTGCTACTAACACAGTGTAATAAAATATCTAAAGTAGAAGAAACAATTTATGAAAACCGTTTTATGCACATTGAAGAATTAAATAAAATGGGAGCGAATATTACTGTTAATAATCGAACAGCAAAGATAGAGGGACCGACTAAACTAGAAGGAACTACTGTAAAAGCAACAGATTTAAGAGCAGGAGCTGCCATGGTACTAGCTGCTTTAAAAGCAGAAGGAGAAACCACAATAGAAAATGCAGAACACATCCTTAGAGGATATGAACAAATAGTAGAAAAACTTACCGATGTAGGTGCTAAAATAGAGATTGTTGAAATATAGTATATAAACAATCTTTTTTTTGGAGGAAAAATGAGACATATAAAAATTATTTTTCTAATTACCGTTCTAATAATAACATATTTAATATACCTGCTCGCAAACAATAACAAAGTTGACTATTTAGTAATAGGAGATACCTTAGCAATAGGAAAAACACCTTATGGAAGCTATAATTATGGTTACAAACTAGGAGTTAAACAAATGTTAGAAGATCAAGAAATGTTAAAGAGCTATGACGATTCCTTTACGGATGAATATATAAGTATTAAAGAACTAACATCGGATATCATAAATAATATAACAAAAGAAGATATAAATCTAAAAAATAAACTAAGAGAATCAGAGTTATTAACAATATCAATTGGTAACCAAGAACTAGAAAAAATCTTAAATCCCTTTATTATTGAAATAAACGGACTAACTTTTACCGATGTAAAAAATCAATTAGATGAAATCCTTACAGATTTAGAAGAGTTATTTAAAGAAATAAAAAGATATGCCGTAAATGAAGTAATAATGGTAGGATTCTATAATCTATATCCTTATCAAACAGAAAAATATATAGACGAAACTAAAAATATACTCGATTATTTAATCGTAAACAGCAAGCAGCTAGCAAATAAATATGAAATTAAATATCTTGATACTGCTGAATTATTTGATAATATTAAAGAATATATTCCAAATCCATATAATTATTACCCAAATAATAAAGGATATGAATTGATTTCAAAAGAAATATCTCAAATCCTTGCCAAATTATACAATTAATGATATAATAATCTAGCAATTGAATTACTATGACTAAGTCATGGCGGAAGGAGATCAGTATGAAAGCAAATATACATCCAGAAATCAAAGAGTGCGAAGTAACTTGCGCTTGCGGAGAAAAATTTACAGTATCATCAGTAAAAGATGAAATCAGCGTTGAAGTATGTTCAAAATGTCATCCTTTTTATACAGGGAAGCAAACAAGAGCATCAAAAGCTGGTAAAGTAGAAAAGTTCAACCAAAAATATGGATTAAACAACGAAGAAGCAGCTTAGGCTGTTTTTTTTTGTGCACTTTTGCTATACTAATAAAAGGAGATGATAAAATGAAATTAGCAATTGCCAGTGACCATGCAGGATATAATTTAAAAACTAAAATAATAAAAAAATTACAAAAAGAAAATATAGACATAATAGATATAGGTACAAGTAGTGAAAAATCAGTAGACTATCCTGATTATGCTTTCAAACTAGGAAAAATAATAGCAAATAAAGAAGCAGAATATGGAATAGCTATATGTGGCAGTGGAATAGGAATAAGCATAGCTTGCAACAAAGTAAAAGGAATTAGATGCGCTAAAGTAAATAATGTTGAAGAATGTTTCTATACTAGAAATGATAATGATTCAAACATCATCGCATTTTCCAGTAAGCTATCCGTCGGAAAAGCTTTAAAATTTATTAAAAAGTTTATCACTACTGAAGCATCACAAGAAGAAAGACACATAAGAAGAATAACCAAAATAAAAGAATATGAAGGTAAATAATTATGGATATTAAAATAATTATATATATCATAGTAACTGGACTTGTTTTTTATGCTATGGACGCTATAAACATAAATCAAATATTCAAACAAAACCGAGTATTGCAAGCAAGAATATTTTACATGCTAATAGGAATATCACTTATTTATTTAACAACCAATTTTATTTATGACTTTTTCATTATTTCAACTTTTTAATAATATTGTATAAAATTGATCTATTCATACCATACTTTAAATGAGGTGGAAAATGAAAAGATTAAAATTAAGACCTTTTGTCCTACCAAGTGTTTATGTAGCTGTTGTTATAGCAATAATTATAACTATTATGGCAACATCTAATACTTACTCTCCAACACCAGATGATGAACAAACTTATGTAACCGATAATATAACAGATAATACAATACCTGTTATAAATGAAACAATTAAAATCATCAAACCATTTTACGATGAAACAGTAGTTGAAAATGTAAAATACTATGATTATCAAGCAGAATCATCAACACAACAAAATTCTCTTATTAAGTATGAAAATACTTACATGCAAAATTCTGGAGTAGATTTTTCAGCAGCAGAACCCTTTGAGGCAATTGCTATATTAGAAGGAGAAGTAATTGATATTCAAGAAGATGAATTACTAGGTCAAGTAGTTCATGTGAAGCACGATAATGAATTAATAAGTGTATATCAAAGTTTAGGAGAAGTAACAGTTCAAAAAGGTGAAAAAGTAGCTCAAGGACACAAAATAGGGTTAGCTGGTAATAATAAGTTAGATGCTGATGAACAATATCATTTGCATTTTGAATTATATGAAAAAGGTAATATAGTAAATCCAACGGCTTATTTTGATAAAGAGCTAACTATAAACGAGTAAACTCGTTTTTTTTGTATATATATGAAAAAAAATCTAATAATAATACTGGAGGAATAATATGTTATCAAAAGATATTGGAATAGATTTAGGAACTGCTAATATACTAATATATGTCAAAAAAGAGGGAGTTGTACTAGATGAACCAAGTGTCGTAGCGATAGAAGAAACGACAAAAAAAGTAATCGCAGTAGGAAAAGAAGCAAATGAGATGCTAGGCAGAACACCAGGTAAAATAAAAGCTGTGAGACCAATGAAAGACGGTGTAATAGCTGATTTTGAATTAACAGAAATAATGCTAGAACATTTTATAAAAAAAATAAAAGCAAAAACCTTAATAACCAAACCAACAATTTTAATCTGTTGTCCTGTAAATATAACTCAAGTCGAAAGAAATGCCATTAAAGAAGTAGCAGAGAGAACAGGTGCAAAAAAGGTATATATTGAAGAAGAACCAAAAGTAGCTGCAATTGGTGCAGGTATGGACATATCAAAACCCAGTGCTAACATGGTTATAGATATAGGAGGAGGAACAACAGACATTGCTATTTTATCTCTTAATGATATAGTAACTAGTGAGTCAATAAGATTAGCAGGAAATACACTTGATAATGACATCATAAAATATGTCAAAGATAAATATAAATTATTAATAGGAGATACTACAGCTGAAACAATAAAAAAGACATTAGCGTGTGTATATAACCCAAATAAAAAAGAGAAAATGGAAGTACGTGGGAGAAATATAACAACAGGATTACCTAAAACAATAACGATAAATCAAGAAGAAGTAGAAGAAGCGTTGCATGATAGTATATTTAAAATATTAGATACAGTAAAATTAGTATTAGAAAAAACGCCACCAGAATTATCCGCAGATATAGTAGAAAAAGGAATTGTTCTAACTGGGGGTGGAGCCATGATAGAAGGATTAGTACAATTATACTCTGAAAAACTAGAAGTACCAGTTTTTGTCGCAGATACTCCATTAACATGTGTAGTAGAAGGTACAAGGATAATGCTAGACAACATTCATTTACTAGAAAAATAACAAATTTCTAGTTTTTTCTATGCACTAAAATAAAATTTTGTTATAATCTAAATAGAAAAGAGGTGCATAATGAACCAAAGTATATTAGATATAATACTAATTATCTTAACTACTTTTATAGTAAGTGTTTCAATAATGCCGATTATGAAAAAAATTGCTAACCACATTGGTGCAATAGATAAACCCCGCAACGAAGAAGAACAAAGACATATTCATAAAAAACCTATTCCAAAATTAGGAGGAGTTGGTATTTTTATCAGTTTCTTAGTGGGATACATGATATTTGGAGAACAAAGTATTGAAATGAATTCAATTTTAATAGGAAGTTTCTTTATTATATTAATCTCAATAGTAGATGATATCAATCCAGTAAAGTCAATATATAGATTACTAATTCAAATAATCGCAGCATTAATAATTACCATGTATGGTAATATACTACTAACAGAAATAACAGTATTTGGTTATTTAATCGAGTTTGGCTATTTAGCATATCCTATAACAATAATTTTTATTATAGCTTGTACGAATATAATTAATCTAATAGATGGACTAGATGGTCTAAGCGGAGGAATCTCATCAATATTTTTCATGACCATAGGAATTATGGCATTTTTACAAGGAAGAGAAGGAACACTAGTTATAATATTAACTTTCATAATGTTAGGATCAACTTTAGGATTCTTATTCCATAATTTTAATCCAGCTTCAATTTTTGCGGGTGATGGAGCCAATTTTTTAGGATTTATAATAGCAATAATAACTCTATTAGAGTTTAAAGGACCAGCACTAATATCTTTCTTTATACCATTAGGAATATTGGCAATACCAATATTGGATACAGGCTTTGCAATAATAAGTAGAACACTAAAGAAAAAACCAATATTCTCAGCTGATAAAGGTCATTTGCACCATCAATTATTAGGAATGAATTTTAATCAAAAAACTACAGTGTTAATAATATATGGAATCAACATATTATTCGCAGTCGCATCAATTTTTTACTTTATTGAAGATCAATATATAGGAACTATAATATATACTGTATTATTTGTCTTACTAGTGTGGTTTGTACTTCACACAAGTATTATTTCGGAAGCAGGGTCTAAAAAGTTCAAGGACATAAAAAAACAAGTTAAGACAAATTTAATTAAAAAGAGAGATTAGGGTCTCTTTTTTTTGTAAAATAATGTTGTAAAATGGTAAAATATGGTAAAATGTTTAACAATGATTAATTTTATAGTAATAGAAGACGAAGATGTATTCACGGAAAATATAACTAAAACAATATCTAGTTATATGAAAAATCAAAACTTAAAGTATAAGATTTACCACAGTAAAGGATATGGAAAACACTACAATTTACTAGCACAAAAAGATATAGGCTTCAAAGTGTATATCTTAGATATAAAAACAAAAAAAGGATCAGGATTAGATGCAGCTAGAGAAATAAGAGAAGTATATGAAGACTGGAGTTCAGTTATTCTTTTCGTAACGGCATTTGATCACTATCGCTATGAAGCTTTATCAAACAGATTATTTGTATTAGACTTTATTAGTAAAGGTGATGAATATCAAGAAGAAATAATCAATAGTATGGACAAAGTAATGCACTATTATGATCATAGACCAAAATCAATTAGTTTTGAAAGTGCTCATACATTAAACAAAGTAGATTTTAGAAATGTAGTATGTATTGAAAAAGAATCTAAAAGTAAAAATTGTATAATCACAACAACTTATGACAAAATAGTAATGCCAGGTTCTTTGATCGAGATGGAAAAGTATTTAGACGATAGATTTCTAAGAGTACATAGGGCATTAATTATAAATAAAGATCAAATTGATAGTTATAATGCCAGTACAAATGAATTAGTATTTAAAAACGGACATATCACTGACTTAGTATCTAGAATACAAAAGAAAGAGTTAAAAGAGTATGTTGTTAGATGTCGCGTATAAATTTATAACTCTTTTAATACCGTCAATAGGAATGCTAATTATGGTGGGGGTGTTTATTTCAAAAAAACCAACTATAAAAGCTAAGGAAACGGTTATATGCTTAGGGATTATAACCGCTTATAGTATGTTTTATAGTGCAAACCCACAAGCAGAATTTACATTAATGAATTTAATTCCAATGATAACTGTAATCTATATAATATATAAATTGAAATTTTTTCCAACAATCATACTTGTTCTAATAAGTATGATTATAATAATCGTTTCAGATTCAATAATATCTATATCCATTTTCCTATGTTCACCTGGTAAAGTAATAAAAATAAGAGAAACTTGGTATTTAATGAGTATAACTAATATACTAATTTCAAGTCTTAGTATCTTGATATCCATAATAATAACAAGAGTGGTAAAATTTAAAAACATATTAAAATATTTCAATGAGCGAGAAATGAATAAAAATATGATGATTTACTTTATATCGACCCTATATTCAATAATAATATTAACGTTAGCTTTTATAGATAATTCAACCAATCATATTGATTATGTGATTCTAGTCAGTTTACTTCTTGTATTTGCAATGGTTTATATATTTATTAGAGATAAAATAAAACTTCACGAAGTTACAGATAAATATCATAGAATATATACATATGTAAAAACTTTTGAAAATTGGATAGAAGAAGAACAATTAGTCCGTCATGAGTATAAGAATACATTAAGTAAGCTATTAGAGGTGACAAATGAACCACAAGTTAAAA
>CAYJHB010000006.1:19461-26641 GCA_964370105.1 uncultured Muribaculaceae bacterium | reverse complement strand
AGGTAACTCATTTATGCAACAATCAGTTGCACGTGGATTCCAAGCAGCAGGAGAAAATCCTAATGGTGGAGCTATGAACATGGGATTCATGGGAATGGGAATGAATGCTGTAGGTGGTGCTATGGGTGGATTGCAACAACAAACACCTCAACAACAAGCAGCCCCAGCAGAAGATCCTTATGAAAAATTAACAAAGTTAAAAGGTTTAGTAGATGCTGGAGTATTAACGCAAGAAGAATTTGATAAAGAAAAAGCAGAAATTTTAGGTAATATGTAACTATGAATAAAAAGGAAAAGGTTGTAGAAGAAAAGAAAAAAGTAGAAGCACCTGCTCCTAAACCGAAAACAAAAAGTCCAAACATCATTGAAACTGATAAAAAAGCTAAAGATGGTCAAACAAAATGTCCAAAATGCGGAGCAACTGATATTTCATTCAATGAAAAAAAAGGAAAATTAGTATGCCACTTTTGCCGTCATGAGTTTGATTCACAAAAAACAGAAGGTATTATTGAAGATATCAAAAATATGAAAGGTATTCACATCGGGGTTGGAGCAAAAGGAATAGATAAATCAGCAAAAGATATTATTACTTTGAAATGTAGTAGCTGTGGAGCAGAAGTTGTTATTGATACAAAAGAAGCTCCTCACTCTAGATGTCATTGGTGTCGAAATAGTTTATCTATCAACAAAGCAATTCCAAATGGTGCAATTCCTGATATTATTTTACCGTTTGGTATCAAAAAAGAAGATGCTAAAACTGCAATTGAAACATTTGTGGGGAAAAGAAAGTTTTTTGCACATCCAAAGTTTAAAGAAGAATTCACTACCAATAATATAATGGGAGTTTATCTTCCGTATATGGTAGTTGATATTAATGGACACTCAACATTAGAGGGCAAAGGAGAAGTTCTAATCAGAAAATATACTGTAACAACTGGTTCTGGAGATAATAAAAGAACAGAAACTAGGTATGATGCAGATTTATATTCGATAAAAAGAGAGTTTGATATTGAAATACATGATTTAACAATTGAATCAAACATTGATAAACTAGATCATAAAAACTCTAATAAGACTACTAATATCATTAATTCCATTATGCCATTTGATATTGAAAATGCCGTAGCCTGGGATGCTAATTATTTAAAAGGATTTACATCTGAAAAAAGAGATGTAGATATAGAACATATACAAGGAATCGTAGCATCACAAGCAAGGGATGTAGCCAAATTCAAAGCAAACGAAACATTAGAAAAATTTAATCGTGGAGTTAAATGGGATAAAGAAGAAATGCTTATAAATGGCGAACAATGGATAGCAGCTTATCTACCAGTTTGGTTATATAGTTATCACCAATTAAAAGGTGAAAAAAGTGTATTACACTACGTAGCTGTTAATGCTAGAACAAAAGAGACGATGGGAAGTGTTCCAATAAATATGCCAAAACTATTTATTGTTTCAGGTATTATAGAATTATTAAGTGGATTTTCAATGATTTTTATCGATTTAGAATATGATTTCTTAATACTTTCTTTAGGTATCATTTATTTTATATATATTTATAATAGATATCGTAATAAAAGTGCAAGACATACATATGAAAAAGAAACAAAGTCAAAGATGCATAATACAGTAGGGAATGAAAATTTAATTAAAAGGTTACACGGTCTAAGTAATTCAAGAATGTACGGAGCTAACAATGAAACTGTTAGCAAGGGAAGTTCTGCTAGTAATTATATTGAAGCAATAAAGAAAGAAACAACAAAAGAATAAATTGTTTCTTCTTTTTTTTTATGGTATTATTATAATGGAAGTGATAATATGAATGAAATGATCGCCGTAAAATGTACAAACTGTAGTAGTAATATTGTATTAAATTCTACAAGTATTAATGATATAAGATGTCATTGGTGTGGTAAAGAATTAACTATTGAAAACAAAATAGATAATGCACCAATCCCAACGTATATATTACCTTTTAAGAAAAGTAAAGAAGAAGTACTAACAGAGTTTAATAATTTACTTAATAAGAGAAAATTTTTTGTTAGTCCCATATTTAACAACCAAGTAAATGAGCAAAGTTTGAGGAAAGTCTATTTGCCATATATTTTAGTTAATTTAAAAGCACACACTAAATTTGAGGCAGAAGCAGAACTAACAGCAAAAAAAAACATTGTATCATTTGGTGATGGGAAAACAGCTACTAAATATGATGTAGACTTATATCAAGTTGTTAGAGAATATGATTTATCTCTAGAAAAGATGCCTATTGAAATAACAATGGACAATATAGCAGTTAATAAACTTGATAAAATAACACAACTTATTAGCAATACGGGATCATATAACATAGATGAAGCTATTCCATTTAGTTTTGATTTATTAAAAGATGCAACAGCAGAACGAAGAAATGTTAATGTTCCTAAATTACAAGAATTAACAGAAGCCTGGACTAAAGATATTAATAAAGAAAAACTTATTGAAACAAATAAGCAATATGACCGCGGGTCTAAGTGGATTAAAAATGAACTAACTATAACAAAGCAACAATGGCAAGTAGTGTATTTACCAGTTTATATTTATAATTATTATCAAAATGCTAATATTAATACATTTTACTTAGTAGTAAATGGAACAACAAATGAAATGGTAGGGTATATACCAGTTAACAGTAATAAAATTATGCTATTATCATCATTAATTGCCATAGTAGGAATAGTACTGATGATCTTAGTAAACTCAGTATTGGGAGTGATGTTTTTAGTAGCAGCAGCTGTATTCTTTTTAGTAACAAGAAAAATTTATAGTAATATCACAAAAACTAATCATAAACAAAAACCTATTGTTAAAATAGAAATCACAAATCCAGTTACAACAGATGTTTTAAAAAAGAAAAAGTACGGTATTAGTAATGAGAGAATGTATGAGGCTAATAACCTAACGATGCAAGAAGAAAAGCATTTGAAGAAAAAATTAAAAGAGATAAATAATAGTAATGAAAAATTCTAAAAATAACAAAAAAAATCTATAAAGTTTTGTTATTTTTTTCTTTTATGATATACTTATTATGGAATGGTGATAGTATGAAAAGAGTTATGTTCATATCTAGTGCAGGTGGACATTTATCAGAAATGTTACAACTGAATAGTTTATTTGATAAATATGATTACCAAATAATTACTGAAAAGACAAAATCAACTTTATACTTAAAAGATAAGTACAACCAAAAAGTAGATTATTTGTTTTATGGAACTAAGGATCATATAGTAATATATCCGTTTAAATTATTAGGTAACTGTTTTAAAAGTCTTTTTTATTATTTTAAATATAGACCAAAAGTTATAGTAACAACAGGTGCTCATACAGCAGGACCAATGTGTTGTATAGGTAAACTATTCGGTAGTAAAATTATTTTTATTGAAAGTTTTGCTAATATTGAAACTAAAACAATTACAGGAAAATTAGTTTATAAGTTTGCTGATATGTTTATAGTACAATGGGAAGAAATGTTAAAATTATATCCAAAAGCTACATATGGCGGGTGGATATATAAATGATATTAGTATTATTAGGAACGCAAGATAAGAGTTTTGAAAGACTTATTAAACAAATAGAAAAATTAAAAAAAGAAAACATCATTCAAGAAGAAGTAATTGTTCAAGCCGGGTACACCAAGTATAAAAGTGAATATCTTAAGATATTTGATTTTGTTTCTAATGAGGAATTAAATAAACTTGTTAAAGAAGCTAGTTTAATAATTACACATGGAGGAGTAGGATCAATATTAGATGGACTTCGTAAACAAAAAACTATGATAGTAGCACCAAGATTAAAACAATATAAAGAACATACTAATGATCACCAATTACAAATAATAGAAAAGTTTGCTGAAATGGATTATATTTTACCATTAATCACCTTTACTAAGTTGAAAAAAACATTAGAAAAAGCTAAAAACTTTAAGCCGAAAACATACAAAGGCAACAATGATAAAATGATTAATTTAATAGAAAACTATATAGATAAATTATAAGGAGCGAGTAATGACTAAAGAAAAAAAAGAAATAGCTATAAAAGTTGAAAATGTTTATAAAGATTTTAAACTTTTTTATGATAAAGCAAATACTTTAAAAGAAAGAATTTTGTTTTTTAAGAGAAACTCTAAAAATAGTTTATTACATATATTAAAAAATATTGATTTGAATATATATAAAGGGGAAACTGTAGCCCTAATCGGTACTAATGGTAGTGGAAAAAGTACACTTTTAAAGTTGTTCACTAAAATTATTTATCCCAATAAAGGTAAAATAACAGTAAATGGAAGATTAACATCATTACTAGAATTAGGAGCAGGATTTCACCCCGATTTTACAGGAAGAGAAAACATTTATTTTAATGCTTCAATTTTTGGGATGACTAGACAAGAAATAGATAAGAAAATAGATAATATTATTGATTTTGCTGAGTTAGATGAATTTATTGATAATCCTATTAGAACTTACTCATCTGGAATGTATCTAAGACTTGCTTTTGCAGTAGCAATTAATGTTGAAGCGGATGTTTTATTGTTAGATGAAATTTTAGCAGTAGGAGATCAACATTTTCAAGATAAATGTTATGACAAGTTAAGAGAATTAAAACAAGAAGGAAAAACAATAGTTATAGTAACTCATGGTATGGATACAGTTAAAAGTTTCTGTGACCGTGCTATATGGCTATATGATGGTGAAGTTAGAATAGATGGAGACTCAAAAAAAGTAGTAGAAGAATATTTAAAGGTGTGTGGATAAGATGTTTAAAAATTTATATCAATATAGAGAATTATTAAAAACTAATATCCAAAAAGATATTAGAGGTAAATATAAAGGAGCTTGGCTAGGTTTTTTTTGGTCATTACTAAACCCTTTATTACTTTTATTAGTATATTCAATAATATTTCCATATATATTACGAATAGATGTACCAAATTACCCACTTTATTTAGCAGTAGCACTACTACCATGGACAGCTTTTACAACTATAATTCAGACTGGGACAAATGCTATAGTAGCAAATGGAAATATCATAAAAAAAGTATACTTTCCTAGAGAAATAATTCCAATTTCAATAGTTAGCAGTGGTGTAGTTAATTTTTTATTAACAACAATAGTAATGATAGTATTCCTAATAATGGGAGGAATTGGTCTAACAACATTAGCATTATTATTCCCGGTTATATTATTAGTGCAATTTTTAGTAATGCTAGGAATTACATTTGTCTTATCTGCAATTACTGTATATGTAAGAGATTTAGAACATCTAGTTGGAATTGGATTAATGGTTTTATTTTATGCTACTCCAATAGTATACACAATGGATTCAATACCGTCGAACTTAACATGGATATTAAATTTAAACCCAATGACTCATATAATTTCAGCATACCGTGATATATTATTCTATCAAACAATGCCGAATTGGGCTAATTTAGGAATACTTGCAGCAATAGCACTAGTAGTCTGCTTTATTGGCTATAAAATATTTAAGAAATTAGACAAAGGTTTTGCAGAGGAGTTATAAAATGAAATTCGATTATAATAGTTTACCAAGTACAAGAATTAAAAAATTACCAAAAATATTAAATAACGAGGCTCCAGTAATTGCAATCATTACTCCTTACTATAATAGTGGAAAAACAATAGAAGAGACATTATCAACAGTAAGTAATCAAACTTTCCCGTTTTTTGAATGGATTATAGTTGATGACGGATCAACGGATAAATTTTCGGTGCAAAAGTTAAAAGAAATAGCAAAAAAAGAAAAAAGAATCAAAGTATTTACACAAAAAAATGCCGGTCCTTCAGCTGCGAGGGATTATGCCGTTACTAAAGTTAGTAAAACAATTAAGTATTTATATATACTTGACAGTGATGATTTACTAGAAAATACTATGTTAGAATCATTATATTGGTCACTAGAAACTAATCCTGAAGCATCTTGGGCATATACATCAATAGTTAACTTTGGTGCTAATGATTTTATTTGGAATAAGTATTTAAGTGCTTCGCATGAGAAAAAAGAAAACGTAGTAAACGGATCATCAATGATCAAAGTTGACGATTTCAATGAAGTGAATGGCTACGGAATTAAAGAAAAAGCCATGTATGAAGATTGGAATCTATGGTTAAAGCTGTTAGCTAAAAATAAAGTGCCGATCAGCGTATCTGATCATTTGTTTTGGTATAGAAAATTACCTACTGGTGAATTATCAAGGGCTACTAATAATCATAAAAGAGCAATCAAATATATAGATAAGACAGCAAAAGAAGTTTCTAATCATGCTAGAACCATTAATTTTCCTAGTGTATCTAAGAATGAAACTAGCACCAATATACCACTTGCTCTACCAAAATACAAAAAAGAAAAAACTAATATATTGTTTATTGTTCCTTGGATGACAGTTGGAGGAGCTGATTTATTTAATTTAGAAGTAATAAAAAGAATAAATAAAGATAAATTTCGAATCTCTGTAATTAGCAGTATTCCAAGTGAAAATCCTTTATTGCTAGATGTTAGAAAATATGCAGATGAAGTTTATGATTTACCAAAATTTCTTCATAAAAAGGACTTTAAAGAGTTTACAAAATATATTATAGACAGTCGAAAAATTGATACTATATTTATTTCTAATAGTGAGTTTGGATATAGTTTAGTACCATCTATTAAACACGAAAATCCACAAATAAAAATAGTTGACTATGTTCATGCACTTCCATATGAAAAAGATGATGCAACAGGAGGATATGCCAAATATTCATTCTATTATAATGATTATATTGACAAAACTTATACTTGCAATCAACATACTACAAATCAAATAATTGATAGATTTAAATTAAAAAATGTAGAAACTTTATACATTGGAGTTGATCATGAAAGATTTGATTCGCAATTGTTTAATCCAAAGGAACTAAAAGAAAAATATAATTTACCATTAGATAAAAAAATAGTTAGTTTTATTGCAAGATTAGATCAAGGAAAAAGACCATTATTATTCTTAAAAATAGCAGAAGAAATCTTAAAAGAATCAAATGACTATATATTTGTAATAGCTGGTTTAGGACCACTAGAAGATCAAGTTAAAGAAAAAATTAAGAATAGCAAACATAAAGAAAATTTTAGATATATAGGATATTTAAAA
>CAYJHB010000006.1:9203-19451 GCA_964370105.1 uncultured Muribaculaceae bacterium | reverse complement strand
TAGTTTCTGATGCTTTTGTTAGTTGCTCAGTAGCAGAAGGCTTGGCGTTCACAACATATGAGGCACTTTCAATTGGAACACCAGTTATCTCTTCAGATGTTGGAGGACAAAAAGAATTAGTTTCAGATAAAACAGGGAAAATAATAAAATTTGTACCTGGAGGCTATAAAGAAGAAGTAAGTAATTATAAAAACGCTATCATTGATGTGATAAAAAATAAAAACAAATTAAGTAAAGAAAGTAAAAAAATAATTAGAGAAGATTTCACAATAAATAAAATGATAGAAAAAATAGAAACTATCTTTGAATCGAAAACGACAAAAGATAAGTTAAATGAAAACTCATTAAGCAATTATATTAAAAGTGAAGATTTTAATAATTTAATATCAGTTAATAGTGTAGAAGAATACAATTATTTAGTTACAGAGTATGAAATTGCTACTTACGGTATTCCACAATCTCATACAAGTGAAAATGAGAGGTTTCACAACATTAAAAACTATTTATATAAATTCAATAGTAGAAATAATACATGGAAAGAAAGCAGACACATTATTGAATTTATTAAAATTGTATATAGAATTATTAAAAATTCTATTAAGTTCTTGATTTATTTACCAATTTTAATATATACTTCAGTCATAATAGTCTTAAAAGTAATAAGACATGTGTTTATTAAGAAATAAAGGAGTAATTATGAAAAAAATATCAATAGTAGTTCCTTGCTATAACGAGGAAGAGTCATTACCGTTATTTTATAAAGAAATTATTAAAATAGCAGACCAAATGAAAAAACTAGCTTCCTTTGAGTTCATATTTGTTAATGATGGATCAAGAGATAAAACATTACAAATATGTAGAGATTTATCTAAAAAAGATAAACGAGTAAGATATATATCTTTCTCACGAAACTTTGGAAAAGAATCAGGTATTATTGCTGGATTAGAAGCAGCAGAAGGTGATTATGTTGCCACTATGGATGCCGATTTACAAGATCCGCCAGAGTTATTAATAGAAATGTTTAAAACAATAGAAGAAGAAGATTATGACTGCATAGCCACCAGAAGTGTTAGTCGTAAAGGATATGGTTTTTTTAGAAAAATATTTACATCAATGTATTATTCAATAATAAATAAAATATCAAGTACTAAAATAGTATCTGGAGCAAGAGATTTTAGATTGATGAGTAGACAAATGCTAGATTCAATTTTAGAGTTAAAAGAATATAATCGCTATTCTAAAGGAATCTTTGCCTGGGTTGGATATAATACTAAATGGATAACTTTTGAAAATCAAGAGAGAGTAGCTGGTACAACTAAGTGGAACTTCTTTAGATTATTCTCTTACTCTTTAGAAAGTATAATGGGATTTTCAACAACACCACTTTTAATAGCGTCTTTCACCGGAATAATCTTTTGTGCAATATCTTTTATTGCTATAATAGTAATTGTTATAAGTACACTAATATTTGATAATCCTGTTGATGGATGGGCATCAACCATAACAATAATAATGTTTTTAGCAGGTATACAATTATTCTGTATTGGAATAGTAAGTCAGTATTTAGCTAAAATGTATCTAGAAGTAAAACAAAGACCACTTTATATAATAAAGGAAACAGAAAAAACAAAAAAATAGGAGGATATTATGACAAAGAAACTAATATCTTTTTTTCATAGAAAAGAATTATACATTGCACTAATCGCAACATTCATACTAGGAATATTAGCTCATGGATTTGTTTTTTTCAATTATAGTTTTTCGCATGATTCATTAACTTTTGCATTCTCTAATGATGCTATGTGGAAAATATCACTAGGAAGATTTATGCAACCAGTTGGAATGTTAATAAGAGGTAATATACATACACCATGGGTAATTGGAATGTTTAGTATGTTATATATATCACTGACAACTTACTTTCTAAGCAAAATATTTAAAATAAAAAAACCACTCTATATAGTAGGTATTTCTGGTTTGCTAGTTACCAGTTCTATTTTGACTTTAACCAATGCAACTTATATGCACGAAGCAGATAGCTTTATGCTAGCTTTAATGTTAGCAGTATTAAGTGTATATATATTTGATAAAGCAAAATATAACTTCTTAATTAGCTCGATATTATTGACAATGAGTTTAGGTTTTTATCAATCATATTTTCAAATAGCCTTAGCTATATTTGTAATACTAATATTTTTAAAGGTCTTAAATAACGAAAAATTAAAAAATATAGCAAAATACTTTGGTAAGGTTGCGTTAACATTTATAGTAGCCTTTATTTTATATTATATTATACATAAATTAACACTAATAATATTCAATATAGAAATAATTGACTCATATAATAGTATATCTAATATATATTCAATCTTAAATTTAGGAATATTTAGAGATATATATGATTCCGTATTACAAACAATGAGTTTTTATTTTTTAGGATCGACCTATAATTTTTGGATAACAACAATTGCTCACGCGCTATCAGCTATTTTAATAATTATACTATTAATAAAAAAAGTAATAAAAGCAAAACTAACAAAGACTAATATCACACTTGTAATTATATCAGGAATAGCATTTATCATATCACTAGACCTAATTTATATATTATCAGGTGGGTTTACACATCATCTCATGGTATATTCAATCTGTATGCCATTAATTTTGTTAATTGTATTATTAGATCACAAAAGTAATAAAATATTAAGCCAAATTGGAATTGTAGTTGTCTTTATTACAATTTATTCAAATATCATATATGCAAACCAAGTATATTTAAAAAAAGATTTAGATTATAATTCAACACAAGAACTTTTCTCAAGAATGGTTTCTGATATAGAAGAAATAGATGGATATATTCCAAAGGTAACACCAGTCATTTTTGTAGGACACTTAGATTTCAATCCTAATTACGAATATAACAAATTATTTTCAGATTTAAATGAAATGGGTCTTACTTCAAAACAAAGTATTACATACCACTATACTTTTCAACAGTTTAATGACTATATAGTTAATTCCCCATTGGTGATTATACCAACAATGGAATATAATGAAAATAAAAATATAGTAGAAATGCCCCTGTATCCAAATAAAGGATCAATTGAACTAATAGATGACAAAGTATTTGTTAAGCTATCAAATGATAACTATACAGGCTAACAGCACAAGTAGTAAGTACTTGTGTTTTTCTATATTATTCTATATAATATAACTACTTGGGGGATATATGGAAAATGACATTAAAAACATCTTAATATACACAAACTCATTTTTAGAGAGTGATATTAAAATAATAACTATGGCAGAAAAAGAATTAAGAGTTGAACAAATAGACACAGAACAAAAAGTAAAAATAATTACTACAATTAAAAAATCAACAAGAGAAATGGGAGAACAAGCAGATATTCACAATGATATAATGCAAGTGTTTCACCGCGAAAAAATAGAAGTAGAACAAGAAATTAAGGAGCAATTCCTTTCATCATATGTATTTAGCCTTCTGAACACAATGAATCCAGAAACAAACGCTCCAGTGAAAATGTTAGTAGTGTCAAGAGTAAAAAAAGATAGTACCAGTGACGTTGTTGACATCATAGATTTTAAATATATAGATCCTAAAGAAACACTAGATACTATAATTGCTAGTAAAGTAAAAACTTACAAGAAATAAAAGGGAGGAAGCATGTTATTACCAAATCAAAAAGAAGCCTCAACTAGAGATAAAAGAGAATATAATAAAATAGAATATCAAAAAGATAAAAGCTTAATAAATAAATATAGTAATTTAACATATCATATCAAAACTTATGGTTGTCAAATGAACGAACATGATTCCGAAAATATATCAGCGTTATTAGAAGAATTAGGGCTAACTAAAGAAGAAGAATATGAAAAAGCAGATGTAATATTACTAAATACTTGTTCAATCAGAGAAAATGCTAATAATAAAGCTTTCGGAATGTTAGGAAGATTAAAACATTTAAAAGAAGAAAGAAAAGAAGTGATCATTGGTATTTGTGGTTGTATGGCTCAAGAAGAAAGTGTGGCTAATGACTTATTAAATAAATATAAATTTGTTGACTTTGTTTTTGGAACGCACAATTTAAATAGTCTTCCAACACTTCTTAATAATACTTTAGAAAAAGACTCAAGAGAGTTTGAAGTGTTTTCAAGAGAACAAGATTTAATTGAAGGTCTACCTGTAAAAAGAGATAATAAATATAAAGCTTACGTTAATATTATCTATGGGTGTGACAAGTTTTGTACTTATTGTATCGTACCATATACGAGAGGAAAACAAAGATCACGTGCTAAAGAAGACATTTTAAAAGAAATAGATAGTATAATCAAAGAGGGATATCAAGAAGTAACCTTGCTCGGACAAAATGTTAATGCCTACGGAAAAGACTTATACAATGATTATTCAATGACTGAATTATTAGAAGATATTGCTAAAACCAACATTCCAAGAATTAGATTTGTAACATCACATCCCTGGGATTTTGAAGATAAAATGATTGATGTAATTGGTAAGTATTCTAATATTATGCCAAGTATTCATTTACCGTTACAATCAGGAAGTAGTAAGATCCTTAAATTAATGGGAAGAAGATATACTAAAGAAAGCTATTTAGAGTTATTTCATAAGTTGAAAAAAGCTAAAAACTGTGTTATATCTACTGATATTATTGTAGGTTTTCCAACAGAAACTAAAGAAGATTTTGAACAAACTCTAGAAGTTGTAAAAGAATGTAAGTTTGATAATGCCTTTACTTTTATCTATTCAAAAAGAACAGGAACACCAGCAGCTTCTATGGAAGATGACGTAACTGTTTCTGAAAAAGAAGAAAGATTACAAATTCTTAACAAAGAAATTAATAAATATTTTAAAGAAAATAATGATAAATTATTAAATCAAGAAGTAGATGTTTTATTAGAAGGTGAGTCAACGAAAAAAGAAGGATTATTAGTGGGATACACTGATACTAATAAACTAATAAATGTCAAAGGAGATAAATCACTAATAGGAACTATCGTTAAAGTAAAAATAACAAATGCTAAAACATGGAGCTTAGATGGAGAGATAATTGAAAGATAAAATACTAATAAAAGTAGATGAATTAGTTGAAATACTACAACAAGAAGAAGAATATCAACAATTTCTTATTCTAGAAGACAAATTAAAAAAAGATCATGATTTCAGTAAATTAATGGAAGAAGTAAAAAGTATTCAACGAAAACTAGTAAATGATGAATATCGTAATGTTGATACCAAAGTTACTGAAGAAAAATACCAAGCGATGTTAAGGAAAATGAATCTACATCCAGTATATATTGATTATTTAAATATTAAAGATAGTCTAGATTTAAAATACCAATTAATAATCAAACAAATAGAGAAAGTGATTAAGTAAAATTAATCACTTTTTTAGCACATAATCCTACTCACTAGCATAGATTAGATTGAGGAGTGATATAAATGGCAAATTATAAAGAGATTGTCACTAAAGCTGTTGTTGGTAAAGGTAAAAAATTATTTACAACTATAGATAGTGTTGATGCAAGTTCTACACCAACAACTATTTTAGGATGTTGGGTTATAAATCATCAATTTCAAGGTTCAAAACAAGGTGACAAAATAACTTTAACAGGTAACTATGATGTTAATATTTGGTATTCATATGATAACGATACAAAAACAGACGTTATCAAAAAAACAAATAGTTACCAAGAAATAGTAAATGTTAGATTAAGAGAAGATGTACAAGGACAAGAAGAGGTAATCGTAAGAAGTTTAAAGCAACCTAATTGTACTAAAATAGATATCCAAAATGGGAAAATAACTTATACTATTGAAAAAGAATTAGGTATAGAATTAGTTGGAGATACAAAAGTGAAAATCGCAATTGATGAAGATGAAGAACCATGGGATGATATTATTGATACAACAACTATTGATGAAGTAGAACAAAAAATAGATCAAGAGGTCAAAGAAGAATATCTTGATAATCAAGAAATAAATTAGTGTTACACTACACTAGTTTATTTTTTTTTGTTATAATCAAATACAGGGGGAATAATGAAACAAGCATATAACAATTTTTTTAAAACAAGTAAAGATAAAAAAATAATTCTAGCAAGAGTAATACTAGAATATCTAATGATTTTGGGATCATTCTTTTTGATACCACTAATATTAGTCTTTATAGATCCAACTAGAATAACTATTAATAATATAAACACACTTTATTCTATGAGTGGAGCTTTGTTTGTTAGTGTAATTTGGATAATAAGTAGCGGTAAATTAAAAAAAGTACTTTATTCATTAAGCTTCATTACATTATACATATATATGTTAATTCAATACTTATATGAAGCTGTTTTATCAAAATATTTTTCGATTTTTGATATATATAACATAGGGGAAGGCGCAGCCTATTTGAATACCATCACCTCAGCATTAACCCCTAAGTTTTATTTAGCTATATTATTTGGAATTATTGTTTATATTGTAACTATGAAAATAATTACTTATGCTAATAAAGATAAATTACTTAAAAATATTATTTTAAGAGTAGGAGTAAGACTTTTTATTACCAGTCTAATTCTAACTCTAGCAGTTACACTAAATCAAAATGCAACTAATAAATTATATGATGAACACATAAATACAATTAATGAGTTAACAACTGATGACTGGCATCATGAGCAGACAAACTATCAAAAACTAGAAGAGTTTACAGATAAAAAAAGTGTCATGTCAATTGTTAATTTATACTATTATTTCTATTTAGATATTAATGAATATACAAATTATATATTTAATGATGATACTAATTTAGAAGAAATTAATAAATATTTAGAAAACCAGGAAAAGAGCCAAGAAAAAAATGAATATACAGGAAAACTTAAAGATGAAAATATCATAATCATTATGTTAGAAAGCATTGATACATGGGTAGTAGATGAAGAAACAATGCCTACATTAAAAATGATGCAACAAACAGGAATGAATTTTACTAATCATTACCCAGAAGTATATTCAGGAGGAACAACACTAAGCACTGAATATACCTCACTAACAGGTTTTAATATCCCGATTAATTATACGGCATATGATTCAATGAATAACACTTATCCAGGTGCATTACCAAATTTATTTCAAAAACAAGGTTATATTACTAGTTCAGTACATGCTAATACAGGTAGTTTTTATTATAGAGAAGATTTTCATGAGAGTTGGGGATTTCAAAATACTAATTTTTTATATGACCAAGGATATAAAACAGGATATGCTAACGACACAAAATTACTAGAAGATGAGATATACAATACTTACATAGATAAAGAAAATAAGTTCATGTCATTTGTTATCACTTATAGTGCGCATGGTCCATATACAAATAATAAAGGCTTGAGTGAGGAACAACAATATAGAGAACGAGCAAAAATAACTGATGATTTCTTAAGTGAGTTAATAAAAAGGCTAGAAGCAGATAACTTATTAGATAATACAACCCTTGTATTATATGGCGACCATTATGCATATTTATATGAAGATAGAGATTATTTACTTGAACAAAAATCTGTTGAAGAAGAATATGAAAGACATAGAGTACCATTCACAATTTGGAATAATCATATGGAACATATAGAATATGATAGTTATACTGGAATGAATGATATCCTACCAACAATAGCTAATATGTTTGCCTTAGATTTTAATCCAAATTATTATATAGGAGACGATTTGTTTAGTAGTACATATCGAAATTACTTATATTTTGGAGATGGTTTATTTATAGGAGAAAAACAAGAAGATTATCAATATGCTAAATCCGCTACTAAAATAAATAATGATATTATAGAAAGTGATTATTTCAAATATAAAGAGTATTAATAAAATTGACATAAACATTATAATATGATATAATCAACCGCATAAAAAGGAAGAGGATTATGGAAAAATATATAGAAAAATTAACGAAAAGAAAAAACATCAAAACTAAAAATCCTGCATATATAAATTTAATAAAATATTATTATTTGACAGGGGAAAACAAAAAGTTATTTGAAGTAATTGATTCAGTTCAAGATTATGAAGAATTGAATAGTAGTGATTATCCAATGTTCAATGTTCTATATTCTACAAAAAAAGGAAAAGTCTTACTAGAAAAAATTGTCAACAGGTCAATTGAATTAATCGAATTGGAAAATAAAACAAAAGATACACCTGGAAAAAACAGAATAGAAAATTCATTGTTATTTAATATAATACAAGAAGATTATGAAGCCACAAGCTTAAAGACAAATTTTAAACAGTTAATAACTGATTATGTTATATCAAAAAAAAGTGCACAAGAGTTTTGCAAAAACAGAAATTTAGTGCATGATACCTTACCACTTTTATTAACATGGATAGAAGCAAATAAGCACCATCGTTTTGATGAAATCAATAATAAACTAAGAGTACTTAAAAACGCTTATCAAATAGTTCTTACTAGTAACAAAGTTAATTACAGCGCAGTTTCAACTAATGTAAGTAAAATAATAGGAGCGAATTGGAGATCGATAATAATTGAAAAAAATTCTGCAGAAGAATTACTTGAAAAAAAATTAAAAGATTTTAATAATACTCTAATGAATTTATCACAAAATTTAGAACGTGAAGAAGAAGAAAGTGAAATAATTAAATATAACAAAATAGAAAAAGCTAAAATAAATGTTGATTTTTTCTTAGAAACAGAAATGACAAAAATAGCATTTTGCAAAAAAAATAATATAGATCCAATAGAATTAAATGCCCAAATAAAAATAGTTTGTGATGTAAATAAAAATTATTTAAAAATTATACAAGAACGAGCAAATAGACATAAACAAAAATATTACCACTCAATAGCAACATATTTCCAAAAAATAGCAGATGAAGAAATTTCATTTAAAGAAATGGCAAATAGTACAAAAAGAGATAGTCGCTCTCTCGGTGAAAAATTAAATTATTTAATGAAATATAATCCAAAGTTATGTATTGAAGCAAGAAAGAAATTAAGAGCAGAAATTCTGAGTGGAAATTTATTACCAGAAGAATATTTAAGTTTGTTTACTACTAAAAACGACTATCGACAAAGTAAAACATCAACTGTTGTTGACAAAGCAGGGTACGAAATAGGTGAGTTAATAACAATTACTCGTAGTGATTTACAGCAAGTACAAGAGTCAAAAAATCAATTGGTTCAAAAGACTTTAACAACGCAATGTAATATCAAACAACAAAAACTAAAAGAGTATGGATTAAAATTGCCAACTTATAAAGCTAAAATACCTGGACTGCATAAAAATGACTATAATGTTACAATAGAAACAAAAGGAATGAAATTTAAAATTACAAGTTTAAATATAAAAGCAGCACTTAATTATTTGGAAGACAACAAGCGTTTTGTATGTGACACCACAATATACAATACTGCATATCAATTAGCTGAAAAAAACAAAAATGAAAAAGTGTTAACCAAAAAAGGTTGACACCAAAAGGAAAGTAGTTTATAATATAATTCATATAGAAAAGGAGTGATATAAATGGCAGTAAAAATTAGATTAACAAGAATGGGTAAAAAGAAACAACCAACTTACCGTATTGTAGCAACTGATGCTCGTCGTCCAAGAGATGGAGAATATTTAGAACAAATCGGTACATACCAACCATGTGTTAAAGATACTAGTAACGAAGTTAAAATTAACGAAGAATTAGCTATTAAATGGATGCAAAATGGTGCTATTCCATCTGATACAGTTCGTAGTTTATTTTCACAAGCTGGAATCATGAAAAAATATGCAGATATGAAACAAGGTAAATAGTTATGGAATTAATAGAATTAACAAAAAGCTTAATTGAAGTTTTACTTAAAGATAAAGAATCTTTAAGCGTAAAAGAATTTGAAACTGAAGAAGAAAATACAATTCTAATTGAAGTAATGATATCGGAAACTGATATGGGTAGAGTTATTGGAAAAGGTGGAAAAACTGCTAATGCAATTCGTACACTAGTACAAGCAAGTAGTTACCTAAAAGATAACAAACGTATCAAAATAAATATTGATCATTTTTAAGAAGCAATGCTTCTTTTTTTTGCTTTATAGGAAATAAATGCCATAAAATAAGCAAAATACTAGCATATGAAAAATATATATGCTATAATTTTTTTAGGTAGAATGTATATATTCACTGATATTTAACAAAAAGGAGTAA
>CAYJHB010000006.1:0-9193 GCA_964370105.1 uncultured Muribaculaceae bacterium | reverse complement strand
AAGTAAGTTATGCAACACCTTTAGAAGAAGAAACACAAGGAGTAATTAATACTACAGTTAATGAAATATCAGCTCACTTCCTAGATGTAGGACAAGCTGATGCTATTGTTGTTGAATTAATAGATGGAGAAGTAATGTTAATTGATGCTGGAGAATCTAATGATAGTGAAATGATAATAAATTACTTAAATGATTTAAACTATACTAAAATAGATTATTTAGTAGGAACACACCCTCACGCAGATCACATAGGTGGAATGGAAGAAGTAATCAATGCCTTTGATATCGAAAATATTTACATGCCAAAAATAAGCACTAACACTAAAACCTACGAAGATCTACTGACAACAATCAGTGATAATAATTTAAAAATCAAAACAGCTACAAGCGATGTGATAATTTTAGAAGAAGAAAATTATAAAGTAGAAATTATTGGTCCAGTAGAAGAATATAGTGATTTAAATAATAGTTCTGCTGTTATCAAGATAACTTATTATAACAATAGTTTCTTATTTATGGGTGATGCTGAAAAAGAAAGCGAAGAAGATATTATAGCTAAATACGATATAGATGTAGATGTTTTAAAAGTAGGACACCATGGTAGTGATACATCATCAACAGAAGAATTCATTACTGAAGTAACACCAAAGTATGCTATTATTTCTGTTGGAGAAGATAACAAATATAATTTACCTAAACAGTCAACTATAGATAGTTTAGAAAGTGTAGGAGCTAAAGTTTTCAGAACTGATTTAGATGGTACAGTCATAATCAGCAGTGATGGAAACAACCTAGCAGTAGAAGGTGAATAGATGAAGGTTATAGTAGACAGAGTAGAAGAAAATAATGTTATAGTTGAATTAAATAAAAAAGAGTTTTATAATATACCTAAACAATTAATAAATGATGTCCAAGAAGGAGATATTATTGAAATAAAAGTGTTGAAGGGAGAAACAAAAAAAAGACAAGTTAAAATAAATAAGCTTGTTAATGATTTGTTCGAATAATTATTATGAAAGAAGTAAATATTCCGCACCACGTTGGTATAATAATGGATGGCAATGGAAGGTGGGCAAAACAGAGAAATATGCCCAGAAGTTATGGCCATAAAAAAGGAGCAGAAAACTTAGAAAAACTAACACAACATATCTTTGAAAGTGGAGTTAAAATACTAAGTCTATATGCTTTTTCTACAGAAAATTTCCAAAGAGAAGAAAAAGAAGTAACGTACTTGATGAATTTATTTGTAAAATATTTTAAAGAAATATTACCGAAATATATAGATAGAGATATCAAAATAGTTTTCTCAGGTAGAAAAGAACCACTAAGTAAAGAATTGTTAGAAGTGATGCATAATGCAGAAGAACAAACTAAGAATAAAAAGTCAGGTATTTTTAATATATGTCTTAACTATGGAAGTCAATATGAAATAGTAGATGCTGTTAAAAAGATAAATAAAGAAGATTTAAGTGATCTAACACCAGAAACGTTTAATAAATATTTATATAATGATTTACCACCACTTGATTATGTTATTAGGACAAGTGGAGAATATAGATTAAGTAACTTTATGATGTTCCAAGCAAGTTATGCTGAATTTTACTTCCCCAAGATCAATTTTCCTGACTTTAATAATGATGAGTTTGATAAAGCAATAGAAGAATATAAAACTAGAAACAGACGATTTGGAGATGTAAAATGAAAAATTTAATACAAAAAGCATTAAAAATATATAAAAAACATGAAGAAGTAATTAATTATTTAATTATTGGTGGACTAACTACAGTAATAGGTATAGGTACATATTATTTATTTGCCAATACTTTTCTTGATATAAAAGACCCTATACAACTACAAATAGCTAATGTCTTATCATGGATTTGTGCGGTAATATTTGCATACTTCACTAACAGAATTTTTGTTTTCAAAAGTAAAAGTAAAAAATATATCAAAGAAGTGACAAGCTTTGTAATATCAAGAATAGCAACCCTTTTTTCTGATATGTTAATAATGTTTCTTCTAGTAACTATTATTACTATGGATGACTTAATTGCTAAAATAATTTCTCAAGTTATAGTAATTGTACTAAACTATATCTTTAGTAAGTTATTTGTTTTTAAAAAGTAAAACACTTAAGTTATTAAGTGTTTTAACTTGTTTAATTATAATATATAATATATAATTAAATATATAATCATAGGGAGGTATATATGAAGAAAAGAGTTGTTGGTGCCGTTATTATATCAGCTATCCTACTACCAATTATTATTATAGGAGGACTTCCTTTCGTAATCACTTCATCAATTTTAGCAGTTTTAGGAATGAATGAATTGATAAAAGTGAGAGAAACAAAGAAAAAATTTCCTAAAGCTATGAAGTTTCTAGCTTATATTTTTACAATTTTGTGGACTTTAAATAGTTTTGATTTAAAAACTTTCACACTATCAGTAGAATATTATGTTATAGCGTTGATGCTAGTAGGTTTTATCTCACCTTTGGTATTTTATAACGACCAAGAAAAATATAATCTATCTGATGCCTGGTTTTTTATAGGCAGCACTCTCTTTATTGGATTAGTATTTAATGCTTTAATTATAACCAGAAACATGGGATTAGAATATATTATATATATTGTTTTAATTACAACGATAACTGATATTTATGCTTTATATACTGGTAAATATATTGGTAAGCATAAATTAGCAGAAAAGATATCACCAAAGAAGACAATTGAAGGATTAATTGGTGGTGTTCTAATGGGAACATTTATTGCTAGTTTGTTTTGGTACACTGTAATAAATCCAGAAAGCAGTTTTCTAGTAATACCACTAACACTAGCATTGTCAGTATCAGGACAATTAAGTGATTTAGCTTTTTCAAGTATAAAACGACAATATAAAAAGAAAGACTTTGCTAACATAATACCAGGACATGGAGGAATACTAGATCGCCTAGACAGTATCTTCTTTGTTATTTTATTATTCTCGTTAGTATATGCGTTTTAGGTGATTATGAGGGGATTTCAAAAAGTATCTTTAGAAACATTTAAAAAAGATGTTAAGTTAGATAATATAGAAGAAATATATGAAGGTATTAATATACCAAAAAGACAAACCAAATGTGCATGTGGTTATGATATAGAAACACCATATGCCTTTACTTTGAAACCAAACGAAATAATAAAAATACCAACAGGAATAAAAGTATATTTTAATGAAGATGAAATGTTTTCTTTATATGTACGCAGTAGCATAGGTTTTAAATATAATGTTCGTTTAGTGAATCAAGTAGGAATATTTGAAGCAGACTATTATAATAATGAAACAAACGAAGGACAAATTTATTTTAAAATACAAAATCATAGTGAGGAAGAAGTTAGTTTTGATAAAAACGAAAGAATAATTCAAGGAGTATTCACTAAGTTTTTAACAATCGATAATGATAATGCTGAAGGTATTAGAAAAGGTGGATTAGGAAGTACATCCAAGGAGGAAAGATGATAACATTAATTTTATTTGTATTGATATTAGGAGTAATTATATTTGTTCATGAATTAGGACATTTTGTTATGGCAAAAAGAGCAGGAATATATGTTCATGAATTTGCTTTAGGAATGGGTCCTAAAATATGGAGCAAAAAAGGTAAAGATGGAGAAACTACATATAGTCTAAGAGCTATTCCTATTGGAGGTTTTTGTGCTCTAGCTGGAGAAGGCGGAGACATCGATGATGAATTGCCAAAAGATCGTTTACTACAAAACAAAACAATTTGGCAAAGATTTTTAACAATGGTATTTGGAGCGCTAAATAATTTTATATTAGCAATTATAATACTACTAGCAATAGGTTTTATTTGGGGAGCACCTAATTTAGATCCGGTAATTGATGAATTACCAACTAACTTACCAGCTTACCAAGCAGGTCTAGAAGTCGGAGATAGAATAATAAGTATTAATGATAATAAAACAGCAACTATTGATGATGTAATGTTATATTTAACCCTGTCAGACCCAGAAGGAATAACTAAAATAGTTGTAGAAAAAGAAGATGGTAGTGAACAAATATATAATATCAAACCAGAATTAACAGAAATAGATGGACAAGAAAGATATGCATTTGGAGTAAGCCTATTAAAAGAAAACCAAAGAGGATTCTTTGAAACAATCGAATATGTTGTA
This sequence comes from uncultured Muribaculaceae bacterium, assembly GCA_964370105.1. GTDB lineage: Bacteria > Bacillota_I > Bacilli_A > RF39 > UBA660 > CARZYU01. The sequence goes on along the minus strand of CAYJHB010000006.1, from coordinate 5,016 downwards.
CTTCAAACAGGTGCGTTATTTCATCAAATGTTTGTAACCCTAGGAAGTTTATTCACGGGCGGGCTTTCAGTAAGTCAACTGTCTGGACCGGTAGGAATATTCTCAATTGTAGGAGATTCTGCTGAAGGTGGATTAGTAAATTTATTATACTTAACAGCTTTACTAAGTATAAATGTAGGTTTCTTAAATCTATTACCATTCCCAGCATTTGATGGTGGAAGAATACTATTCTTACTAATTGAAAAGATTAAGGGAAGTCCAATTAAATCAGAAACAGAGAATATCATTCATAATATCGGATTCTTCATTTTAATGGGGTTAATGATTTATATAACATTCAATGATATATTTAGGTTATTTTAACTAAAAGATATTAATTTATCTTTTTTTTTTGTATAATAATTAGTGAGGTGATAAAGTGATCGCAGAAGTATTAGTCCAAATTTCAGCTAGAAGTATAGATAAAGTATTTGATTACTTAATCCCTGTAACTCTAAAAGATAAATTAAGCATTGGTAAAAGAGTAGTTGTGCCTTTTGGTAAACAAACACTAGAAGGTTTTATTTTAAATATAAAAGAACATAGCAATGAAGAATTAAAAGAAATAATTGAAGTAGTCGATGAAGAAATAGTTTTAAATAAAGAATTATTAGAACTCGGTAAATATATTCAAGAAATAACTCTAACAAACTTAATTAATTGTTATCAAGTAATGTTACCAAAAGCTCTTAAAGCTAAATATGGAAGCAATATTAATAAGAAATATCAAACCTATGTTGTTTTATCAAATGAAACAACTAATTCTAAACTAAATCCTAAACAACAAGAAATAATAAATATCTTAACAGAAAATAAAAAAGTATTAAAAAGCGAGCTAAAAGAAATATCATTAAGTTCATTAACAACCTTAGAAAAAAGAGGAATCATTAAGTATGTTAAAGAAGAAGTATATCGCTATCAGAGTACTATTGAACAAAAAAAAATGCATAAACTTACAACAGACCAAGAACAAGTAAAAAATCAAGTCTTATGTTCCTTTGATAAACAAGAAACATTCCTACTTCATGGTGTGACAGGTAGTGGTAAAACAGAAGTGTACATGGAACTTATTGAAGAAAGTTTAAAACAAAATAAAACAAGTATTTTACTTGTACCAGAAATAACGCTGACAACTCAAATGATCAATCGTTTTCAAAGTCGTTTTGGGGATAACATTGCTGTTTTACATAGTGGCTTAAGTGATGGTGAAAAATATGATGAATGGCGTAAGATAAATAAAGAAGAAGTCAAAATAGTAATAGGAGCTAGAAGTGCTATCTTCGCTCCTCTTAATAACATTGGTATCATTATAATTGATGAAATGCACACAACTAGTTATAAACAAGATAATAATCCAAAATACGATGCAATTGATATTGCCATTAAAAGAAGTGAGTACCATCAATGCCCTGTTTTACTAGGAAGTGCAACACCAACACTTGAAGCATATGCAAGGACAACAAGAAACATCTATACACTATTAGAATTAAAACAACGTGTTAATCAAAAAGCAATGCCAAAAGTAGACGTTGTTAATATGGAAGAAGAAGTAAAAAAAGGTAATTTTCTATTCTCAACTAAATTAAGAGAAGAAATAGAAAAACGAATAGTTAAAAATGAACAAGTAATACTATTGTTAAATAGAAGAGGTTATTCATCTTTTGTAAGTTGCAAAAACTGTGGTGAAACAGAAAAGTGTCCAAATTGTGATATTTCCCTAACTTATCATAAAACTTCTAATATGCTTAGATGCCATTACTGTGGTTATGCAAAAAAACTAGTAACAACTTGTTCGAGTTGCCATGAAGAAGCCATTACAACTTTAGGTACGGGAACACAAAAAGTAGAAGAAGAAATAATTAGTACTTTTCCAGATGCAAAAGTGGTTAGAATGGATTATGATACAACGTCTGCTAAAGGATCGCATGAAAAAATAATTAAGGCTTTTCAAAATAGAGAATATAATATTTTACTAGGAACCCAAATGGTAGCCAAAGGACTTGATTTTGAATATGTAACACTAGTAGGAGTTATTAATGCAGATACAAGTCTTAATATTCCTGATTTTAGAAGTAGCGAATATACATTTCAACTATTAGATCAAGTAAGTGGTAGAAGTGGTAGAAAAGATTTAGAAGGAGAAGTGATTATTCAAACCTTCAATCCAGATAATTATGCTATTGAATATGCCAAAAATCATGATTATCTAGGCTTCTATCAGGAAGAAATGAATATTAGGAGACAACTTAAATATTCCCCTTACTACTATTTAACTTATATAAAAATAATGAGTCAAGACTATGATTTAGCTAGCAAAACATCAGTTGAAGTAAAAAGAAAACTAGAACAAAACCTAAAGTCATCAATTATTCTAGGACCATCAACATGCAATGTTTTTAGATTAAAAAACACCTATCGATTTGGTATTATTATTAAATATAAAAAAGAAGATAATTTATATAATACATTAAAAGAAATAAGTAACCACTATAAAATAAATAATAAAATAACAATAGATATTGATTTTAATCCAAACCAATTATAAAAAAAGGGTAGTTAAAACTCTTTTTTTTTGATATAATTACCCTAGGGTGAGAAGAATGAAATTGAAGGGTAAAGTAGCAATCATTACTGGTGGCGCTATGGGTAATGGTTTAGGTATTGTAAAAGTATTTTTAAATCATGGCGCTGAAGTAGTTATAATTGATTATTCTGATAAATTAAATGATCTCTTACAAGAACTTAAAAATCCTAGTATCTTAGGCTATAAAGCAGATATAAGAGATGCAAAAATGTTAGATATGGTAGTAAAAGATATTGTTGAAAAAAAAGGAAAAATAGATATTTTAGTAAATAATGCCGGAGTAGCCAAACTAGAAAAATTTGAAGAGATGACTGATGAAATAAGAGATTATCATTTCGATATAAATATTAAAGGTACATGGAATATGACTAAAGCAGTGATACCATTTATGAAGAAAAATAAATATGGAAAAATAGTTAATCTATCAAGTGTAACAGGACCAAAAGTAGCCGATCCAGGTGAAGTAGCTTATGCAACTACTAAAGCTGCATTAATAGGATTTACAAAAGGATTAGCTATAGAATTAGTTGACTACAATATAAATGTAAATGCCATAATGCCAGGATATATTATGACACCAATGGTTGAAGGAATTGCTAGCGACAGTGATGCCTCTAATAAACAAGGAGTCATAAATGGTATAGCTAGTGGTATTCCCATGAAAAGATTAGGTACAATAGAAGAAATAGGCAACCTAGCAGCATTCCTAGCAAGTGAAGAATCAAGTTATATAACAGGACAAGAAATAATTATTGATGGGGGTTCTACCTTACCAGAAACTAAAAGTGTAGGAGTGTAAAATGGCAATATTCAATAAAAGCAAAAATCAAAACACAGAAAAAAAACCAATGTTTTCACCAAGAACCAAAGGAATAGCATTCTTTGTTTTCTATGCATTCTTTTTTATGTTTTTAATAACTTATTCTAGTGATTTAACATCTTCAAGAAATCAAAATATGATAGAAGAAGATAATTTACCAAACTATTCTATCGATATGATTAATAGTCAAAATTATAAATATGTATATACATTGATAGAAAATGATAAGATGACAATAATCGAAGGTGAAAAAAATTTAGAAAAAGAAAAGTTCAGCGTTAACAAAGATAACAAAACAGAAGCTTATTTTAATAATAATGGGACTATTTTAGTAAATACAGGAGAATGGGAGTTATACAGTGAACCAACTGAAGTTATTCCATATTCATCTTTTACAGATATTAAAACAATTAATCAACTAATTAAAAACAGTAAGTTTATTTCTAAAACAGAATACGCTGAGAAAGAAACTGTGTTAGAATATCAAATAAGTACAACTACACTAGTAGATATCGTTGATGAAGAAAAAATAGATATTGCAGATAATACCAATATTATAAAGTTATATTTAGAGGGTGAGGAAGTTATAAAAGTAGAATTAGAACTAACACCATATGTTACTTATCAATTAGAAGAAGAAACAGTAGTAACTTATTCTTTATCTTATACTGATTTTGGAACAATACCGGAATTAAACACCGACTAAAATAATTGCTTAAAGTTACTATAAATGTAACTTTTTTTTCTTATTTTAGTACAAAAACTATAAAAAATGATATAATTATCTATGGAGTGAATTATGAAAAAAATCTATAACGAAAGTATAAATAACTTAGAAGAATACTTCCTGAGTATTGAAAGTAAAAAATTTCATGCTCATCAAGCTTTTGACTGGTTGTATCAAAAAAGAGTAAAGTCATTTAAAGAAATGACCAATTTAAAAAAAGAGGTCATTGAAGAACTAGAAAAAGAGTATTTAATGACTTCCTTAAGTCTAGTAACTTGTGAAAGAGATGTTGATGTTAACAAGTACTTATTTTCTTTGAATGATAAAGAAATGATAGAAGCAGTTCTCATGAAACATGATTATGGGATGAGTCTTTGTGTATCGTCACAAGTAGGATGTAATATGGGATGTACATTTTGTGAAAGTGGAAGAAGAAAAAGAGTTCGTAACTTAGAAGTATCAGAAATGGTTGAACAAATTTTATTGGTAGAAGAAGATATTAAAACTAGAATAACTCATGTTGTAGTAATGGGAATAGGAGAACCTTTCGATAATTATGATAATATTGTTAAATTTGTAGAAATAATCAATCATCCAAAAGGATTACAAATAGGTTCTAGACATATTACTATATCAACTTGTGGAATTGTTCCTAAAATTTTAGAATTCGCAGATTTTCCATATCAAGTTAATTTAGCTATTAGCTTACATGCACCTAATAATGAAATTCGCAATAAATTAATGCCAATTAATAAAGTATATCCACTAGAAACGCTACTTCCGTCTTTAGAAAAATACTATGAAAAGACGAAAAGACGTTTAACTTTTGAATATATATTATTAGAA
>CAYJHB010000005.1:7901-26826 GCA_964370105.1 uncultured Muribaculaceae bacterium | reverse complement strand
GTTGATTGAAATTTTAAAACGTTGTAGTCCTGAATCTCATTTAAGAAGACTTGAGACTAAGGAAATGCAAAAATCTTATAAAAGGAGAATAAAAAAATGGCAAGAAATATAGATTTACACATTCATAGTAATTTATCAGATGGAGTACTATCTCCGAAGGAAATAATAGATACTGCTAAAAAAAATAATGTTGAAACGATTGCGATAGCTGATCATGATACTTTAGAAGCATATACAAATGAGAATATTAAGTATGCTAAAGATAATGGAATAGCATTGATTCCTGCTGTTGAAATATCTACTAAAATGAATAAAGTGGGAGTTCATATCTTAGCTTATAATATAGATATTGATAATCCGGAACTTTTAAAAGTGTTAAGTAAATTAAAAAATTCTAGAAAAAAATACTTAGATGATGTGTCAAAAAAATTAAATGAAGTTGGATACATGGTTAATTATAATGAATTAGATAAAATAGAAATAGTGACAAAAGCGCATATTTCTAGGGATGTAATTAGTAATGATGAAAATAAAAATCAATTGCTAAAAGATTTTGGCTATATTCCTAATATGGGAGATTTTATTGAAACAATTTTAAATGAAAACTGTAAAGCTTATGTTGAAAAAGAGAGTATTACACCTAAAGAAGCAGCAACTATAATAAGAAAAGCTGGAGGTAAAGTAGTGTTAGCTCATCCGGTAGCTTATAAGTATGAAGATGATCTTTCTACTGCCCAAGTTATAAAAATAATAGAGGAAATTGAAGCAGATGCTATAGAGTCCAATTATATTTATATAGATAAAAACAATATAGTAATTGATGACTGTGACAAATGGAATGAAATTGCTAATAAATTAGGTATAAGTAAAACTATTGGTTCTGATTATCATAAAACTGATAATATTCATCCGGAAATAGGTTTTATAAATTATCCTGATATATATAATAATATAGATATAATTCAATTTTAATAATAATAAATATTTTTAGTTAAAAAGATAAAATAATTATCTTTTTTTATTGACTAATTATAGATACTTATCTATAATTAAAGTGTAACTAATATAGATTGTTATCTATATAATATAGTGGAGGTAATTATGGATAAAGTAGAAGTCTTTAAAGTATTAGCTGATAAGAATCGTTTTGATATTATTAATATTATTAGTAAAACTGGTGAAATCTGTGCTTGTGAGTTGTTGAAGCAATTTGATATTACGCAGGCAACATTTTCTTATCATATGAAACTTTTAAAAGAAGTTGAACTTGTTAATTGCTATAAAAAGGGCACTTGGTGTATATACAGTATCAATAAGAGTGTCATGGTAGATATTACTAATTATTTTAAGGGATTAGGTGATTAAATGGAAATATGGAACTTTATATCTGATAATATTATTGGACTTAAATGGCTTAATGATTTAGTAGGTATGATTTTAGAGTTTTTTGGATTAGATGTTACTGAAGGTATAGGTCATGTTTTACAATTTTTTATTTACGATACAATTAAAATAGTTATTTTACTTTGTGTCTTGATTTTTGTAATATCATATATACAGTCATTCTTTCCACCAGAGAGAACAAAGAAAATACTTGGTAAGTTTAAAGGGATTAAAGGTAATATATTAGGTGCTTTACTAGGTACTGTTACACCATTTTGTAGTTGTTCATCAATTCCTATTTTTATAGGATTTGTATCTAGTGGTATGCCGATAGGTGTGACTACTTCGTTTTTAATATCGTCGCCTTTTGTAGATTTAGCATCAGTTATATTGCTTTTATCTATATTTGGACCAGGTGTTGCGATTGCTTATTTAATAGTTGGTGTTGTATTAGCGGTTGTTGGCGGTACAATTATTGAAAAACTTGGTTTAGGTGAAGAAATAGCTGATTTTGTTAAGAATGCTAAAGTAAATAGCATAGTTGAAGATGAAACATTAACAGTTAAAGAGAGAGTTAGATATTCAGGGAAACAAGTAATGGCTACTTTGAAAAAAGTTATCTTATTTATTTTAATAGGAGTTGGTATAGGTGCTTTAATTCATAATGTAATTCCTACGGAAATTATACAAAATATATTGGGATCTAATAATCCGTTTGCACCAATACTTGCCGCATTAGTTGGAGCACCTATATATGCAGATATTTTTGGTACTATACCAATTGCTGAAGCATTGTTTAGTAAAGGTGTAGGAGTAGGTACAATTCTTACATTTATGATGAGTGTGACGGCTTTATCAATTCCTTCTATGATAATGCTTTCAAAAGTTATGAAGAGAAAGTTATTAATGACATTTATTATAATAGTAATTATTGGTATAATTGTTATAGGATATTTGTTTAATATATTTAGTGGAATATTAATTTAAGGAGAAGAAATGAAAAAGAATATAATATTGGTTTTAGTAATATTTTTGGTTTTTGTGGTAGTATTTTTATTAGGAAATTCAAAGAAATCAAGTGAAGAAGAGGTAAGTACAGATGGTTTTTTTGATTTGCATGTAGCAGCTGATTTTAATAAAAATGATTATTTAAATAAAGGATATCCTGTTTTACTTGATATAGGGGGAGCTGAATGTATTCCTTGTAGAAATATGGCACCTGTTTTGGAGGAATTAAACGAGGAGTTAAATGATAAAGCAGTAATTAAATTTGTTGATTATTGGAAGTATCCTGATTTAGCAAAACAATTTGAGTTTAGTGTTATTCCTACACAATATTTTTATGATGAATTTGGAGAATTATATACTACTCATGAAGGTGAAATAACTAAAACTCAAGTATTAGCTATTTTTGCAGAAATGGGGTATACGTTTAGTGGATAGTTTATTAGTAGAAATTGGTAATATAATTGAAGGTAATTTTTGGATAGCACCACTTTTGTCTTTAGTAGCAGGTATTCTTACTTCTTTTACTCCATGTAGTTTAGCAAGTGTACCACTTGTTATTGGATATGTAGGTGGAAAGAGTGAAACTAATACTAAAAGTGCCTTTAAATTGTCTTTAGTTTTTGCTTTAGGAACTGCGATTACTTATACAATATTAGGTGTTGTTGCTTCTTTAGCAGGTCAAATGTTATTGTTTATAGGCAAATGGTGGTATTTAGTAATAGGTGTTTTATTAATAATAATGGCCTTACAATTTTTGGAACTTATTAATATATTACCTAAAAATAATCTTATGACTAAGAATAAGAAAAAAGGATACCTAGGTGCTTTAATAATGGGGCTACTTGCTGGATTATTTTCATCTCCTTGTTCAACACCGGTGTTGATTGTATTATTAGCAATTGTATCGCAACAAGGTAGTTTAGTGCTAGGAATAATACTTTTATTACTTTATTCAATAGGACACAGTGTATTGATTGTTATTTCAGGAACATCAGTAAAATTTGTACAAAAGATATCATCATCAGAAAAATACACAAAATTAAATAAAATAATTAAAATAGGATTTGGTATACTTATGTTTATATTAGCATTCTATTTAATTTATATAGGATTATAAGAGAAGGAGAAAGAATTATGAATATTAAAATTTTGGGAAGTGGATGTAAGACTTGTAAAGAGTTATATAAAGATGTAGAGGATGTTACAAAAGCAATGAAGCTTGAATGTTCTGTTGAATATATAAATGACATTCAAAAAGTTATGGAATATGGCGTAATGAGTGTTCCAGCTTTAGTTATTAATGAACAAGTGGTATCTACTGGGAAGACATTATCAAAAAAGGAAATAGAAGAAGTACTTAAAGGTAATGCAGTTAATGGGTGTGATTGTTCTAATTGTAGTTGTAATGGTGGTTGTAATTAGATTTGTTGAAAGACAAGTCTTTTTCTTATATACAAATAATGATAATAGTACTATAATATAGTCAGTTAATAAAGGAGTATTTATGAAAGAGAAATATACAAGTATATTTATAATATTATTAGTACTTAATATTACAGTTTTATTAGTGTCTAATATAATTGCTTCTAAGTTAGTTTTGCTTGTTGGATTAACAATAACAGCTGCTGATTTGTTGTTTCCGATTACATATATATTAAATGATGTTTTTGTGGAAGTTTATGGTTATAAACGAGCAAAGGTTACAATTATTTTATCTTTTTTTGCTAATCTTTTGATGGTATTAGTATTTCTACTTGCTAGTTCTTTACCATATCCAGAATACTATCTTGATCAAAATGCTTTTACAACAGTTTTGATGAATGCACCTAGAATATTAATAGCTTCAATTCTCGCTTATTTTGTTGGTAGTTTTGTTAATTCTAAAGTTATGATATATTTGAAGAATAAATCTAAATTGTTCACAAGAATTATTGTTTCAACTATTATAGGGGAATTGATAGATACGTTCGTTTTTACTTTTGTAGCATTTGTAGGAGTTGTTAGTAATATTGAATTAGTAGTGTTAATATTAAATGTATATATAGTAAAAGTTTTTATAGAACTATTAATAAGCCCGTTAACTACTAAGTTAATTAAATATATTAAACTAAAAGAGTCGATAAATGAATAATAAAAAATGATTTCAAAATATAAAGAAATCATTTTTATTTTGACTTAGTTAATTTATCTTGTTTTAAGTAAGTAAAAAAATCCGCTTTAAGACTATTACTAATTTTTTCATAATCAATATTATTGCTTAGTGAAAAATCATCTTCTGTTTGACAAATCCAAGTTGAATTATCTTCGTAAGTAAATCCAAAGGAATATAATTTATTTTGATAATTTATATTATAAAACTCCGACATTGAATCGCTTATTGGTAAAATATTATTTTCAGTTGCCCATTCGTGTAATTTATATATAAGTGCATTTACTTCTTGGTCATTTGTTAGTACAATACTTTTTTCTAATTCATGGGCAATGTTTGACATAGTTAAATATTTCATAAAACCTCTTTTCTTTGGATACTATAACACATAAATTTATTTTTGTATATTTTAAAGTTCTAAATTCATAATAATAATGGTGATTAAATGGAAAGAAAAGAGTTTAATAAGTTAGTTGCACTTCATAAACCTAGGGAAAATAGGGTTAAAAATGTTGTTCTTTCTTTTTTTATAGGGGGATTGATGGGAGTAGTTGGTCAGTTTTTAATTGATTTTTATTCTTTTGTTTTAGAAATACCTAGTAAGGATGCGACTACTTATATGATTGTTACTTTAATTTTTATAGCTTGTTTATGCACAGCACTTGGTTTTTTTGATAACTGTGTTAATTTTGCGAAAAGTGGTTTACTAATTCCGATAACTGGATTTGCTCATGCGATGATGAGTTCAGCTATGGAATTTAAAAAAGAAGGTCCGGTATTTGGAATTGGTAGTAACATATTTAAGTTAGCAGGATCTGTTATATTGTATGGTGTAGTATCGGCATGGTTTTTTGGCATGGTTAGATATTTACTGATTGGAGGATAATATGACAACTCAATATGATAATGTTTATTTAAAAGAGACAGCTACTATTGCAGGACCTTATGAAAAGAATGGTCCATTAAATGATTATTTTGATAAGAGTTATAATAATTTGTATGTTGGGGAAAAAAGTTTTGAAAAAGCGGAAACAAAACTACTTAGTGAATCAATTGAGTATTTACTTGATAAAAGTAAGTTTCATTCTGATGAAATTGATTTATTTGTGGGAGGAGATTTATTAAATCAAATAACTTCTTCTTGTTATAGCGTAAAAAAATATAATCGTCCTTTTTTAGGAATTTATGGTGCTTGCTCAACAATTAGTGAAGGTATTATTATTGGTAGTATTTTTTTGCAAGATAAAAATATAAAGAATGTAGTTGTTTCTACTAGTTCTCATAATATGGCTAGTGAGAGACAATTTAGAAATCCTAATGAGTATGGTGCCCCTAAGCCTGATACTGCTACTATTACTAGTACTGGGGGTGCTAGTTGTCTACTTAGTAATAAAAAAAGTTTGATAAGAGTTGAGAGCTCTACAATTGGAGTAATTCAAGATATGGGTCAAAGTGATCCTAATAATGTTGGCGCGGCAATGGCTCCTGCTGCTAAAGATACAATAGAAAGACATTTAAAGGATTTAAATAGAGACAGTAGTTATTATGATTTGATATTAACAGGTGATCTTGGTTTATATGGAAAAAAAATATTAATTGATATGTTGAAAATTGATTCTAATATTGATATTAGTAATAATTATAATGACTGTGGAGTAATGCTTTATGATTTAGATACGCAAAAACAACAAAAAGCAGGAGGTAGTGGACCAGTTTGTTCTGCTTTAGTTACTTTTAGTTATGTATATAAAATGTTGAAAGAAAAAAAACTCAAAAGAGTTTTATTAGTGGCGACAGGAGCTTTGTTTAGTCCTACTTTTATTTATCAAAAGCAAAATATTTTATCAATTGCTCATGCTGTTAGTTTGGAGGTGGTGGAATGATTTATTTATATTCATTTTTATTCACAGGCTTAATTTGTATTATTGCACAGGTTATTTTAGATAATACAAAACTTACCCCAGGTCATGTTACTAGTTTATTTGTAGTAATTGGTGCGGCACTGGATACATTTGGTATTTACGATTATTTGGTGTTACATGTTGGAGGTGGTGCCTTAGTACCTATAACTTCTTTTGGTCATTCTTTAATACATGGAGCTATGGAAAGTGCTAGTGAGTTTGGTATTATTGGTCTTGCTAGTGGGATGTTTAATCTTACTGCTGCTGGTATAACGTCTGCTATAGTTTTTAGTTTCTTCCTATCTTTATTTTTTAAACCTAGACATTAGTAGATAAGTTGATGATCTCTTCCATATTGTCGTCAGTGGCCATAATATTTTTATGGTCTTTTTTGCATTTTTCACAAATATATAATATTTTATATGTATCTTTAAATTTTTCTATACCAACTGGTTTTAATAGACCATGACAATTATTTTGTCTATCACCTGGAAAAATATCTAAGTGTTTAGAATACAAACAATGGGGACAATGATCTCTTGCTGTGTAACTTAATGGATGTACTTCACTTCCACAGTTTTCACAAATAAAATATTCGTCTTTCATAGTAAATCTTTTCATATATATACCTCAAACTAATTATATATGGTATAATTTATATTGTCAAAGGAGTAAGTTATGGATTATAGTATTACAATTGATCAATTTGAGGGACCTCTTGATTTATTACTTCATCTAATCAAAGATAGTAAAATGGATATATTTGATATTAAGATTGATCTAATAACTACTCAGTACTTAAACTATATTGAAAAAATGGAACAACTTAATTTAGATGTTGCGAGTAATTATTTAGTAATGGCTAGTGAATTAATTGAAATGAAGTCTAAGTTATTACTACCTAAAAAGGAAGAAGAAGTAGAAGAAGAAGATCCGAAAGAAAATCTTATTAATCGATTAATTGAATATCAACAATATAAAGAAATTTCTAGAGTTCTAAAAGAAAAAGAAAGTTTTAGAAAAGAAATATTTACAAAATTACCTGAAAATATTTCTATTTATAGGGAAGAAGTAATTACTAGTGAAGAAGTTAGTTTAGATGATTTGGTGTCTGCTTTTGAGAAGTTTTTAAAAAGACAAAAAGAAGATATACCTTTAACGACAAAAGTAACAACAAAAGAATTGTCTGTTGAAGAAAGACGTGTTGGTATTAGAAGAGTTCTTAAAGAAAGAGGTAGAGTTTTATTTACTGATTTATTTGAATCTTTTGATAAAGGTTATGTTGTAGTGACTTTTTTAGCTATATTAGAAATGGCTCGTAAGAATGAATTGTTTATTACACAAGATAAAAGATTTTCTGAAATTGTATGTGAGGTGAGATAAGTGAGAGCTATATTAGAAGGTTTATTATTTGTTGTTGGTGAGGATGGTCTTACTTTAAAACAAATAGAAGAAATATTAGAAATAGATAATGATATGGCAAAAGAATTAGTTTCTTCGTTACGTGAAGAATACAGTAATGATAATAGAGGTATTAGAATAGATTTTTTAGGTAATAGTTTTAAACTTACAACGAAAAATGAACATAAGGAATACTATCAAAAATTATTAGAAAATGAAACTACTAATCACCTTAGTCAATCAGCATTAGAAACACTTGCTATTATTGCTTATAATGAACCAATTACAAGAGTAGAAGTAGATGAGGTAAGAGGTGTTTCTAGCTCTCAAATAATGAGAAAATTAGTGGCAAAGGGTTTTATAAAAGAAGTAGGAAGAAGTGAAATGCCGGGACGTCCTATTCTTTATAAAACTACTAGTGAATTTTTAGATTATTTTGGCCTTGCAACTGTAGAAGATTTACCTAAATTTGAAGATTTTGTGAAACCTGAAGGTGACGATGTTGATTTATATCATTCTAAATATAAAGAAAATATTGATATTTAAATAAAGTGTGTTAGAATAAATGTATCTTTAGGAGGTTTTATGGAAAAGTTTAATTTAGATATTGGATATTTGAGAAAGTATTATTCTAATGAAACGATTAATAATTTGAAGTTAGTAGCTAATTTGAGAAAATCAGTTTTTAATTTAGATTCTAGTATTAGTTTTGATGGAATACCAGGTTTTACTGACTTAGTTAGATTTAATCTTATGCATAGATCTAAAATGGTACTTAAGAAATCAAAATTAATAGATAATAGAAGGCTTTTTCATAAACCAGGATGTATTTATTATAAAAGTGAAAATGGTAGTGATATTTCACTGTTAAATATAAATATTAGTGATGTATATCAAAAAAATACTGTTTTGTTACATGGTTATCCTAGAAGTAAGGAAGAGATAAGAAAAGAAAAAATAGCTTTAGAAGCTAAGAAGTTTGGTATTTATTTTGATCAAGCTATTGATTATGCATGTGGTGAAATAGATTATAGTGATGACAAGATGCAACAATATATTATTTTACGTACTAGATTAAAATGTTTAAACGAAGAGTTTGATTTTATCAGTGGTAAAAAAGATGAGGAAGAAAGAATTACTTTACTTTCGTCTAAAGTGTTGTTGAATGATTGGAAATTAGATTTAAAACGCTGTAGTAATGGTCAATATGAAAAAGATCATTATTGGACAAAAGTTATTAGAAAATAAAAAAGAGATTTTATTCTCTTTTTTAGTATCCAATAATGTATGTGTCAATATTACCGAATTGCTCTTCACTAATTTCGTAGTAACTACTTACGAAATCAACAGTTACATTTAATTCAACATCTTCAAGATAACCAATATTATCTAGTTCTTGTTCAATTAAATCTAAGATACTATTGAAATAAGCGTTTTCTAATTCTGTATCAGTGTAGTTCATTGTTAGTACTTGATCATAAATAGCATTAACGCTTTCATCGGTAACTGTTTTTGTAATTATATCAATAGGTGATATTGTTACTTTAACAATACTTTGATCATCAGTAGCTTCTACTTGAAATTTAGAATGACTATATATTTCATCATAAATATCTACAGCGCGATTGATAGTTTCATCAGTTAGTTCTTCGTAATATGTTCCTGTGTATTCAGCTAAAAATTCTACTTCAAGATTAACTCCGTCATAATAGATAGTTTCAAACTCTTCTATATCAGTTGTTTCAAACATATTTCTATATTCTTGATCATGATCATTTAAGTAAACAGAATTTAATTCTAGTTCAGTATATTTAGCAGCATCCATTCCAAATGAACATCCATTTAATAATAAAACAGCTCCAATTAATAAAAATAATTTTTTCATAACTTCTTTCCTTTCGTTATTATTATAACATATTAATAATAATATTTAGTTGTTTTTTTTTAGGATATGTACTATAATAATTTTATGCCTGTGTGGTGAAATGGTAGACGCGTTGGACTCAAAATCCAATAGTAGCAATACTGTATCGGTTCAAGTCCGATCACAGGCACCAAATTAAAATTTAGAACTATTTAGTTCTTTTTGTATATAAAAAATTGTTGTTTTTTCCTTGATTTGAAGAATAGGGATTACTTTTTGACTTTTGAATATAATGCAGTATGATAAAGTTAAGAAACATATAAATGGGAGGTTAAATATGTTAGTTTCACAGAAGGCGAAGTTGGTTCCGTATGTAGTTACACCTAAAATGGCTGCTAGAGCTAAAGTTATTAACTCGAGAAAAAATCGAACTATCTCTACTGTCTCAGAGGTTGATATATTGAACTATTATAGTAAGAGTAAAATACTTAGAAAAACTAGAACAATAAAATAAAGGACAATTTATATATACTCGTATATTTATATATGAGTATTTTTTTCTATAATTGTTTTTAAAAATGATTGTAAACTTTTCTTTATCACTTAGAGATTTTAATTTGTATAAAAGCAGTCGAAAAGACTACAAGCTATAAATAAATGGTTGAAGCTATTAGATTAGTTGTTTCCATGTCTTGCTAATTTGATTTTTTTCTTGAAATATGGTATAATATGCACAATTATGGAGGCTATTATGAAGATTAATATTAATAGTGTTTATATTAGAAAATGCAATATTGATGATTTAGATAAATTGTTATTAGTTCAATCTGAGTGTGTCTCTAAGTTTAGTGCTAGAGAAAAAGATTATATTTATCCGTTTGATAAGGAAGAGTTAATTGAAATTTTAAATGACTCTTATGATTATTGGAATATGTATGGAGCGTATCTTGATACTGTTCTTATGGCATGGATTTTGACTTCTAATACGATTAAAGTAGGTGATATAGCTAGCTATATTATGTCTTCTGATAAGAAATGTACTGATATGGATACAGCTATTGTTCACCCTGAATATAGAGGTAATAAACTTCAAAATATTTTACTTAGTTATGTTGAAGAAGAATCTATTAGAAACAATATTAAATATGCTTCTGGTGAAGTTACTGAAGGTAATGATTATTCTTTAAATAATTTATTGGAATTAGGTTATGAAGTGAAAATGATTACAAGTAATGGTGGAGTTAAAAGAAATATTTTAGTTAAAGAGCTTAAATAGTTCTTTTTTTGTATGTATTTATATATTTGTTGAATACTAATACTGGTGATGATATGTTTAAGCCTAGTAAGATATATTATGAAGAAAACATTAATGATTATGAACTCGGTAAAATGTTACTTAGTAAATATTTAGATGTGCCTAAAGAAATAATTCTTAATCATAATAATATTGAGTCTTTAAGAAAAAATTCTAATAAGGATTTTATTAAGATGAAGAACTATTTAATTATTGGAACTAGAAAGACACAAAGATTTGTTCCTAATTATAAGTCTTCTGATTATTTAGTTCCTTATACATCTTCTGGGTGTAGTGCATTTTGTCTATACTGTTACTTAGTATGTAATTATAATAAGTGTTCTTATTTGAGGTTATTTGTTAATAGAGATGAAATGTTTAAAAAAATAGTTAAAGTTAGTTTAGAAAGTGAAAAAGAACTTACATTCGAGATTGGGAGTAATAGTGATTTAGTACTTGAAAATACTATTACTGGTAATTTAGAATGGACAATAGAAAAGTTTGGTAGAGAGGGAAGAGGTTTTATTACTTTTCCTACTAAGTTTGATATGATAGATAGTTTACTTAGTTTAAAGCATAATAATAAAACTATTATTAGAATGAGTGTTAATCCTAGTGAAATTATTAAGAAAATTGAGTTTGGTACTTCTTCATTAGAGGGCAGAGTTAAAGCAATTAACAAATTAGTTGAAGCTGGTTATAAAGTGGGAATTATAGTTGCGCCTATTATTTTACTTAGTAATTATAAAAGATTATATAGTGAATTATTTTTGTATTTGGATGCCAATTTAACTTTGGAAGCTAAGAAAAATATTTTTTTTGAATTTATTTTTATGACTTATAGTTATGTACATAGAGTTATTAATGAAGAGGCTTTACCTAACAGTATTAATTTATATAATAGGGATATTATGACGGGGAGAGGTCGCGGTAAATATGCTTATAGGGAAAGTATTAGAAATATTGCAGAGGAATTTTTAATGATGGAATTTACTAAGTATTTTTCTAGTGATAAAATTATTTATATAGTATAAAAAAGAACTGGTTATAGTTCTTTTATTACTTTACAAGGATTTCCTACTGCGACTGTATTACTAGGGATATC
Organism: uncultured Muribaculaceae bacterium; assembly: GCA_964370105.1. Lineage (GTDB taxonomy): Bacteria > Bacillota_I > Bacilli_A > RF39 > UBA660 > CARZYU01. The sequence continues at coordinate 14,721 of CAYJHB010000005.1, read as the reverse complement.
TTTATTTACTAAGCTATTAGCACCTATTACAACGTTATTTCCTATAGTTACTCCAGGTAATACTGTTACATGTGCTCCTAACCATACATTGTTTCCTATTGTTATGGGGTGAGCTGTTTCTAAACCTTCATTTCGTTCTTTATAATTTAGTGGATGAGTAGCGGCAGTTAGACAACAATTAGGTCCGATAAAGACATCATTTCCAATAATTATTTTATTACTATCTAAAATGGTTAAGTTATGATTAGTATAAAAGTTATTTCCTATTTCAATATTATAACCATAATCACAATAGAATGGAGTTGTGATAACAAAGTTAGATTTGATATTAGGAATTAACTGTTTAATTATTTGGGCTTGTTTTTTTATATTGCTTGGTTTTATATTATTTAATTTAAAACATAAATCTTTGGCATAGTATCTTTCTTTCATTAGTTCTTGATCATAATTAGCATTGAATAATATTTCTTGATAGGCTTTTTGTTTTTCACTCATAGTGTATCACTCCTTGTTTGTTGGTGGGGTTGAGAGTAGCAATTTATAGGTGTGTAATTTCCTTGTTTATCTTTTTTTACAACATTGGTAAAACGGAAAAAATTATCATTAATATTATCATAGAAAATAAAATTAAAGTCACCTGTGCTAGTTATTAAGCAGCCTGCTAATTCAACTTGTTTTTGACTGAATACATTATTTTCTTGATTCATTTCCATATATGTACTTAAATCTTTTAGTGAGAAAGTATTATGAAATGGTCCGATTGGCGGATGGGAATGCCCGTGGCATACTACTAAGTTATTATCTTGGTAATTAGTTATTTTCTTTTCTAGATTAGTTATCATATCTTGATTAAAACTTGCTACGTTTGATTGTCTATTATTACTAGATGACATAAATTCGTTAAATTCTATTTTATTATTTCCTAAATCTTTTCCGTAAAGAAAAAATGGGAACTCTTGGTTATCGATAATTGTGACATCCATAACAGCTTGGAGACTTTCGTATACAGATTCACTTAAAATGATTTGAGCATTTGGCATATTGTTGATAATATTAGCGTTAATTGGTGTTTGATCACCATAGTTATAATGAGTGAAGTTTTGCAAATGATATTGTCCATGGGGGTTTTTATTTATTAAGATACTTTTTGTTCTTTCATTATAATAATCACTAGTCATAATATATATCCTTTCTAATAGTATTTTATCATACAAAGTTTATTGTGTATATATTGGAGTTATGATAGAATAAAGGCATAGAAATGGGTGATTTGTATGGAAGTTAAGAATACTTTATATAAGGATCAAGGTATTCATGTTATCTCTTCAATTTTCACTGTAGATAATGGTGTGACAAAGATTTTACTTATTAGAAGAGGGAATGAACCTTTTAAAAATATGTGGTCTTTAGTAGGTGGTGCTTTATATAATAATGAAGACTTACTTGTAGGAATGAAGCGAGAAATTAAAGAGAAAGTCGGTATTGATGAAATTGATCTTTATCTTTCAAATGTGTTTGGTGAAGTTAATAGATCTCCTGTTATGAGAATGGTTGCAACTTCTTATATTGGGGTTATTGATAGTAAAAAAGTATCTTTATTAAGTGATTCTTTTAAAGTAGTGGGAGCTGATTGGTTTGCAATTGATAAGTTACCTGAACTTGCTTATGATCATGAGGAAATAATAAAGGATTCATTGGAATTTTTAAAGAAGAAGATAGGTAGTAGTGATATACTTAAAACTTTATTTGTAGATGGTTTTACTTTACCTGAGATACAAATGACTTATGAATTGATATTAGGAGTTAGTTTAGATAGACGAAATTTTCGTAAGAAATTACTTAGTTTAGATTTAATTAGAGATACTAATAAAACAAAGACTTTTGCAGGTAGAAAGCCTGCTAAGATATATAAGTTTAAAAAGGTTATTAAGGATAAAAATGTTTTTTAAGGGGTAGTTATGTTAGATGTGATAATTATAGGAGCTGGTGCATCAGGATTAATGTGTGCTAATAATTTAGATAGTAGTTTCAAATATCTTGTTTTAGAGAAAAATAGTAGTGCAGGTAGGAAATTACTTATTACTGGTGGGGGTAGATGTAATCTTACTAATAATAAAGATAATAAGTCTTTTTTAGAAGAAATTTCTTATAATAAAAAATATTTATATAGTACTATTTATAAGTTTGGTCCAAAAGAAGTTATGAATTATTTTTCTATTCCTTTAAAAGAAGAGAAGGATAATCAGATATTTCCTGTTTCGAATAAAGCTAGTGATGTAGTTGATTATTTAGTTTGTGGTTTGAAAAATAAAATTAAATATAATAGTAAAGTTATTTCTATTAGTAAGAATGATGATTATTATACTGTTGATTGTGATAATGGCAGCTATACTTGTAAGCATTTAGTAATTGCGACAGGTGGTTCATCTTTTAGTAAATTAGGCAGTAGTGGAGATCATTTAGAATTTGCTTCTAGTTTAAGTCAACCTATAATAGAATTATTTCCGGCTGAGACTAGTATTTTGCTTGAAGAGAAGAATGATTTAGCTGGTAGTTCTTTTGATGATGTAGTTGTTAGTATTCCTAAAGTTAAAAAGAGTGGTAATTTATTATTTACTCATGTTGGAGTTAGTGGTACTTCTATTATGAAGTTAAGCGAGTTTGTTTATTTGAACAAAAGTAGAGAAATTGTGATTGATTTTATACCTAGTATAAATAATATAGAAGAATTATTTGAAGAAAACAGAGAAAAGTTGGTTATTACTTTATTAAGAGAACTAGTTAGTAAAAGATTTGCTAGTTATCTACTTAATAAGGCTCTTATAGATGGTAATTTGAAAATTAAGAGTGTTAATAAAAGTAATTTGGTAGTTTTATTTTCTTTATTGAAAAGTCATAAATACTTAGTAAAAAAAGTTGAATCAATTGATAAAGCTTATGTTACTGGTGGTGGAGTTGATCTTAAATATATAGATACGGCTAGTTTTGAATCAAAGATTAATTCAGGTTTATATTTTATAGGAGAAGCTTTAGATATTCATGGTCCGATAGGAGGATATAATTTAACTTTAGCCTTTTCGACTGGTTATAGTGTAGCTGATAATATTAATAAAAAGACAAAGTAAGTTATTTGATAACAGTGGCTTGCTTTTTTTTGTGTATTTTGATAAACTGAAAATGGTTTTCAAATTGGAGAGTGTATGAGAAGTAATTATAAGACTAAGCAAAAGGAAATGATTAAGCAATTTTTTGTAGATAATCCTAATCATTTATTTGTAGTTAAAGAGATTGATGAAATGTTAGATAATAATAATTTATCAGTTGGATTAACTACAATATATCGATTTTTAGATTATTTTACAGAAGTAGGCTTATTAGTTAAATTTGTTGATCATAATTGTAAAAGATATGCTTATTTTCCAGGTGATTGTGCTTCTCATTATCATGTTTATTGTGATAAATGTGGAGTTGTTAAGCATGTTGATTGTCATATGTTTGATGATGTAGATAAGCATTTGAGAGAAGATCATGGGGTTAGAGTTGATTTTAAAAATAAAATATTATCGGGGAGATGTGAGAAATGTTATTAAAAAAATTAGGTATGTTAGCTGTTAGTTTAGTTATGGTATTTTCAGTAGTTGGTTGTGATGTTGAAGATTCAGTTGGTAATTTAAATATTGTTACTACTGTGTTTCCAGCTTATGATTTTACAAGGGCAATAGTAGGTGAAGATAATGTTAGTTTGCTTTTAAATCCTGGAGCTGACCTTCATTCTTTTGAACCAACACCAAAAGATATTGTTAGTATTCAAGACAGTGATTTATTCATCTATGTTGGAGGAGAACTGTGGGTTGAGGATGTATTAGAAGGTATTGATATATCGAAGACTAAAGTTATTAGATTAATGGATTATGTTGACTTAAAAGAAGAAGAGTTAGTAGAAGGAATGGAACATGTTCATGAAGAAGAAGAAGAAGATCATGCACATGAAGAAGAACATGATGATCACGAACATGAAGAAGAACATGATGATCACGAACATGATCATGCATCATATGATGAGCATATTTGGACTTCGTTAAGAAATGCTATTATTTTAACTGAAGTTATTAGAGATGAAGTTATTCTTTTGGATACTGAGAATGCAAATTCTTATAAAGATAGAACTAGTGAGTATGTAATTTCGTTAGATCAATTGGATAAAGAATTTACTGAAATGATTGATAATGCAGTTAGAAGCGAAATTATAATTGGTGATAAGTTTCCATTTAGATATTTTGTTGATGATTATGGATTAAGTTATTATGCAGCTTTTACAGGATGTTCAACTGCATCTGAGGCAAGTGCACAAACAATTGCTTTCTTAATTGATAAAGTAGAAGAAGATAATATACCTGTTGTATTTCATACAGAGTTATCTAGTGAAAAAATAACTGATACTATAGTTGAAGAAACAAAAACTAAGAAATTAGAATTGCATTCTGCACATAATTTAACTTTGAGTGATTTTGAGAGTGGGAAGACATATATCGATTTTATGAGAGATAATTATGATAATTTAAAGGTGGCGCTTAATTAATGAAGTTAATAGAATTAGATAAACTTTCAATTGGTTATAATGGGAAAAGTGTTGTTAAGGATATTACTTTTACAATAAATTCAGGTGATTATGTTTATATTATAGGTGATAACGGTGTAGGTAAAAGTACTTTAGTTAAAGGTATGCTTGGTTTACTAAAACCTATAAAAGGAAAAGTTAAGGTTAATAACTTAGATATTACAAAAGATATTGGATATTTACCACAAATTAGTACTTCTATGCAAAATTTTCCTGCTTCTGTTTATGAAGTAGTATTGTCTGGTACTTTAAATTCTCGTGGTATGAAACCTACTTATTCTAAAGAAAATAAGGAAGAAGTAATTTTGGTTTTAAAACTACTTAAGATTCATAATCTCATTAATAAAAGTTTTAGTGAGCTATCAGGGGGACAACAAAGAAGAGTTTTACTTGCTAGAGCTATGTGTTCTACTTCTAAAGTTTTGATTATGGATGAACCTATTACGGGTTTAGATCCAAAGGCTTCTGGTGATTTTTATGATTTAATTAAGAAGCTTAATAATGATGGTATGACTATTGTTATGGTTTCTCATGATATTAAAGCAGCGATTAAATATGGAAGTAAAGTGCTTCATGTAAAAGCAGATGATTGTTTTTATGGAAATATTAAATCGTATAAGAAAAATATTATGAAAGAGTATTTGTTGGAGGATGTAAATGATTGATTTTTTCTATGAAATAGGAGATATGTTTTCGTACTTCTTTATCCAAAGAGCTTTTATAGTAGGAATACTTGTTACTTTATGTTGTGCTTTATTAGGAGTTAGTTTAGTACTTAAACGTTATTCAATGATCGGTGATGGGCTTTCCCATACAGCTTTTGGAGCTGCGTCTATTGCGGCAGCATTAAATATTATTCCGTTCTTTGAACTTTATTTTCCTATTGATCCTACTGTTTTTACAATTATTTTAGTTGTTATTGTAGCTTTTTTACTACTTAGGATGACTAGTAATAGTAAGATTAATACTGATTCTGCGATTGCGCTTGTATCAACTACTTTTTTAACAGTTGGTATAATAGCTGTTTCTATGACAACTGGTCTAAATACAGATGTTTGTAATACACTATTTGGTACAATACTTGCACTTTCTAGTACAGACTTAGTTGTTAGTATTATTCTTTGTATTATTGTTCTTATCTTATATATATTTTTCTATAACAAGATATTTGCGATTACTTTTGATGAGAATTTTGCTAGAGCTACTGGTATTAAAGTAAATTTATATAATATGTTACTTGCTTTATTAACTGCTATTACAATAGTAATGGGTATGAAGTTAATGGGTACTTTACTTATTTCTAGTTTACTTATACTTCCTGCTTTAACTTCAATGCGCTTATTTAAAACATTTAAGAGTGATATTATTTGTTCTGTTATTACCTCAACTATTTGTTTTGTGATTGGAATTATAGCTTCTTATATGTTTAATTTGCCTACTGGTGGTACTATTGTATTAACTAACTTGATTGGTTTTGTAATATTTAGTATACTTAGTAAAGTAGGTGAGATGAAAAAATGTTAAAGAAATTTTCTTTTTTATTAATTGTTAGTATATTATTTGTTGGTTGTAGTTCGAGAGCTGAGTATCGGGATGTTGAAATTAATTCTGATTCAGTAATACCGGATTCTGATGTTAAAGTTATAACTGATGATGTATTTGTTGGTTATACTAATGACATGTTTTATAATCCTAAAACTTATAATGGACAAGTTGTTCAATTAGAAGGTTTAATCTATATTGATTATTATTTTCAAGAAGATGGAGAGTTTTTTGTAACTAGAAATACTCCCGGGTGTTGTGGAGATGATGGTTTAGCTGGGTTACAAATAGAATATGATGGCGTTATTCCTGTTGAGGGTACTTGGGTAACTGTTAAGGGTGTGTGGCAAGATAGTGATTATTCATCTAATGGATGGGCTCTACAAGTATACTCGTTGGAAGTAACGGAACCAGGGGATGAATTTCTTAATACTAACTATTAATTTATTAAAAGAGTAGACATACTCTTTTTTTTATGGTATTTTGGTATTGACGTTTTGAAAACTTAAATTTGACACATATAACGGCTCAGTTTTATGAATCGATTTTTTTGTTGTATGAAAAGGAGGGATTAAGATGGATGTAACAAAAGAAATTTGGGAAAAGGAAGAGAAGCATTTGGAGAAGGTTAATGCTTTGGTTGGTGAAAAAATATCAACT
>CAYJHB010000005.1:0-7891 GCA_964370105.1 uncultured Muribaculaceae bacterium | reverse complement strand
GAATTATTTGATCGAGAAGAGAAAATAATTGAGTTTAAAGAATTGATGTGGGATTCACGTGGTAGTATGGATGCGAATGAAATGAAAGCAATGATTACTAGTTCTGATTTAGAAGTTTCTTTAGCGGAGGGAAGAGGTAATTATTTTCGTAAACTATTCAGAGTTCAAAATAGTCCTTACTTTGGATCGTTTGTATTTGATGATGGCATGGAAGAAGAAATACATGTAGGTATTACTCATGTTGATGAAGACAATTATCATTATGTCTACGATTGGAGAGCTCCTATTTGTAGTTTATTTTATGATGCAGAAGTTGGTAAAACATCTTATAAGGCACCTAAAGGTATAGTAGAAGGTGAACTTACTGATAAGAAGCAAATTAAGATAGAAAATGGTAAATTACTTAGAATATTAAATAGTAAATTACAAATTGATGATGATGTATTGCAGGAAGTACTAGCTACGGAAGCTAATGATAAGATGAAAAATATTGTTAATACAATTCAACAAGAGCAAAATCAAGTTATTCGTAATGTAGAGGATAAGACTTTAGTTGTACAGGGAATAGCTGGTTCTGGTAAAACATCTGTTGCCTTGCATCGAATTGCATTCTTACTTTATAAAATAGAAAATTTAACGGCTAATAATGTTTTAATCTTTTCTCCTAACAAAGTATTCTCAGAGTATATATCAAATGTATTACCAGAATTAGGTGAAGATAATACTTTACAAACGACTTTTGATGGTTTTATGTATGATAATATCATTGAGTTTAAGGGAGTACAAACATTTACTAATTTTATTGAACAATACTACCATGATAAGAAACTAGATATTAAACTTATTAAATATAAACAAAGTGATAAGATAATAAATGATCTAAATCTATTTGTAAATGATTATATAACTAATTTATCTTTTGGAGATAATTATAATCATCCAGACTTTTATTATTCAAAAGAAGTATTGAATGAAATGTTTCATAATCGTTACTCTAGTTTGTTACTATTTGATAGAATTAGAGAAATGGCTCTTAAGATATGTAATGATCAAAATGGTGGGAAAAAGACCTTTGCTAAAACTTATGAGAAGGTTTTAAAGGAACTGCTAGGGATTAAAAAGGATTATAAGGAATTGTTTATTCAGTTTTTTACTAGTAAGATTTTTATTAATAGTTATGGTGGAGAGCTTGATTATTTTGAAATTAAGAAGAGTATGAGTAGTAAGGAGATTGCTTATCAAGATGCTTGTGTATTTATTTACCTAAAAGGTTTGTTGGAAGGTTTTATGTATAAGGGTCTTATTAAGGAAGTTATTATAGATGAAGCACAAGATTATACGAGATTACAATATATCATAATAAAAGAAATATTTAAAAAAGCTGGTCTTACTATATTAGGTGATGTTAATCAAACAATTAATCCTTATTATAGATATGATAGTTTAAATCAAATAATGGATATTGTAGATAAGGATGGTAAATACTTAGAACTTATGAAGACATATCGTTCTAGTGAAGAGATTATCGAATATACTAATAAGATACTTGGTCTTTCACATATACAAGCTATTAGGAAAAGTAATAATGTACCAGTTGTTAAGAAAGTTGAAATTGATTTAAAAAGTGATTTACTTAATGATATTAAATCTTTAAAAGAACATAGTAAGTCACTTGCTATTATTACTAAGACTAAGGAAGAAGCTGAAACTATATTTGGTTTATTAAAAGAAGAGTTTTCTAATATTGGACTTATTCTTAAGGGAAGTGAAAAGTTTAATAGAGAGCTTGTTATAGTTCCTAGTTATATAGCTAAAGGATTAGAGTTTGATAGTGTAATTATATACACTAAAAAAGACAATTATTATACTGATGAAGAGAAGTATCTTTTCTATGTTGCTTGTACTAGGTGTCAACATCAGTTAATTGTCTATAATCAAAATCAATAGATTTGTTTAGTGTGATCTATTTCTCTACTGAAACAATTTAAGTCTTGTGTGTTTAGAATATAATCATTATAAGAAGCGTTAAAGATATGGTCATAGTGAAATATTTTGATATTTTTTTCATCGGGGAGTTTCTTCTTAGAAGAGATTCCTTTTTCTATGAATTTATCTCTTGCGCTGTTTATAGCGTTTTTATAAGAATTGAAGCGATACATTCCTTTATCATAATAATTAGAAAGTTCTACATAATAATATACTTTGTCTAAATTGTCTTCTTTATAAACAATGAAAGCATTATGAGGAAGTTCTTTTTTTGTTAGTAAATCATAGAAAATAAATAATACTTTATAATCATAATCATTTTTATCAAACCAAAATCTAGCAAATTCTATTTTTTCAAATAGAGTAGCATAATCTACTTCTGGTAAAGTCATATAATCATTAGTACGATAGTATATTTCATTTCTTAAATAAGTTTTATAATCATTATCACTTGGCAGATGAATTCTATTTTTTATGCGACTTATAAAACCATCTTGCCATCTTTCGTTGATATATTGAAATAATTCTTTGGGGTTTTTGATCTCGTCATATATATGCATATAAGGTTCCTCCGTTTTAAATCGACTATAACATATTTTATTTATAAAAGATAGTTTCAATTGACTACTTGACCTTAAAGGTGTATTATTAGGGTATATAATGTTGATAAGGATGGATGATATGGATATTAATTTATTAATAAATAATGGTGTGGATGTAAATAAGAGTTTAGAAATATTTGGAGATATTGATACTTATAATGCTACTTTGAATGACTTTTTATTAAGTTGTCCTGATAAAATGAAGAGACTTAATTACTTTTTGGAAGCTTCTGATATGGCGAATTATGCAATATTAGTGCATTCTTTAAAAAGTGATGCTAAATATTTTGGTTTTACTAAGTTATCGGAAATAGCATATGATCATGAAGTTAAGAGTAAAGCTAATAATAAGGCTTATGTTTATGATGATTTTAATAAGTTAAATGTTGAAGCTACTAATGTTGTTAATTTAGTTAAGAGATATGTGGGTGGAGAGCAAGCTACTCAAGTTGTGGTTCCTACTGCTGAACAAACTCAATCTATTCCTCAACCAGTAGTTACTCAAGTGCCAGTAACTGTTTCCGCGACTAATAATGATCAATATATTTTAGTAGTTGATGATTCTAATATAGTTAGAAAGTTTATTGAAACAAAATATAATGGACCTTATAAACTTATGATGATTGAGAATGGTAAATCAGCAATTGATGCTATATTGGCTAATGGAGATAAGATTAAGTGTATGTTACTTGATTTAAATATGCCAATAATGGATGGTTTTCAAGTTTTGGAATATTTTAAGCAATCTAATTTGTTTAGTAAAATACCTGTGTCTTTAATTACTGGTGACTCTTCTAAAGAAGCAATTGACAAAGCTTTTACTTATCCTGTTGTTGATATGTTACCAAAACCATTTACAGAGGAAGATATTAAACGTATTGTTGATAAGACAATTGAATCGATTAATTGGTAAAGAGTTTTTTACTCTTTTTTTGTTGACTTTTTAGGAATATAGTTATATACTTAAATAGTAATCATTATTATTTAGGAGGTGTTATGAGAAGTTCTAAACAAAGAGATTTAGTTTTAGATATAGTTAATACTAGTTGTGATCATTTAACAGCAGAAGAAATATATTTAAAAGCTAGAGATATAATTACTAATATTAGTTTAGGGACAGTTTATCGTAATATTAATCAATTAGTGGATAATAATATGATAATTAGAATTAAAACTAATGAAGGTAATGATAGATATGATAATATGTTAGAAAAACATTTTCATTTTATTTGTGATAAGTGCCATACTATTATTGATGTCTTTGATAAGTTGAATTTTAATATTGATACTTTTGATGGTAATGATGTCAATGATTATGAAATTAAATTAAGAGGAATCTGTAAAGATTGTAAGAGAAAGGAAAATAATTATGGAATTAAAAGGAAGTAGAACAGAAGCTAACTTAATGGCAGCTTTTGCAGGAGAAAGTCAAGCTAGAAATAAGTATACTTATTATGCTAGTAAAGCTAAAAAAGAAGGGTATGAGCAAATTGCTTCATTATTCTTAGAAACAGCTGAAAATGAAAAGGAACATGCTAAGATGTGGTTTAAATTATTACATGGAGGAGAAGTTCCAACTACTGAAGAAAATTTAAAAGATGCAGCTGATGGTGAAAACTATGAGTGGACTGATATGTATGCTGAATTTGCTAAAGTTGCTAAAGAAGAAGGTTTTAATAAAATAGCATTTTTATTTGAAGGTGTAGCTAAAATAGAAAAAGAACACGAAGAAAGATATTTAAAGCTTTTAGGAAATGTTAAAGATGAATTAGTATTTTCTAAAGATGGTGAAGCTATTTGGAAATGTCGTAATTGTGGGCATATTGTAGTTGGTAAAAAAGCACCAGTTATTTGTCCTATTTGTGATCATAAACAAGCTTATTTTGAAGTTAAAGCAGAAAATTATTAAGATGTTTCATACATCTTTTTCTTTTGTGGTATAATAGTTGAATTAAGGGAGTCAAAATGATAGATACAAGTGATTTAAATTATGTAATTAACAATGAAATAAATGAAAGATTTGATGCAGGAACTTATTGTGGTACTGCCTTGGAATATGATGAGATTTTAACAGAGTACTTAATTGGAAAGTTGAGTTTAACTGAGAAGAGTGATGTTATATCAATGGCATATATTTTGAATAGTAAAGTTACTGGAAGAGAAGATGAAGTTTTTTCTAATCTTATATTTTCATTAATTAATGTAATAGGGTGTTTACAAAGCTATACTTTTTCTTGGGAAATAGAGTCTGTACTTGAGCCTACTGTTAAATTTAATCCTAATAATAAAATAGAAGCAATAGTAACTGATTTTCAAACTGAGCCATTACAAATTTTTTGTCATGCTTACACAGTGTTTAAAAATAATTTTATTAAAGAAGATAGTAAAGTAATACAAAAATATTTCGAAAATTAAGTTTTATTTAAGATAAACAGTATATTCTTATGTTAAGAGGTGGAGTATGAAATTATTATTAGTTGAAGATCAAAAGTATATGGCTTATGCAATTGAAGAGATTCTTAGAAAACATAAGTATGTTGTAGATTTAGCTTTTGATGGTGAGGTTGCAGTTGATTATATTTCTAAGTGTGAATATGATGTTATTGTATTAGATATAATGCTTCCTAAAATAAATGGATTTGAAATTATGAAGATTATTAGAGATAAGAGAATTTCTACTCCTGTAATTATGTTAACGGCTAAGAGTGATATAGAAGATAAAGTTAAAGGATTAGATTTAGGAGCAGATGATTATTTATCTAAACCATTTGAAACAGTTGAATTACTTGCTAGGATAAGAGCTATTACTAGAAGAGGTACTGTTATAGAAGATGCAAATATTCTTTGTGTTAATAATCTAACTTTTAATTTAGATACACTTGATATTAGTGATGGTTCTAATAAGTTCACTCTTACTGCTAAAGAGGCTAAGTTACTGGAAATGTTTCTTAAGAAACCTAACGTTATTATAGCTAAAGAGACCATTATTAATAAGTTATGGAGTTTTGATCAAGTAGTTATAGATAATAATGTAGAAGTATATATATCTTTTTTAAGAAAGAAACTAGATGCTTTAGATACATCTGTATCCATTAAAACAGTTCGAGGTATTGGATATAAGTTAATGGGTGATGGTAATGTTTAAGAAAGTACGTAATAGATTACTAATTATTAATTTAACTATTATATCCTTAGTCTTGATAATAACATTAGTTGTAATTTATTCTTTTACTCATTCTAATATGTATAATGATAATGTTGATAAGTTACAACGTATTCCATTTGTTCATTTAGATAATTTGAGAGAGCCTATTAAGGATGCTTATGAAAAATATGAAAGTTATAGAGGTGACGATTTTAATGTATCGTTTAATCTACTTGTAGATGAAGATGGAGTTGTTGAAAAAATTGATTCTAATTTAGAAATAAATGATTTAGAATATCAATCTATTGTTGATCAAATATTTGATAATGATAATAATATAGGTGAAGTTAAAATAGGAGATAGTACTTGGATTTATTCAATATCTAAAATACCTAAAATAAGTGAAGACTTTGATATTACTTTGAATGAAGAGGGTATGAGAATTGCTTTTTTAGATGTTACTTCTATGTATTCTACTTTAAATGATTTAGTGATTACTTTGATTATAGTTGCAGTAGTTATGTTAGTAATTATTTATTTTATTAGTTTATATTTTGCTAATAGAGCTATTAAACCAATTGAAGTTATGTGGAATAAACAAAAGCAATTTGTGGCTGATGCTACTCATGAGTTGAAGACACCGTTAACTATTATTAATGCTAATATTGATGCTGTTATGATTAATGAAAAGGAAACTGTTAAAAAACAAAAGAAGTGGCTTGAATATATTAAATTAGAAACTAGTGGTATGAATAAATTAATAAATCAATTGTTATTATCTGCTAAGTCAGAAGAAGAAACTTATTCTTTAGAAAGAGTTAAAGTAAATAAAGTTATTTGTGATTCTATTTTATTATTTGAATCTTTAGCGTATGAAAGAGGAATTAAGATAAAGTATAAAGAGAATAACAGTTTAGTATGTCTTGGTGATTATGATAAACTGCGACAAGTTGTGAAAATACTTTTAGATAATGCTGTTAAGTATTCTGGTAGTAATTCTACTATAAATATTAGTGCTTATACTGATAAAAAATATACATATATTAAAGTTACAAATAAGGGTTTAATTCCTAATGAAGATTTGCCGTATATCTTTGATCGTTTTTATAAGGGTGATAAAGCAAGAACTAATGTTGATAATAGTTATGGATTAGGCTTATTTATTGCTAAGCAAATTGTTAATAAATTAAAAGGTGACATTAGTGTTAGTAGTGATAGTGAGACTACTTTTATAATGAAACTTAGAAAAAAATAGTTATATGATAAGACAGTTGACAACTGTTTTTTTCTTTTACATATTTTCCCATAATTAAAAGATATTTTGTGTATATTTGTATTATATACTAATATCATGAAAGGAGGAACAGTAGTAAAAAAAAGAACAAATAATTTAGTTAATAAATTTAAATAGATAAAATAAGTTAGATGTATAATTTAAGATTCGTTAAAGAATAGATAGTTATACTTGGTATAGAAAGGAGGAAAAAATATAAGTGAAAAGAAGCTAATAGAATTAAAATAATTTAAATAAATTTAACCCATAATTTAAGATTTGTTAAAGAATAGATAGTTATACTTGGTATAGAAAGGAGAAAGATTATAAGAGAAATATAAAACATAATAGATAATTAGTTACATATAAATTTACTAAATACTTTAGAAAGGTGGTGGTATTATTAAATTGAAACCAAAAAGATGGAAATTTAAAATATAATATATATAGATAAACTTTTTATAAAATCATAAAACAACCCTAAACTCTTCTTATTAATTAATTATAAATAGTCATTATAGATTTTAAATCGCATACTGATTAAGTAATATATTAAAGTAAAATAATATAATGACTGCAAAGGCTTAGGTCTTTGCTTTTTTTTGTTTTATTTTTGTTCATTTTAAGGTTTCTTTAAGGTTTAAATAATATACTGTTATTGTTGAAAGGAAAAATAAATGAATAAAAATATGGTTAAGAGAACTTGGCTTAATTTAATTAGGAAACCAAGTAAGGCAATTGTTTTATTTATTATAATGTTTGTTATTGCTAATTTAGTTTTGGCATCATTATCAATATCTAATGCGGTTAGTGAAAGTACTTCTTTTGCGAAGGAAACTTTAGGTGGAGAAGTATATTTAAATCCTGATATGGAACAGATGATGG
>CAYJHB010000004.1:6605-27349 GCA_964370105.1 uncultured Muribaculaceae bacterium | reverse complement strand
AAATTTTGTGTTGATTTCATAATTACCACCTTTGTTGGTTATAGTCAACATTTTAAACTAAAATAAACCTCAAGTCAATAAAAAAAGGTTATTTTTATAACCTTTATTTAACAATCTAATTTAATATTAATTTCATAATCACTAATTTTATAAGGAGTCTTAGGATAAATAGTAACCATAGTATTCTCAAAATTACAATTTTTAAAATAGTCTACTTCATCGTCTATATTAATATCCTTATAAACAGCATTACTAAGATTATCTAAATTAATTTTGATACCAATTTCCTCATAGTTACCTAATTCTTCTTTATCACTAATAGGTGGATAATAAAATTCTTCATAAAATTCTTCTCCTATAATAGTTAATCTTTGTTCTAAACTAATATTTGTTCCATTCATATTTATCATTATCAATATACTTATTCCTATTAACAATATAACTGAAATGCTTATTATGATTATTTTCTTTTTCATAAGTTCTCCTTTAACTATTTACAAACATATTGAGCAGATTCTAAAGATTTTTTAACAGCATTACCATCAGTTGTATCAACTGCTAATATTTTTTTTATATCTTCAACAGAATTTTTCTTAATAGATAGACTTAAAGAGAAATTATCAGTAGTAAGTTCTTCTTTAATTTCCATATCCTCATTAACAAAATCTTCATAAAAGCTACTTACAATATTAGAGGAAAAAGCAAAGGAATCTTCACTTATTTCCTCATTATCTATTAAATTCATTTCAATATAAAGATTTACTCCATCAAGTTCCTCATTTTTATAAACAAAACTAACTTGAGAATAATTTCTAACACCATCAGTTTCGTTTTCCATTACACAGATTATAGTTTCTTGACTACATCCAGTTAATAAAAACATAATCATCAATATACATATTATTTTTTTCATTTCATCCCCCTATGGTAATATAACCACTGTACTAAGATTAATATTATCAGGTTTCGGTAAACTTTTCAAATACGGTGTACTTGGATCAACTCCAGTATCAATAGTCCATATATCAGTAAAATCCCAATTAACATAACTACTTTGTTCAAATATTTGATCTTGTGTTAACGGAGTACCTAAATCAGAAGAAGTAGTATCATAACCTGTTGTATCAACAGACCAATAACTATCAACAACAGAACCACCTGTAGCTTGTCCTATGAATCCTCCTATATTATTAGGATTACCTATTGCAGTAACCTTACCTATACCATAAACATTAGTTAACGGTCCAGCATAGCGCAGATATCCAATTACAGATCCTACACTTTGCACTGCAGTTACATTTCCTGAAGCAAATGAATTTTCAATTGTAGCTCCTCCAATTGAGCCAACAAGTCCACCTGCATTTGTATAAGATACAATATCTCCAGCAGCATAACTATTTATAACTTTTCCAGAACTTAAAGAACCTACAAGCCCTCCTA
Organism: uncultured Muribaculaceae bacterium; assembly: GCA_964370105.1. GTDB lineage: Bacteria > Bacillota_I > Bacilli_A > RF39 > UBA660 > CARZYU01. The sequence goes on along the minus strand of CAYJHB010000004.1, from coordinate 25,909 downwards.
CAGTTGTACCAAAATCAATGATATCAACATCGGCATAACTAGAATTGATCTCAGAATCTATCATATATCCAATGATTCCACCAGCATTATTATTATGATAACTACCAGTTATACTTCCTATTGCAGAACTATTAGTAACACTAGTATCTCTACTGCTACCTATAATTCCTCCTGTATAGCGATTTTGACTAGAAGTTATTGTTGAAGTTATATTAGCATTAACATTATCCAAAGTAACATTACTATTAGTATATCCTACTATTCCACCAAGAGCTTCACCAAAAGATTTAATATTACCAGTATAAGAAGAATTAGTAATTAAAGAATCATATTCTAATCTTCCTACTATACCACCTACACTTTGTCCACCATCTATATCTGCAGTAACAGTCACATTATTCATTGTTACATAAGTACCAGCAGTTACTACACCACCAGTAGCATTATATACCCCAGCACCAGTAATAGTACCAGCAACATTAATATCCTCAAAAGTAGAATTAGTAGCAACAGCTACAAGACCTGCTGCACTTCCTCCAGAGTATATATTTAAATCAGAAGTGATATTAGATATATCATTGTTAGTAGCATTAACCACTAATCCTGAAATAGAAGAATCCCCATTCAAAGAACCATTTAAAGTAATATTACTAATAGTTGTATCAATAGAATCAAGAGCTAACATTCCAAAAGAATAATTAAAATAATTATCAAATGCACCTCTAAGAGTAAAGTCAAGTTCTATATTAGATATTTGACTATTATTAATAACTCTATTAAATAAAGCTCCGTAACTTACTTCACCATAAGTAATATTCCCTGACAACTTAAGATTATCTAAAATAACATTATCACCCTCATCAATAAAAGTATCAGTTAGATTAATAAATTCTATATTTTTTATAACAGACGTACTTTCTAAATCAGTTATAAATACATTCGATAAATTACTAATAGCAAACTCTTGACCGTCTATTTCACCTAAGAAAGAAGGAATTGTAGTAAACGGTTCACTTTGCATATCGATATCATTAATTACTTTATAATATATTTTTACACCTTCTATTTGTTGATTTATCATATTGTGTACTTGACTAGCTAAACTAATTTCAAACGGATCATTTAATGTACCATTTCCTTTTTGATTAAAGCTTTCATCAATAACAATAACACTACTATTAATATTATCTGGTTTAGGTAAATCTTTCAAATATGGCATACTTAAATCAGACCCTGTATCAATACTCCACATATCAGTAAAGTTCCAATTATTATAACTATTTTGTAAGTAAGCCTCATCAATAGTTAAAACTGTTCCAATATTACCATAACTACTATTTTGACCTGTTGTATTAAAAACAAAGTATCCATTTGTTAAATCTGGTAATTTAGTACCATTACCTATTAAACCTTTTGTTAGAGTACCATCTACTCCAATAGTACGTCCCATTCCATAAACATTTTCAATTGAAACTACTGTAGTAGAATTAAGATATCCAATAAACGAACCAACACTAGAGTGACCATTTACATTACCAGATGCAAAGCAGTTCTCAATATTATTTTGTCCAGCAATTGCAGTTGCCGAAACAACCCCTATAAATCCACCCATACCAGTATTACTAGTAGTTCCTATTACATTACCAGACGAATAACTTTCACTAATTTGACTAGTTCCAGTCATACTTCCAACAAATCCTCCAACAGTACTAGCTCGAACAGAAAGATCAACATTAGCATAAGATTTATCAATTGTCGTATTATTAATTTCCCCTGCAAATCCACCTATTTTAGAAATAGACCAGTTACTAGTAACATTCATAGTACCTACTGAACTACTATTAGTAATAACTGTATCTTCAGCAAGACCAACAATCATACCAGTTAACGATGAAGAAGAAGTTATATTAGCATTAACATTAAGATTATTAATAGTTGACCCAGAAAGTGATCGTCCAACTCCAGCTCCAATAGTTGAACTCATACCAGTTATATCACCAGTATAAGTTGCATTATTCAAAGTAGAATTAGTTGATAAAGTTCCAACTATACCACCCGAATAGTATCCTAATATAAAATCACCTTCAACTGAAACGTTACTAATATCAGAGTCACTAGCACTATAAACAATACCACCCATATTAAGACCACTAGTTCTAGTATTAGCATCACCTAGATAAGTAGCATTATCAATTGTAGTATTATTAGTCGTCCTAACTACACCTCCAAAAGAATTTGATACATCAACAGAAGTAAAGTTAACATCTATATTACTAATAGTATCATTCTTAGATACATCAATTAATCCCGCAGACTGATAACCAACTAAATTACCACTAATCATAACATCATCAATTACAGTATCAGTAGAAGAATTAACTAACATAGCACTACTACCAGCAGGAACTCTCATATTCAAATCAATATTTATATTTTTTATAATAGAGTTATTATTAGTAACTCTAACTAGACCTGCTGCATGACTAGTACCTACTACTTCACCATTAACAGTAATATTCTCAAAAGTTGTACCTTTAGCAGTATCAACCAACGTAGAAATATAACTTTTACCATGTATGTTAACATCTCTTAGTTCTAAGTTTTTAATAACCGTACCAACATCAGTAATATTAAATAAACCTCTAATATTAGTTGTATCATCTAAATTAGTTAAATTAATTAAAGCATAGTTTTGACCATCTAGTTCACCACTAAAATCTTCAATTGGTACAAAGTACTCATAAGAACCCATATCAATATCATTCATTACTTTATAATGCACTTTATAACTATCACCTATCTGAGAAATTTGTGTTCTCATATAATTGACTTCATCAGCATTAGTAAGTTCAAATGGGGCTTCTTTAGTACCTACACCTTTTTGGTAGAAAATAGGATCAATTACAAACGAATCATAAGATACATTATTAGGTTTAGGTAAATTTTTCAAATATGGTGTTCCATCATCAATATGCCAAATAGCATCAAAATCCCAATCAATATAAGTCTCTTGTTTAAGTGATTCATCTATTTGAATTAATTCACCTTGATTTGAATAAGTAGTAAGTTGTCCTGTTGTATGATATACAAAATAACTATTTGTAACAGATGGGACAACATTACCATTTGAAATCAGACCTCCTGTATATCCAAGTTCACCTGTAACATTACCAACCCCATAAGAATTAGTAACAACAACAGAATTTCCAGAATTTATATTTGCAATAAAAGCACTAACATAATCTTCTCCAATTACATTACCAGATGCAAATGTATCTACAATAGAATTACCACCAACGACACTACCACCATTAGAAAAACCTATAAATCCTGCAACATAATTTCTACCAGTAACATCACCTGAAGCATAACTCTCTGTAATTTTTGAAGTTCCATAAGTTACATTAGCAATGAATCCTCCTACATAATGACTAGCACTAACAATATTAACTTGTGAATAAGATTTATCAATTATAGTAGAAGTAACTTCACCTATAAGTCCTCCCACCTTAGTAATCAAAGGAGTATCAATAGTACCAATAGAACTACTATTAGTAACACTATAAGCACCTGATATTTTACCAATAAGTCCACCTACATTGCTACCTCCAGTTACTTTATTAGAAATATTAACGTTAGCATTAGCATGATTAAAGTTACCACTTCCAGATACAACTCCAGCAATTCCACCAATATGAGAAGAAGTAGCCGCAGTAGATAATATATCTCCAGTGAAAGTAACATCTATAATCGAATTTAATGTTCCATTAACAGTTCCTACTATACCACCAGCATAATTAACACCAACATTTAAGTCAGACTCTACATTTATATTACTAATAGAGGTATAACCCATCGTTCCAACTAAACCACCCGTACTATTAGTTGTACTAGAAATTAAATTTGAATTTACTTCTACGGCAGAAACAGTACTATAAGAGAAACTACCTGCGATACCACCAACTCCACTATTACCACTAACATTAGCAGTCGACTGAATATTAGTTATAACATCTGATACAGAAGTTCCAATCAAAGCTCCAACATAAACATCGCCACTGACATCACCAGATATGTCAACATTCTTAATAACTGACTTATCTGACCTAGCAATCAAAATACCAACATAATCTGTAGTAGAACTACTTAATACATCTAAATCAACAGTAATATTTTGAATAATACTATTACCACTAACATTACCAAGTACACCAGTAGTATTATTACTATCACTCGAATTAGCAGTTAAACTTCCACTAACAGAAACATTTTCAACAGTAATTCCAACCGCATCAACTACTAAAGCACTAACATCAGTTTTACCACTAAAGTTAACATCAGTAAGATTTAAATCTTTTATAACTGTACCAGACTTAGTATTAGAGAACAATCCCTTAGTACTAGTTTCTTCATTAGTGTTAGTTAAATTACTTATTATATAATTTTGTCCATCTATCTCACCATGGAAATCAGGAATAGCAATAAATTCTGGATAAGAACTCATATCAATATTATCCATAACTTTATAATGAACTTTATAATTACTTCCAATCATTAATATTTGATTACGAATATTATTAACTTGATCAGCATTCCATAACTCAAAAGGAGCATCTTCTCTACCAGTTCCAGCTTGATTAAACAAAGGATCAATTACAAAATTATCTGTTAAAACATTATCCGGTCTAGGAAGATTTTTTAAATATGGTGTACTCTCTTCAAGTCCACTATCAATTGCCCACATAGAATCAAAGTCCCAATTATTATAATTAGTTTTATCAATAGATTCACTTAATTGCAATAATGTTCCTGTATTTCCATCACTGACTAATTGTTCAGTTGTTTGATAAATCCAATAACTATTAGTAGCAGTTGGTTTTCTAATTTGTACACCAATCAATCCTCTTGTAGTAGCAATATCTCCTTTTGTTTTACCAAGTGCATAAACATTATCAAGGATAACTGAACTACCATCACTATTAACATAAGCAATAAATGAACCGACATTAGTAGTTCCTGTAACATTACCTGATGCAAAGGAATCAGTAATAGAGTTACCTCCTAAAACAGAACCACCATAAATATGACCGATAAATCCACCAACAAAATTATTTCCAATAACATTACCAGAAGCATAACTCTCTGTAATTTTACCATTTGCTCTATTTAATTCACCAATGAATCCACCTACATAATTCTTACCAGTAACTTCTGATTGTGTATAAGTAGAATCAACTATTAATGTAATAGCCTCTCCTACAATCCCTCCAACATAATCACTGTTTTCAGCACTAATAGATCCAACTGAACTACTATTATAAATACTACCACTAGCAATATAACCAAATAAACCTCCAACATGATTACCTGTAGAACTCTTAGTAATATTACTATCAATATGTGTATTCAACATTTTCATAGTACCTGTAGAACTACCAACAGCACCAGCTACATATTGTCCATTAACATTAGTAATATCACCATTATAATTAGCATCAATAACCGACGAAGTACCACTTAAACTACCTGAAATACCTCCTACTAAACTAGTAGATGAAGTAATATCAGTATTAATATTAGCTGTTTCTATATAAACATTAGAACCAGTACCAACAATTCCACCTATTGAGCCAGAACCTAAAATACTACCATCAAAATCCACACTAATAATACGAAGTGATGTAGCATTTCCAACAACACCGCCTACATAACTAGAACCAGTCATATTAATAGTAGCATCAACTATTTCAATTACAGATTCAGAAGTTGATCTACCAACAACACCACCAACATATCCTTGAGCACTAATAGTACCATTAATTGTACTACTATAAATATTGGTAGAAGAAATTTCACCTGCAATTCCTCCCGTATAACTACCAGTATTAGTAATACTACCTGTAACAATAGAATTACTAATTATACTATCATTACTAGCTACCCCAACAATTCCACCAACATAATTACCCTTACCAGTAATAGAAACATTATTAACTGTTATATTTTCAATTGCTGTATTATTAATACTACCTGATACTACAGCTAAATTACTTCTACCAACTAGAACCGGATTATTAAAAGTTATATCTCTAATTATAGCTCCTTCAGTAGAAATAAATAATCCTCTATTAGAAATAGTACTATTAATAGATAAATTACTAATAGTAAATCCTTGTCCATCTAATGAACCAGTAAATTTATCTGCTCCAACCCAATTAGTAGCACAAGTATCATTACCTACCGCACCATATAAATCTGCAGTAGCACTACAACTAGCAAGATCAATATCATTCATAAGAACAAAGTCACCATCTAAAGGATAAAGCTTACCAATATTATATAATTGATTAGCTGTATAAATTGAAACTCTATCACCAACTACACTAATATGTTTTGAAACAACTGAAGTATTCCCAGATGAATCAGAAACAGAACAAGTAACTGCATATATACCTGTGATACTACTATCAAAAGGAGGATTAGATACACAACTAACATCATCAACAGTTAATGCTGTATAGTTATCTCTAACATATAAACCTTCTCTTATATCATAACTATCATCTTTATCAATAATAACAGTAGAATCATCAAACTTAAGTACTGGAGCAGTTGTATCAACAACATGAACATCCTTAACAATAGAATTAGTTCTTAAAGAATCAACAACTTCAAAAGTAACAGTATAAGTACCAAGTTCTCTAGTATTAATAGTATCAGTAATATTAAAGGTTAGTCTATTACCATATTTATCATAAGCAATTGGATTAAATTTAATTTTATTAGTATTAACCTCCATATAATAATCATCAGATGTATCAATATCTAATATAATTTCAGGTTCACTAATAGATAAAACCTCTACTGTTCTAGTAACAGTCTCAGCAGCAACACCTAACACATTAGAAACATTATAAGTAATAGTATATACTCTAGCAGAAGAAGTATTAATAGTTCCATCCACCACAATCGACGGAGTTATATCACCTTGACGAGTATCAGTCGCCGTAACACCAGATAAAAGATCAAAACTTTCATTTAAATATAATTTAACTGCACTATTATCAACTTCTATAACTGGTGCATCACCATAAGTAACCTCTACTCTTCTTCTTACAGTATTAGCACAATTTCCAACACTATCACAAGCATCATAAGAAACATAATAAGTTCCTATTGTAGATGTATCTACATTACTAGTAATAACCGGTAACAATCCATTACTAATATTGTCATAAACAACAGCACCTAACTCATTATAAGTATCACCTATAACTAAATCAATAACATGATCACCAATTAAACTAATTCTTGGAGAAAGAATATCAATATTATCAACTGTCACATTAGCACTTACAGTATTTTCAACAATATCAGTAAACACAACCGCTTCACTAATATTATTAGAATAAGTTTTTTTACATACATTTGCAATACAAGACCAATCTGATGAAACAGTAACATTTTTATTTAATGTTACAGTAACCACTACATTACCTCGTGTAACATCATTTGTAGACTTAGTAATACTCTCAATAATTAAAGGTTCACTATCAATATTAGTAATATTAATATTTTGACTAACTATATTTCCAGCCACATCTTTAACAGAAATAACTTGATTATCAACATTTTCATTATATTCTTTAGTACAAACAGTTGAATAACAAGTATATCCATCAATAGTTATCGCTTCATTACCTGTAACAGTTACGGTAACAGTTTTAGATACTTCTGTTGCAGGTTCATAAACTACAGATTCAACAACTGGCGCTACTCTATCAATATTATTAACAGCAATTGTTACATTAGCACTGTTTCCAGCAGTATCAGTAACAGATACTATTTCATTAATATTATCAATATATTCTTTAGTACAACTATTAGCAGTACAACTCCATCCAGGTATACTAATTACTTTATCCGTCTTAATTGCTGTAACAGTTACTAAAACATTTTGATTAGTCATAGAAGCAGGAGTTCTATGAATTGAAACATTTATATCTTCAGTATCAATATTTTGAATATTAATTTCTAATTCATTCCAATAAGAGTTTTCATCATAAGCAGTTACAGTTTCTAAAACATTAGAATTATAAACTCTTGTACATGTATCATCAATACAAGTCCAACCAGCAATAGTAATATTCCTATCCCCTACAACAGTCGCCGTAACTGATTGATTAGTCATCTCAGTAGGAGTAGTTGACAAAGTCAAAATTGGACCTGGATTATCAACAACTTCTACTACTCTACTTATCTCTGTTGCACAATTACCAGCTTCATCACAAACACTATAAGTTACACTATAAACACCATTAGTTGTAACATCCACTGTACTATTAACTGAAGCAACTAAATTAATATCATGATTATCTGTAATAGTTACACCTGGATCAACAAATTCATAATCTCTTCTTGCAAACATCGAACTAAGTCCATTCAATGTCATAACAGGAGCTTCTCTATCGATGTTATCAACAGTTACAGTAGTATTAGTTATATTTCCAATTACATCAGAAACTGCAACTACTTCTATTGAATTAACATCATATACTTTTGAACAAATGTTAAGTGAACAAACCCAATTAGGTATTGTAATCACTTCATCAGCTTGAATAAACACTGCTACATTTTCTCTCGTTTGTACACTAGGATTCAATGTTATTCTATTAATAACAGGAGCATCTTTATCAATGTTATCAACCGTAATTACCTGAGATACTTCATTTCCTAAACTATCTGCAAAAAGTACAGTTTCACTAATATTTGTACTATATGATTTAGTACAAGTATCATCAATACAACTCCAACCAGTCGCAGTAATATTTTCATTTGCTACAACCGAAACAATTACATCTATTTTAGTTAACACTTTTGGACTATAATCAACACTTTGTATAATAGGTATACTTTTATCAATATTGTCCACTACTACAGAATGAACAAGTACATTACCAGCAGAATCAGTAATTGAAATATTGTCAGTCATATTTTCAGTATATGTTTTTGAACAATAGTTCCATCTACAACTCCATCCTGCAATACTAATAAATTTATCAGTAGGAGATGCTGTTATAGTAACAGTTACATCTTCTTTCGTTAAATTATCAGGTGAATGTACTTCTACAATAGAAATTACTCTTCTATCAATATTGTTAACAATAACTTCTAAATCAACAGCATTCCCTTCAAAATCGTTTACAGTAACAATCTCCGTAATGTTATCAGTATAAACCTTCCTACATTCAACACCACTACAGTTCCACCCAACCACACTTATATTTTTATCAGCACTAATAACAGCTTCAACATTTTGATTAGTTAAAGTACTAGGAGTATAACTTACAAAAGCCTTAATTGGTCTTCTATCAATATTATCAATAATAACTTCATAAGTAGTACTATGACCATAAAAATCATTAACAGTAACAGTTTCACTTCCATTATCTAAATATGTTTTACGGCATTCAACACCATTACAGTCCCAACCACTAATACTAATTTCCTCATCACCAGTTATAATAGCAACAACATTTTCTTCTGTATATCCATTAGGTGTTTTACTAAATACTAATTCAGGAGCCTTAGTATCAGTAACAACAACAGTTCTAGTAACTGTATCAGCACAAAGACCAACACTATCACATACATCATACGAAAGAACATAACTTCCTTCTACCATAACATCAACTGAACCACTAATAGTTGCAGTTAAATATTTCGAATAATTATCAGTAACCCGACTTCCTAACTCTCTATAATCAACCATTCTCTCATGAGAAATAACACTATCACCATTCAAAGTTATAACTGGTTTTTCTCTATCTATATTTTCAATATTAATTTCCATAGAAGAGGTATTACCTACTTTATCTACAAGTTGTACCATTTCTATAATATTACTACTATATTCCTTAGTACAAACATTATCATTACAAGTCCAATTATTAATTGTTATATCTTCATTTGCCGTTAAAGTAACAATAACATTATCACGAGTTGCCTCAACCGTACTATATTCTATACTAATAACATTAGGCTTAGCTTTATCAATATTATCAAACGATATCTCCGCGCTTCTCCTATCACCAGCATCGTTTCTAACTATTACTCTCTCGGTAGCATTTCCAATATATTCTTTACTACAAACATTATCATTACAAACCCACCCAGTTATAGTAATATTCTCATCACTAGTTATAGTAACAACAACATTCCCATTTGTAAGTGTTTCTGGATCATAAACAATAGATAATATTTTAGGTTTATCATTATTTATAACAACAACTCTTCTATTTACACTTACAGTATTCCCACTAGAATCACTAACTGTATAAATAACATTATATTCACCTATATTACTCATATCAACATAATTATGAACTATTACATCACTAGTAATATCACCATCATAGTTATCAACAGCTTTATATCCCAACTCAAGGTAATCAGAAAACTCTACAACTTCGTAAGGATTATCACCTAAAATTTCTATACTTGGCAAAGTTGTATCAATTACAATAACTTTTCTACTAACTTCCGTCGTTTTACCTTCATAGTAAACACTATACTTCAAAGTATATACACCTATCTTAGTATTATCAATACTACCAGTAACCTTAACACTAGAAGTATAATTAGTATTATCTAAATAAGCTCTATACCCAACTTCTTCATATTGATCATAAAGTTCTAAATATACAGTAGAATCACCTAATAATTCTAAAGTTACTTGTGGACTTTCTTTAGAAACTACTGTAATAACACGTGTTGCAACAGCTGTATTACCACTGGCATCAGTAACTGAATAAGTAATAATATATTCTCCTGGTTTAGAAGTATCAACATTCCCATCTACAACAACTTTATCTTCTAAATTATCATCATAATTATCACTAACAGTATAACCATACTCAGTATAATCACTATCCTCATTCAATACTAATTCTGTATTTCCCTTTAATACCAAGAGAGGAGCTTCTAAATCAACAACTTCAACTACTCTTATTAACTCATGCTTAACACCTTTAGAATCAGTAAAAATATACTTAATAGTAGATTGACCCAACTTAGTAATGTCAAATTCAGACATATCTACTATTACTTCATCATTTTTGTATATATCACCTTCACTAGCAAAATATCCACTTTCTAAAAAGTTATCGCCATATTCTACAACAACTCTTTCATCACCATATATTTCAAACTCTACTTTAGATAACTCATCAACATTTTCAATATTAAAAATAACAGAAACAACTCCATTAAATACTGTCAAAGTTAAAAGTAAAGCTAAGAAAAAAAGAAAGAAAATAACAAATAGCGCTCTCTTTCTTTTTTCTTTTTTTTCATCACAATCCATATCTACACTTCCATTCATATACACAAGAAAAACTCATATAGTTTTATGAAACACTATGTAGAAATATATTGTTTTACCTTATTAACATAAATATAACACCATTAGACATTATTTGCAACAAAAAAATGTGTACTTTTACCAGCACACATTATCATATTAACTAACTTTTAAGTTGCCTTAATTTTTCTATTGAATAGACTGCCTTTTCTTTTCATTTTAGCTGTTTTATCGCTTGTTTCAAAAGAACTATTTTCATTTTCAGTTTTCGTTTTAACTACACCACATACAGAAAATAAGTACTTTTCATATTCATTAAAAGTCACACCTAAAGGTAGGTATCTATCCATAAAATTACTTCGTACAACACCATACCTATGATTCCATTTCTTCATTTCTTTTTTCATTTGTTTATTTTCTTTCATAATCAAATCAACATCATATTGAATAGAATCAACTAATTCTAAATCATTTAAATGAATAAAATAATAAGCTAATTTTAAAACTGGCGACATTTTATTATATGCTTCTAGTTTTTCATTTACCTTCACTTTATCATTAGCTAATCTTTTAAGTTCTTCTTTATTAAATCTAATTTTTTCTTTTAATTCTTTTACAGAAGCATTACGCTTCTCTTTTTCTATAATTAAAGCAGAATAATCTCTCAAAGCTTCAATATTTTTCTTAGTCTGCTCTAAATTTTCTAATTCTTGTCTAATTTTGGATATACTCTCTATATCCTGCTGCTGGTCACTGTCCATTAATTTCTCCTTCACTTATAATATATATTATACCATACTACTAAATTTAATTCCACTATTAACCTAAAAAGCACTCATTTTCATGCGAATTGATAAAGCCAACTGCTTGCAAATAGGAATAAATAATCACAGTACCCACAAATCTCATACCTCTTTTATATAAATCTTTTGATATATTATCAGAAACTAAAGAACTTACTTCCCCTACTTCATATATAATATCAGATCCAGTAAAAGTAGTGATATAGTTATAAAAACTACCATATTCTAAAATAAGATCCTTAAATATTTTAGCATTTTTAATACTAGCTTTAATTTTTAACTTATTACGAATAATTAAAGGATTAGAAGCAAGTTCTAATTGCTTTTTATCATCATATAAAACTACTTTATCTATATCAAAATTATCATAAGCCTCCCGAAAATAATCACGTTTGTTTAAAACACATTCCCATGATAACCCCGCATGAAATGATTCAAGAATTAACATCTCAAATAAATGATGGTCATCAAACTTAGGATTTCCCCACTCTTCATCATGATATTTAACATAATTAGGTTTATTAATAGGACACCATTTACATCTATTAACCATTATAAAGCCGTTCCTTTCTTTGGTATAGTGTATTTATTAATATCTACACCTTCTAATTCAAGAAGTTTAACTTTCATACTTATACCTCCTCCATATCCTACTAAACTATTATTACTACCTACTACTCTATGACAAGGAACAATAATAGAAAGAGGATTATGACCAACTGCTCCACCTACTGCTTGACTAGACATACGCTTAAGCCTACGTTTAGCAGCTATTTTTTTAGCTATATCATTATACGTAATAACCTCACCATAAGGAATAGAACACAGTATATCCCATACTTCCATTTGAAAAGAAGTACCAGAAAGAACAAATGAAACATCGCCAATAGAAGGTTTATCTCCATTAAAATACTTATCCAACCAATTCTTTGTCATAACAAAAACATCCAAAGAATCATTTTCAACTTCACCATCAGCAAAAGAATCATAATACCGATGATTAACTCCTTTTAAACACAAAAGTTTGTCACCATCACTAATCAACATAAGTTTACCAATAGGTGATTCATAGTAAGAATAATATTTATTAACCATAAGAAACCTCCTTTATATAACTTTATTATATCAAAATATGTTATACTAAAAAAGAGGTATTAACTATGCATAAAAGAATTAAAGAATTTTACAAAAAACAAAACAAAAAAAGTCTAACAGTTTATATTATCCTAAGAACACTAATAGTCGCAGGTATTGTACTAAGCATTTTTAGAAAAGAATACGAAAATGTTTTTACAAGTGTTTTAGCCCTAGCTCTATTAACTATACCATATTTAGTAAACAAAAACTTAAAAGTAGAATTACCAAGTCTACTTGAATCAACTATTTATCTATTTATATTCTCAGCTCAAATATTAGGAGAAATAAATAATTTCTATGGAATTATTCCGATGTGGGATACAATGCTCCATACTATCAATGGTTTTCTTGCTGCTGCAGTAGGATTTGCTCTAATAGATATTCTTAATAGAACTGAAAAATTTCATTTAAACATGTCACCTATTTTTGTAGGATTAGTCTCAATATGTTTTAGTATGACAATAGGAATACTTTGGGAATTTGGAGAATATTCAATGGATAGAATATTATTAATGGATACTCAAAAAGATGCAATAACAACTACTATATCAAGTATAGAATTAAATGAAGATAAAGAAAATAAAGTAGTAATTTTAGAAGATATTAATAAAACCATTATTCACTATGAAGTAGATGGTGAAGAACAAACAACTACAATAGAAAATGGTTATTTAGAATTAGGAAACTACGATACAATGAAAGACTTAATAGTTAATTTTATAGGTGCAATAGTATTTTCAATATTAGGAACACTATACATTAAAAATAGAGATAAATATAAATTTACAGAAGGGTTTATTCCAACACTAAAAAAAGCAAAAAATTAATTTTGCTTTTTTTAATTATGTATCTCTATTTCTTTTTAACTAATAAAAAATTATTCTCTCCATCATTATTACTAGGAATACTAGCAAGTACTACATTAGGAAAATCATCCTTCATTTTAACTAATCTAGTTTTTTCTAAATCATTAATACTATCATTAATCTTAATATTACTAGCAAATTTTCCTTGCTCATTAATATAAATAGATACATTATATGCACCATGATTAATTTCATCGACAATAAAACCAGTAGAATCATTGATCTTTTCTAATTTCAAAACTGCCTGTGTTTTATTAAGTAGTGCATCTACTTTAAAAAACGGATCTCCCCCTAATAATGTTATAACTTCATTAGTAACACTAAGATCCAAGTCTGCTGCTTCTATTTGTTTTTTATAAATTTCTCTCATCAAAGTAAAATCTACTTTTCCGTCATTCATTTCTAATCCAAAAAGTTCATTCAACAAACTAGGGTTACTTACTATTTTTTCATTAGCATCATTAATAATAGAATATAAATTATCACCAGCAGTATTCTCTTTTATATACGTTTCAGAAAAAGAAACCTGTCCATCAACAATCTCCTTATTAAAATCCAATACATCATCATCAATTTTATTTCCTAAGGAGTCATCATTACCAGTTTTAGCAACTACTATATTTCTAAGTGGAAGAGGTAAATCTGTTATTCTAACCTTCAACATATCTAAATAAGATTCATTAGATAAAATAGTATTTTCAACCAATTTTTTACTATCATCTAATTCAACAGCAAAATTATTTTTATCTATTTCAAGATCAAATTTAAAATCTCTATGCAAAGTAGCTTTACATTGAAATGCATCAAAATCGTCTTTTAACTTAATAGTTCTTTGGTCATAAGGATATCCATTATTACTAAACACATTATAATCACTAAATTTATTACGAGAATCATTTTTTTTAACTGTCAAATTAATACCATACTTATCTCTATAATAATTATATAACTCAAACGCATTATCAAACCCTTTTATAATATCTTGATCTAAATTCCCAATATCATTAATAACATTACAACTAGTATTATAAAAATTTCCTGCTTTTTTTACAGTCAAAATAATATTATTAAATGAAGACTGATTATATCCCCATACTTTCCCAATTGTTAATCGAAGCTCTCTATTTTCAAATCCCATTTTATAATCGAAATAAGGTGTATCAAAAAATTCCTTTTCAAAAGGAGAAGTAACACTAATGAATTTCCTAATAGGATTAATACTTTTTTTATTTCTTTCAAAATGACTTACTAAAGCTGAATTAAGTTTATCAAAAATGACACCACCTCTTATACTATTTAAATCATTATTTATAATATTTTGAAGTACACTAAAATTAATAATATCTTTTTTTAAATCTAAAACCGGTTTGGAATCATATTTCTTCACCATATTCAAAAACGAATCAATAGTTTCTTTATGTTGATTAATACACTTAGATAAACTTATACCATATTCAACAGTAATATGTTTTAATAAATGATAGCTTGGAAGAAGTAACTCTTTTGCTTTCGAAGGATCATTAATTATCTCACCATCAATAGAAATTCCATTTTCAGCAAACACATTAAATTTCTGAAATTCATCTAAAGGATAAAAATTAAAATTACTATTATTTTTTACTAAAAAATGAGTATAAATATCAGAAGAAGCTTTTTCTATTAGAAACTTACTACAATTAAAAGAACATCGTTTATTATTATCAATAGTAAATTTATCGTTAATGAAGAAAAAAACAGTATGATTAAAATCGATGTTTTTGGCACTGAATCTTGTTTCACTATTCTTATTTTTCAATGTACACTTGGTAAAACTAAGATCATCAATTTCATTCAAAGAAAATCTCGTATCGTTAAATATACACTCAATAAAGCAAACTTTAGTTTCATTATCAGTAGAACTATCACCTGTTATTTGAATATCAACATGTGAAAAGTTACATCCAACAAATTTAATATTATCGCTGTTATCGATATTCAAAACTATACGCTTATTCTTATTAAGACCAATATAATCACAAGCAAAACGCCCCCTATTAATACATAAATACTCATTCTTATTTTCAAAATTAATAAATAAAGATTTAGAATATATGTTTAAATCTGTCAAACTAAGTATCTTGCTATTAACAACTTCAGAAAAATAAAAATCAGGATACTCTTCCTTATAAATAATTTCAACCTCACCATCAAAATTATCTATTTGTCCAACATTTTTATGAAACAAATTTGCATCTATAATAATAGTAGAATCATTTCCCTCTAAAGAAATATTTTTTTCTTTTACTTTTTCATAAGGAAAATAATAAGTTTCTCCTTTGATTAAATGGTCTTGGGAAAACATATTCCCCTTAAAAGATACTTCGGTCACATCTTTTACTTCATTATATCCAATTCCTTTTCCAAAGTAATAACTTGGATTTTTTTTTACTTTCAATTTCATACTATTCCCCTTTAATTGGGACATATTATTTAAGTGGTATAACATTATCTAATATAGAAATAACTTTATTAAATAAATCTTCATTTTCAACATCAACTATATATCTCTCTTTCGCACCTTTATAAGGAATACCCACTTCATCTAACAAATGATCAAGTTCCTTAATTTTACCAACATATACAGTGCTATCACAAACTAAAATAATAGGCTTATCATTAACATAAATACAATATTCCCCAAACATCTTTCGATATCGAATAAACCACTTCTTATTTATTTTTTCACAAACATAATCAATATAATCAATAGGAGTTGCCATTTACTCACCTCACACATATAATACTATTTTATAAAACAATCACTATTTATATTTATTTAATAGTTATACCACCAAATACACAAATGCCTTTGATAAAAATAGTATTACCTTTATTACTCTCAACTAAATTATCTACCCCACCAAAAATGGGCAAACATTCAACTACTACTTTAACATTATCAGAAACTAAAATATCAACTCCTCCAAAAACACAACTAACATCAATAACAATATCCTCACTTATTATAGCCTTTCTAAGATCTAAATCAACTCCACCAAATACAGCAATAGCGTTAGTACCTGTAAATTCATCTGTAACTTTACTTTCACTTCCAGAAAAGACAGCTATATAGTTCTTACTACCCTCTTTTACCTTCTTTTTATTATTAGATGTACTAAACATAATAGTTAACCCTATTAATATTATCACTATTGGACCTAACATTTTCCAATCAATAATATCATTAACTGATAAAAGTAAACTTATACCAACAGCCAATCCAACAAGGCCACCTGCAAATTCTTTTTTAAATAGACTAATAACACTTGGAACTATTATAAATAATGTCCACCATCCATCAAAAAAAACATCAACATTCCACCATTCTATTTGATTACCAAAAAATAATATTCCAACCACTATAAATATTAAACCAATAAACATTTTCATTACATACACTCCTTTTTTACATTATATCAAAAAAAAAGATAATTTACTTATCTTTTTTAGTGTTATTTATTATATCTTGAATTTGTTTAGACATAACTTTAGGTTCCATTGGAACACTAGGAAGAGGATTTTTATAAGTTCCATTTATTTCTTCAATAAACAAATTTCTATATATATTTAAATCATGCTGTTTTTGTTCATCCTGACTCTCATTAAATTCCTTAACAATAGAAAAAATCGTTTCTACCTTACCACGTCTCATATTTTCTAATAATTCAGTAGGACCTTTCTTATCAACATATAAAAATGTAGCAAAAGTAACTACTTCATCCATATTAGTATCTAAAAGACTTCTATAATCTTCTAATTCTTTAAACGTAAATACTGACTTACCATAATAATGAAACCAATGAGTCATTAATTCCTTTTTTTCTTTTAATTTTAATTCTTTGTAATTCATATAGTATAACTCCTTAATAAATATTTATATATTATAACATACTACATAAACTAAATAAACTATTATCTTCTTTCATAAACTAAATCAACAATACCATTATAATTAATAGTATTAACTAACGATAAAGGAATTTCCTTTAAACTAGTAAACAAATTAATACCATCACCTAAAATAATAGGCATAATAGAAACACATATTTTATCTATCATATCTAACTCTAATAACTGATTAATAATAGAAGCTCCACCGCATATCCAAATATCACTACCATCATTATTTTTCAAATGATTGATAGTATCAACTAATTTATCAGTAAAAATAATATTATCTTTATTTTCTTTTTTCTTACTCGTGATAACATAACTCATTTTATCTTTATAAGGCCAATTATCAACAGCAAGTTCAGTTACTATTTGTTCATATGTTGTACTTCCAATTATAACAGTATCAATACTTTTATAAAAATCATCATAACTTCCTAAATTACTAGGATCACTATTATCTCCACCAAGCCATGATACATCTTTACTCTTCTTAGCAATATAACCGTCTAAACTACATGCAATATAAACAACTACTTTTCTCATTTTAATCCCTCTATTTTTTCTTTAATTTTAACTAATGCTTCTTTTCTAGCACTCACTTCGTTCTTCTCATCATCAGTAAGTTCACCTACTGTTTTAGTATTAGGAAGTTCTAATATCTTGTCAAATCCAAAACCATAATCCCCTCTAGCAAACTTCGCAATAACACCTTCTAAAATACCCCGACTAGATAATGTATTAACTCCATCATAATAAACTACTTCACATATAAAAGAAGCTTTTCTATTATCTATTTTATTAGTTTCGTTAATTAAATAATTATTACGATCACTATCAGTCGCATCATCTCCTAAAAAACGATGAGTTAATACACCTGGAAAATTATCAAGTCCTTCAATGCATAATCCTGAATCATCAGATATAACAGGCATTTTAACTATCTCATATATTTCTCTAGCTTTCTTTAAAGCATTGCCATAAAAAGTATCACAATCTTCAATAACGTCAACATCGATATTTAAATCTCTCAAAGAAAAAACATTATATTCACTTAATATTGCCTTAACTTCTCTTAACTTCCCATTATTATTACTTGCAAAAACAATATTCATATTTATTACCTCACTATCAAAATTATATCATATATAAAATAAAAAAAGCACTAAGTGTGCTTTATTTAATCAACTTTTTTGGTCTCTTATA
>CAYJHB010000004.1:0-6595 GCA_964370105.1 uncultured Muribaculaceae bacterium | reverse complement strand
ATAATATAGCTACCGCAGTTCTAAATATAGTCGCATAGAATAACCCAAAGTCATACATTTCCCCTATTATTGTAAAATAAGTTAGATTATCAAGTAATAATGCAACAAAATAAATTCCTACTAAATAAAAGAAACCAATATTTTTTTGTTTAATTATTGTATTATAAAGCGCTAAGTTTGTAATTTGACTTACCACAAAACCACTTACACTTCCTAAAATAATTATACTAGTAAGATCAGTATTTCCAAATACATTTACTATTACATAAAATAGTGCTTGGATTCCCATAGCAGCTAATATAACAACAACTGTTTTCTGCCAGCCATAATACTTTGTAATAATATTAGCAAAGAAATAAACCAATGGATATAAAAATACTGACAATAAAATATTATAACCACTAAGTTCAAAAGTTAAATCAGCCATCATATTAGTAAATATCAAAGTAAGTACTAATAATACCGCTGCCCTATACAACATCTCATTTTTATTCTTTTTCTTAAACATCATCACTTCACCCTATCTTATATATATCACTTTGCAAAAAAAAAGACAATATTTAAATAAGGAATAATTACTCGTTTGACACAAGTAGTTCCCTTAATGTATTCCAAGAAAGTAGCACACATTTTTTTCTAGTAGGCATTTTATCAATATTACTAAAGGCAATACCATCTCCTAATAAAGTAGTGTCAACTTCCTCACCATTAATAAAAGAAATAAATCTATCAATCATCAACAACGACTCTTTTTTTGTTTTACCAATCATTAAATCTATCATAATAGAAGCAGAACTCAAACAAACCGCACAACCTTTACCTATAAAGGACATATCTATTACTTTATCATTATCTAATTTAATCATTAATTTAATTTCATCACCACAACTAGGATCAACTCCCATTGATGATAAGGTACAATCAACCATCTCTTTCTTATAAGGACTATCATGATAGTGTTTCATCATTATTTCATTATATATATTATTCATAAAAGACATCAACTACTTTCTTTAAAGATATAATAAGTTTATCTATATCCTCTTTTGTATTATAAATATTAAAACTAACACGGCAAGTAGAATCTAATTCTAGATATCTAAGTAAAGGTTGAGCACAATGATTACCTACTCTAATACATATATTGTCTGAATTTAAAATGCTACCAACATCATGGGCATGCACTCCTTTAATATTAAAAGATACAATTGAAGTCCAAGATTTACCATATATCTCAACAAAGGCAAGTTTACTAAGCTCATTAACTAAATAAGTAACAAGTTCCTCATCATGAGAAATAATATTAGAATACCCTACTTTAGAAATATAATTTATTGCACACTCCAAACCAAGTACTCCTGCCACATCCATAGTACCTGCTTCAAATTTATTAGGAATATTCTTATAGGTACTACTACCCTCATAAACATATTCAACCATTCCACCACCCATCATAAACGGATTCATAGAACTAAGAAACTCTCTCTTACCATACAAAACACCAACACCTGTAGGACCAAACATCTTATGAGCAGAAAAGAAAACAAAATCTACATCATATTTTTTTACATCAAATCCAATATGACCAATACTCTGTGAAGCATCTACAATAATAACAGCTCCAACTTCTCTAGCACGTTTAATAATACTAGAAATATCACTAACCAGTCCTAAAACATTAGAAATATGAGAAATAACTACTACTTTTGTATCATTAGTAATCGAATCAAGATTCAAAGTATAATCTTCTAAATACATATACTTTAAACTACACCCTGTCTTCTTAGAGACATATTGCCAAGGAACAATTGTAGAATGATGCTCCATAATTGATAAAACAACAGAGTCAGAACTAGTTAAATTGTCTAGACCATAAGCATAAGCAATTAAATTAGATGCCTCAGTTGCACCCTTAGTAAAAATAATTTGACTACTATCATCACAATTAATAAAAGAAGCAACACTATCCCTAGCTCTATCATACAACAAAGATGCCTCAGCACTAACATCATAACCACCCCTATTAATATTCACTCCATAATCGCGATAAAAAGAACAGATTGTATCAACAACTGCTTTAAGTTTAATACTACTAGAACCACTATCTAAATAAGTAACATTATCTAATAAAAAAAAATCTTCTTTCATAACAACCTCAAAAATCAATTATAATAATCTCTTTCATTTAATTTCATATAATCTATTATACCATATAATTACTGTAAAATTAAGTACTTTGCTAGACTTGATATATAATTTATGATAATATCTAATAAGAAAGTAGGAAAAGATATGGGAAAAAGAAAAACAAAACAAGAAATTGCTAAAATATTAATAAATAAAGATTTAGAAACTATTAGCGAAGATGAATTAATTGAATTAATTTTAGAAGAAGATATCGCTATTGACGTTGATAAAGAATCTGAAAGCAATAAAACACTAGGTCAAAGAATGGCAGATGTCATAACTAAAGTTGCTGGTAGCTGGACTTTTATTATTTGCTTTATTTCTTTCTTACTTCTTTGGATTTTATTAAATATCTTTGTATTAGATATTGATTCATATCCATTTATTTTACTAAATTTAGTACTCTCTTGCATCGCAGCACTGCAAGCACCTATTATTATGATGAGTCAAAATAGAGAGTCTGAACGAGAAAGAAAAAGAAACCACAATGATTATAAAACTGATTTGAAGAGTGAATTAATTCTAGAAGCATTATACATTCATATAGAAGATTTAAGAAAAGACCATCGAAAAATGCTTAAAAAATTAGATTCCTTAACAGGTGAAGATGAAAACAAAAAAGACCAATAGGTCTTTTAATTTTTAAATTCAATACTACCAGTTGTAGGTTGTATTTGTATATATGTACTACCATCATTAACAATAAGTTCAGTACCATCATTATAGTAATATTTAGTTTGTCCACCTCTTGAATCTTTAGTCCATGTAATCGGAATATAATATCCATTAGTTATAAAATATCCATTACCACTACCTATATTATTAATATCTTGTCTTCCATAATTATCGATTGAATAATTACTTACTTGATAAGTTATAATATTCTTCGCACTAACTGCTTCACCACTAATATAATCAGTTCTTAAAGTACCATTACTATATTTTTCAAACATTTCAGTTTCACTATTATAAACCCACTCATTAGTTTGATAAGATGAATATTTAATAACTACACTACTAAGAGAATTATTACCAGCTAACTCATCCATTTCTATTTCATAAGCATCATAATTAAGTAGTGTACCACTATCACTAGTTGTACGATAACCATAACGTGTTGCATCTTCCCATAACTTAGCCATACTAGTAAACATAGT
Organism: uncultured Muribaculaceae bacterium; assembly: GCA_964370105.1. Lineage (GTDB taxonomy): Bacteria > Bacillota_I > Bacilli_A > RF39 > UBA660 > CARZYU01. The sequence goes on along the minus strand of CAYJHB010000004.1, from coordinate 3,251 downwards.
ATGTTCATAATCAATAGGTAAACTCTCTCTCCAATAAAAGTTACCATGTAAATTATTAATGCCTAAACTAGAAATATCACTTTGAGCTTGTGGACTCCATCCATGATGTGCATATAAAGCATCATTTTCTAAAGCATAATCTAAAAAATAATGTCTAGAACTACGAACACTACCTATTCTTTCAGGATTAGCATCTTTATAAACAGCCATCATTCTAGTAATTCCACCTTCTACAATAATCTCATACACTAAATAAGCATCATTAAGACCCGATTGATAAGGTTGTACTGTAGAATGGTTATTAATCATTACCGCAATAGGTCTAGTAATAGAATTTTCATCCACTATTTGAACTACTTTTTTAGGAGGGTGAGTATAATCATCCTCACTAGGATCTATTGCTTCTTTGAAAACTTCTTTATTTCCTAACAAGAAAAATAATAATACTCCAACTACTATCAACAAAAATAAAACAAGACTACTTATAATAATTAACTTCTTTTTCATACTTCCACCTTACTTCTTTATCTTATTATAATACTAAATAAAAAAAAAGAATACTATTTTATTCTTTTTTTAATTCAACCAACGTCTTAAAATGATTAGACTTTCTTATATTCTTCAATGTCTTAGCATATTGACTACTTATAAAAGTAGGCTTTTCATCAAGCGCAACAGCAACTTCTTTAACTGTTTGCCCTTTATAATATCTTCGTTCTACAATTTGTTTAGCAGGATACGTTAAATTATTAATGACTATTTTCACTATACTATCTCTTTCTTTTCTTTCTAAATTAATAGCTGCGATATCACCAACAATAAAAGCATCTCTATAAATTTCATTAGATAAAGATATTGTATTAATTTTACTTCCCTTACTATCTTTTCCAATTTCATTAATAATACTATTAAAAACTGTCTTTATCATGTAACCAGATACCAAGTCACTTTTTTCTAAATTAAACTTATCAATAGCCTTATATAAGGCTTCTGTCCCAATGCTAAACAATTCATCTATCTCTAGATTATGACATATTTTTTTCTTATTCAGTGACTTAACAACATACACAACACAGCTCAGATTATGTTTAACTAATTTGTGTTTAGCAATCTCATCTCCTGCTTGCGCAAGACTCATAAGTTCTACTTGTACATTCTTTGGCAATTTCTCAATACTCTCAATTTCTTCAATCAATTCTTTATTCATTATTTTCTCCCTAAAAATTCCACTAATATTAATATTTTAAAGACTCTTTGCTGCAATAGCTTTTTGTAAGACAGGTTTTGCCCTTTCAATTCTAGATCTAACAGCTTCAAAAGTTACATTATATTCTTTGGCAATATCCTGTCTTTTCTTTCCTTCAATTAAATATTGATAAGCAATATTACGACGATTTGGATCTTCCAATTCATCAAAAGATTCATTAATTGCATTTAATAATTCTTTCACTTCAAGCGCCATTTCAGGATTAGAATTAGGATATTCATCGGCAATAAAATCTCCAACAACAACCAAATTATCCCCATTTCTACTATCAATAGGTTGTTCAATAGAAATACATTTATATTGATAAGAATGAAATTCATTTAATTTTTCTTCAGAAACACCAAGTTCCTTAGCTATTTCTGAAATATCAGGTACTCGGTTATACACACTCTCCATCAGTGCAATATATTTTTTTTCTTTATTTAAATACTCTGTTATATATCTAGGAACTCTAACAGTCACAGAATTATCATCAAGTGTATTTCTAATACTAGCTTTAATGTGAAAAAATGCATATGTAGAAAACGTATTAGACTTTGTTACATCATATTTTTCAATAGCTCTCATTAAACCAAATGAACCAATATTAATTAAATCATCAATAGAAAAAGAATTACAATAATTATATTTTTTCGCTATTGTTATAACCAATCTTAAATTATGCTCAACAAGTTTATTTCTAGCATTTATATCACCTTTTTGGCTTTTAACTATTAAATCAAGCGTTTCTTCTTGATTTAACAATGGTATTTGTTGTATTTCTCTTATATAGTCATTCATTACCTGTTCCTCTTCTTAATCAATTTTTTAACATTATTATAAACATCACTATGTATATCTTCAATTGTTCTAAATTTACCATTATCTTCACAAGAAATTAAAGTCCACCCCAAATAATCTGCAACAAACTTTGAATTGTAAGAAATTTTTTTCAAAATATCATTATTTGATTCATATATATCTGGTGCCTCTCCAGTTTTTCTAGCACGTTCTTCTCTTAACTTATCCATAAGTTCAATAGATGCATCTAAAAATAATACTTCATCCGGTACAATAACACCTTGTTTATTGTATTCTAAATCAGTAATATAATCGATAAAACTTCTTTTCTCATTGTCATTCATATTAACAGTTTGATAAATTAATGTTGATGTTGTGTATCGATCGAATATAATTAATCCTTCATTATTATAGTAATCAAGATACCCTTCACTTCTCATTGCACAAGCCCTATCTACACCATATAAAGTTGATACAAAATAAGCATCTTCTCTAGATAAAGTACCCAGTCTACCAGCTAAATACTCTTCAACTAACTTACCATGAAAAGTACCATAAGCAGGAAAGTGACCACTCATAAATGAATAACCTTCCTTACTCAATCTATCTTTTAAAAAACAAAGCTGCGTTGACTTACCAACACCATCACCAGCTCCTTCTAATACAATTAAACTCCCCTTAGACATAATCTATTACTCTCCCATATCATAATTCCAAAGACCAAGTTGCCCTTTGCTATCTATTTTAACAGTTTTTTCAACTTTTTCAAGTTTAAATCCATATTTATCACCATAATCCATCTTATCATTGATTACTCCATAATAAACTAGTGGATCTTTTTTCTTTAAATAACTTCTAAATTCTTCAGTAACTAAAATACAATCAGTAACAATAGCTTTGCCTATTATACACCCAGACGGATAATCAAGGCCTAATGAAGAAAATCTTTCCATTGCCTTGGTATCAACACTTTTCCCCGCGTGTATCAATATCTCTCCACGATATTTAGTCTTCCAACTACGAAACTCATATTCTTTTAATCCTTCTACTATTAAGGTTGCAAAAGGTTGTTTAATTGTTATTACTTTCATACTCCACCTCAAAAAAATTATAACATAAAAAAAGAAAATTTATTCAAATTTTCCTTTCTTAATACGATAAACCTTATCTGCATAATTAGATACGTTTTTAGAGTGAGTGACTA
>CAYJHB010000003.1:0-28929 GCA_964370105.1 uncultured Muribaculaceae bacterium | reverse complement strand
AATTGGTTTAACACCAACTTGTTCTCCATTAGGTCCAATAACTAATACTTCTCTTGCTCTAATTTGTTCATTAATCAATTGGTTGTTTTTGTTGTTTGCGATAGTTACACCTCCATATATACAAGAAAAAGTGAGTATAATTTCTTATACCCACTCAAAAAACCTAATATGTTTATTATTATAAAAACTGCTTATAAATATAATAATCACTCGGCTTTTGACCCAAGGCTAATGTGCCATCAGGTGGATATAAAATCTCTTTCCTTTTCTCGATTGCTATAATTATATGCTATTTAACCAGTAAATGTCAAGTATTTTAACGTCTTTTTATAATAAATAAGCTAATTAAATTGTTTCTACTGTTTGATTTTTGCTAAATTTGTATTTTAACGCTTCTTTTATAAAGGTTTGCATTAGTTTTTTAGCAAACTCATCATATTCTACCATGTATTCAGGGTGCCACTGCACTCCAACGTTAAAAGTATCGCTTGGGTATTCTATTGCTTCTATAATTCCATCTTCACTTTTTGCTACTACTTGGTAAATTCCATTTTCAAAAGTTTCTTTGCTATGAAAACTATTAACTGTGACTTGTTCTTGTTGAAAGATATTATATAATTTTGAATTAATATCTATTTTCACAAGATGTTTATATTTTTCGTCATTATCTTCTGATAAGTGATTACTTATTGTTTCGATGTTTTTCAATTTTACTTCTTGTTTATAACAACTCATGATTTGCATACCTAGGCAAACTCCTAGAATAGGTATTTTTAATTCGATTGCTCTTTCTAAAAGATATCTGTCGTATTCAGAAAACTTCTCACCACCTGGCATGAATAATCCATCTAACAATAATAATTGACTCTCAATGAAATTTTTTTCATCTAAAGTTAATTCGGGTAATTTATCTCCTGGAGTTTCAATATATATTATATCTTGTGGAGGAGTAATTGCAAATACTTCTCCTCCTGATTTAATTATCCCTCTTCTTGTTTTTTCTGACATATACAAGCTGTTACTTTGCTCTATTTTTATACTTCTTAAAACAACTCCTATTAGCGGTTTCATTTATAATTTTACTCTTTCTTTAATATAATCAATTACTTCTGCAACAGGAAGAGTGATTTGTTCCATTGTATCTCTGTCTCTAATTGTGACAGTATTGTTATTTACAGTCTCATCGTCTACTGTTATTGAAAATGGTGTTCCAATAGCATCTTGTCTTCTATAACGTTTCCCAATTGATCCTGTTTCGTCATAACTAGTCATGAATTGTTTACTGAAAATTTCGAATAATTCATTTGCTTTTTCTGTATGATATTTTTTAACCAATGGTAATATAGCTACTTTATACGGTGCTAGGAAAGGATGTATTTTAAGCACTTCTCTTTCATCGTTTTCCAGTTGTTCTTTGTGATATGCTTCTGTTAATAGAGCTAGCACACTTCGGTCAACTCCGTATGTACTTTCAATTATATATGGTATGAATTTTTCATTTGTTTCTGGGTCTTGATAACTCATAGATACTTTACTATACTCTTCGTGTCTTGTTAGATCGTAATTAGTTCTATTATGAGTCCCATTGATTTCGTCAAATCCCCATGGAAATTCATATTGAATATCACATGCTGCTTTTGCATAAAATACTAGTTTATCATGGTCGTGAAATCTTAATTTTTCTTCTTTAATACCTAAATCAGTATAAAACTTCTTACCAAATTCTTTGTAAAATTCATATAAAGTTTCATCTTCGCCTTCTTTACAAAATGTTTGATATTCCATTTGTTCAAACTCAATTGTTCTAAACATAAAATTTCCAGGTGTTATTTCGTTACGGAATGCTTTACCAATTTGACCAATGCTGAATGGTAATTTTGATCTTGTTGTTCTTTGAACATTTAGAAAATTAACATATTCACCTTGAGCATTTTCTGGTCTTAAATAAATTTTCATTTGATTTTCTTCTGTTACACCTCGATGAGTTTCAAACATTAATTTAAACTCTCTTATATCGGTAAAATTGCTTTTACCGCAGTTTGGACAAGTGATGTTTTTATCTTTGATAGTTTGAATCATCTCTTCATGAGTTAAAGCATCCGCAGCTTCTACATTATTGTTTTCCAATAATTTGTCAGCGCGGTGTCTTGTCTTACATTCTTTACAGTCGATTAGAGGATCAGAAAAACCACCTACATGCCCTGATGCTTCCCATACTTTTGGGTGCATTAAAATAGTTGGATCTATTTCATATGCATTTTTTCTTTGTTGAATAAACTTTGTTCTCCAAGCATCTTTAACGTTGTTTTTAATTCTTGCTCCCAACGGTCCGTAATCCCAAGTATTGGCAAGTCCGCCATATATTTCGCTCCCTTGATATACAAAACCATATTGTTTGCAGTAATTTACTAATTCTTCCATTGTTATTTTTTCCATTATGTCCTCCTTATATGAATAATTGTAGCACTATTAATGTAAAAACGCTACCAAAAATCAACCCTGCTAATACTTCGCTAGGATTATGACCTAGTTCTTCTTTTAGTTTTTTATATTTTGCTTTATTGGGTTTTTCTACTAAATCATTAAATAATTTATTTATAGCAGCTGCTTGCTTACCACTTTCTTTTCTTAGACCCATAGCATCATAGGCAACAATTAAGCTGAATGCTACACACACAGCAAACAGTAACGAGTTTATGCCTTCTGTCATTGCTACTATTGTTGAAATGGACGATACTAGAGTTGTATGTGAACTTGGCATTCCTCCACTTCCGTTAACCCATCTTGCAAACTTTAATTTTTTGGATTTAACTGATTCAATAATAAATTTGATTGTTTGTGCTGTAAATAGCGCTAATAACATTGTTAATATATAATAATTCATCTATTCCTCTACTTTATCTTTAATATTGTTTTTAAAAACTTTTTGCTTTTAAGATATAATCCAGTGTACTTATCATAATACTCATCAATAAATTCATTTATCTCTTTTTTTGCATTTTCATTTATCTCTAACTTACTGATTTTACTAATATCAACATAGTAAAACATTCTCATTAATTGAATGGTTTTACTTGATACTATTTTTTCATTAGTATGACAATTTTCGCATATAAAACCTGACATAGAACCACTTATTGTTAAGATATTAGTCACATTACCACAAACGGCACATTCATCTAAATTAGGTTTAACTCCTAGAGCATCTAACATTTTTAATTCTAATATGTTCGTTAATACCAAACTATCATATCCTTCATTTATTTTTTTGATTGTTTCAATGAAAACTGGAAAGATGTTATCATCGGTCTGTTTAACCACTTGATTTACTAATTCCATTAAATATGTTACGTAACTAACTCGTTCTAAATCTTTTGTTATATTTAAAAAAGGATCTATCAAATCAACAGTAATTAGTGTTGATAATCCTGATTCTTTATAATAAATGTGAAAGTAACCATATGTCATTTTATTTGATACGCCTCTTAATTTACTTTTTAAGGACTTGCACCCTTTAGACATAATGCCGATAATACCGTAATCCTTAGTTAAAACATTTAATATCTTACTGGTTTCTCCATACGAAGTATCACTCAAAATAAATCCTTCTGTTTTAACTATTTGCATGTGATCACTTCTTTCTTTTTATATTGTTAAACATTATAAAATACTTAACATCACCTGTTTTTTTAAATAGGCCCCATAATATATCTTCCATATAACCTCCATTATTTTTATAATGGTAAGTTTATTTACTTTCTATTCATCTTCTAATTCTAATTCTCTTAAGTGTTTTTCTTTATCTCTCCATGATTTAATTACTTTTACAAACGTTGTAAGATATACTTTCTTTCCAAGCATCTTTTCAATATCATATCTAGCTCTTATTCCTACTTCTTTTAACATCTTCCCTTGTTTCCCGATGATTATTTTTTTTATATTTTCACGATCAACAACGATGACAACGCCAACATTAATAATATTTTCTTCTTCTTCGAATGTTTCTGTGTAACAAGTGATAGTATGTGGTATTTCTTCGCTTGTTAAGTGCAATAACTTTTCTCTTACTGTTTCACTAATAATAAATCTAGTTGAGATGTTTGTAAGTTCATCTTCATCAAAAATCATTTCTTGTTGTGGTAAATCTGTTTTCAGACATTTAATTAGAGCATTTAGATTGTCTTTTTTTAAAGCTGATACTGGTATTATCTCTTTAAAATCAAACTTTTCGTTTAATTCAGTTATCATGCTAAATAACTTTTCTTTTACTATGCGATCTACTTTATTTAATAATAAATAGACAGGTACTTCACTGCTTTTAATTCTGTCTAAAATGAAGTCATCGCCTTTTCCGTAGCCTTTTTCACAATCAATTACAAAAAGAATAACATCAACGCCATCAAAACTATTATAGGCTTTTCTGTTAAGAGTATTCCCTAATTTGTGTTGTGGTTTATGAATACCTGGTGTATCTACAAATACTATTTGGCTATCTTCATCGTTATATATACCTTGAATAATATTTCTTGTTGTTCCACTTTTATCTGAAGTGATTGCTAGTTTATAATCAAGTAGTGAGTTTAATAATGTACTTTTCCCTACGTTTGGTCTTCCTACAATACTTACATATCCGCATGCTTTCATTATAAATCCTCACTTGTAAATGGCAAAGGGCATAATTCTTTAACAGTATATGTTATACTATCGCCTAATTTATTATATAAAATTATTTCATCATTTGGTTCATAAAATTCAGTAATAACTTGTCGGCAAGCAAAGCAGCAACTGCTTATTTTATCACTATCAACCATAACATATAGTTTGTCAAAATTTCCTTTTTTATTTCCTTCTGAAACGGCTTTTAATATTGCTGTTCTCTCTGCACAAATACTAGCCCCATATGAGGCGTTTTCAACATTAATACCTGTATATTCTTTTTTATCTTTTGTTACTACAATAGCACTTACTCTGAAATTAGAATATGGTGAGTAACTATTAGTTAATAAATTATATAATTTGTCTTTCATTTGTACTCCTACATGATTCCTAATAGTACTAATATTTTAGGAATGAAAATTACTAGTCCTATTATTGCTGCGATACTAGCGAAGACTGCTACTGCTGCACTTGCTGTATCTTTAGCTATTTTAGCTAGTGGGTTTATATCTGGCATTGCCATATCTACAGTTGCTTCTACTGCCGTATTAAGTAATTCTCCACCTAATACGAATCCGAACATACATAGACATAATAACCACTCAGTTACATCAATTGCTAGCCATATACCTAACGCTACTACTATTATTACTGATATTAAATGAATTAGCATGCTTTGTTCATTAGCGTAAGCATATTTAAAACCATCCCACGAGTATCCGAAACTCTGCCAAAATCTTTTTATTCCTCTTCTTTTTCTTCTGTTATCTGGTAATTTCATATCTCTCTAACACCTCTTCTTGTAATTTAAACATTACTTCTTCTTCCTCTTTTATTAAATGATCATAGACTAGTAAATGGTAAAAACCATGAACTGCTAAAAACGATAGTTCTCTTAATAGAGAGTGTTCGTATTCTAAGGCTTGATCTTTTGCTTTATCAAGTGATATATATATATCTCCTAATATCCTATATTTTGTTTTGGTTATTACTGTATCTTCATCTTCTAAAGCAAAGGTGATGACATCCGTTACTTGATTTTTATTTCGATAGCTTTTGTTTATTTCTTGGATTTTATTATTATCAACTATTATTAAGTTAAACATAACTCTTTTGAGTTTTTCTTTCTTACAAGCGTATTTCAAGACTTTAACTACTTTTTTCAATTCTTTTATACTTTCCTCTGTTGTATTAATTACTTCTAATTTCATCATCTTGCACCTATAGGAAATAAATTACACCGATCAATATAATGATTGATACTACATTTAAAATCCACTCTTTCTTATATTTTGATGGGACTTTGTCATATAATAGACTTGATATTTTATATATGACATAACCACTAAGTCCACCTACTACATTTAAAATTATATCATCTATGTCAAATATTCTACCAATAAGTAATTGTGTTGACTCTATTAACAATGATGTTATAGTTACTATCAATAGAAAATATGATACTTTTTTTAATCTTAAAAAATATGTTGCTAGTATTCCGTACGGAATAAACAAAACAATGTTTCCTATAATATTTTTAATAAATAATCGACTTCCTAAATCATATCTTAATATTTCTTTAAATGGGGTAAAATTATTAGTTGTATAGTATAGAGTAGTATTTTCAAAAGTTACTATATTAATTAATGCTAGCAAATAAATAATGATTGATAAATAAAATAATTCTTTATAAATTATAATGTCTCTTTCTTGTTGCTTCAAATATAATAATCTTATTGGTACAATAACTATAATGGTTATTAGAGCAAATGGCAATGTTATATCAATGGCTCCATTAATCATTTCAGATATTGGTTCTAACACTCTATCACCTACTGTTCTATTTGTTCTTCAATTATTTCTTGGTATGAAGTGATGTCTTCAACTGTCTTGAAAAACACTTCTACTATTATTTTACTATTTTTTTCATAAGTTTTCAAAGTTTTTTGGTAAATTATTTCACTATTTACTGGTAAACCTTGTAATAATTTAGTTTTTGCTAGTTCTTCTGCTCTTAAAACAGCTTTTTCTTTTGTATAATTTTCTTCGATTTTTATGATTTCTTGTTGTTTTATTACTTCTATATTAAAAGGAAATAGTGAGTTTCCTAATGATAATATTTGCTCTTCTTTAGAAAAATCATATGGTGTTGAGAAGATATTAAAAATATTGTTAAATAGATTTATTCTAACAATATTTTGGGTATTAGTTGTTGTCTTTTCTTCGTAGTAATAAAGTGGCATTTCTATTTCTACTTGATACCATGTTTCAGCTAATACTTTACCACTTGCTGAAACGGCCTTTTTTAATTCTTCATTATTTTTTATTTCTCCTGAAATGATTACTTCTCCTTCTTTGACATAATCATTTATTTCTTTAACAACAGTTCCTGAACTTGCCTCGATGTAAGTTATCATACCATCTTTTTTGGCTATAATATTCCTAGAACTTAAGACTGTTTGTTCTTCTTTGAATACTCTTGGCTCTACTCTTACAATGTACTTATTTCCAACTTCTGTTATTTCCAACCATTCAATTTTGTCTTTATGCTCTGTTAAAATGGTATTAATTATTTTTTCCTTTTCTTCATAACTGATTTTGAAATTGTATTTACTTATGTTGTGTGTGTTTAATTCCTCAATTAGAAATTTTTTTAATTCTTGATTTGAATGAATTACTTCTACTTCTAATATTAACATTGTTAATATTTTTAATAACAAGAAGCTAAATAATATCATTATTAGAAAAAATTTATACTTTTTTAACATAACTAAATATCGTTCTATTCCTGTCAAATGTTTGATTTTGATTTGATAAGTCGTTTTTAAGTTCAATAAATGATCTTTTGTTTCTTTTGGACAGCTTATTATTAACGTCTTGCCTCTATCTTCTATGTGATATAAAGTTAATCCTTTTTTAATTAATTCTTTCAAAAAGCGTTTAGTATTTTTACCGCTAATTTCAATTGTATATCTACTTCTTATCATATTTAATCTCTATTTCTAGGAAGTGTCCAGTGATTAATATTTCACTGTTTAATAACCTTATTATTAGAAGATCTTCGCCTTTTATATTATATCTTTTTTTAGGAGTTTTAATCCTTATCATATTATTTTCTAAAGATAATAACTCTAGGTAGTTCGTAATATGCACTCTATCGTTATAAACTGTTAACTTAAACTCTTCTTCTTTTATGTAATCTACTAATTTATTTATCATAATATCACCTTTTAAATGATATGAAAAAAACAGACTAATTATTAATCTGTTATTGTAATTTGGTCCTAATTGTTTCGCTTACTTTTTTTAAATCAAAACGTCCTTTTACTTGAGGAGTTACTAAATTCATAACTTGTCCCATATCTTTTATTGAACTGGCATTAGTTTCTTTAAATGCTTTTTCTATAATCTCAGTAACTTCTTCTTCTGTTAATGGTTCTGGTAAGTACTTAACTAAGAAAGATATTTCTTCTTCGTTTTTAGCAACTAAATCCATTCTATCAGCTTTTTTAAATTCAGTAATTGAGTCTTGTCTCATTTTTATTTGTTTATTTACAACATCAATCACTAATTCATCATTTAATTCTCTCTTACGATCTATTTCTTCTAACTTCATAGACGCTTTTACCATCCTAATAACAGTTAATCTTTCTTTCTCTTGATTCTTCATTGCTTCTTTTAAATCGTTTGTTAGTTGTTCTACTAAATTCATAATACACCTCTTTCTTTATTTATTATAACAAACTATAAAATAAAAAGGAAGAGATTAGTCTCTTCCCATTGTGCGTTCTTTACGGCTTTTTTTACGTGAATTTTTGATTGCTTCTTTTTTAGCGTTTCTACGTTTAACTCCTGGTTTGTCGTAACCTTCGCGTTTTTTACATTCAGAAGGGACTCCGTCTCTTGCCACTTTTTGTTTAAACTTTTTCAAAGATAAGTCTAAATTTCCTCTTACTTCAACTCGTGTCATATTCTTCCCTCCCTTCCTTGTTCCTAAAAAGAATTATAGCACACGATTTTTTAAATGTAAAACAAAAAGTGACAGAAAATTACTTTTTTTTGTTTTTTTTCTCTAAAAAGTGTTTTTTCATCAAAAATTACAGCTGATTTCATACATTCTTCTTAGAAAAGTTCCTATATATGTTCCAATTGAAAATAAGAGATAATACGTCATATATATACTTATAGTAAGTAATAGTTTTAAACTTATTTCCTTTATTCTATCGAACATATTTTATCACTACTGATTCTTCTTATAGATGATCCGATACTTTTACCTATGTCGTAAACAAAATCAATCAATGATGTGATAGCATTGATTAAGGATCCACTTATACTGGTACCGCCTATTATGTCTTTTAATTCTAATTCGCTAATGTTTTTCATATTTCTCCTATTCGCATTCTTTTGGATGGACAAAACCATCTACTATTCCTACTACAAAAATAACAATTGCTGTTATGACTAGTCCTGCCCATACAGAAAAACCTCCTTTTACTGATTCTAGTTGTTGTCGATTCATTTCTTTCATTCATTCCTCCATATACTATTCGAAATTACTTCAAAGATACTTTTTTCTTTTTGGTATAGACTTATAGTTTCAATTTTATTATCAGTAGTAATCACTTCGTCTAGTTGCAAATTAATCGTTTGATAAAAAATATCATTTATTTTAAATGGTTCTGTTTTATCAATTATTTCAAAGTTGTGTTTTTGGTTATTAAAATAAAACACTTTATTACTTAGTAACCAAAGTTCTTCATATGCTAGTGTTATTATTATTTGATTGTTTTCGATTACTACTTCCTTTATTACTCTTTGTTCGACTGTTTGATTTACTAATTGATGAACGACTATTGTTACCAAAGTTACCAGGATTATTGTTGCTACTATTTTTTTTATAACCATTGCTGACTCCTTTCCTATCAAGAAAAATTTGTTTAGTAAATAAATCTTTATTGGTAAAGCGATGTGTTATAACTATCATTGTTAAGTCCTTTTTATACTCAAATATACCGGTCAATATCTTTCTTTCTTTATAACTATCAATTTGACTAAATGCTTCATCTAATATTAGTATTTCGCTTTTGTTTAATAGCGCTCTAGCAAGTATAAGTCTTTGTCTTTCTCCTCCAGATAAATTATAACCATTTTCTTCTAGCAAATATTCATAACTGATTTTTTTATCTTTTAAAAGTTCGTCTACTAATGTTATATTACATACTTTTTTTAGTTCCTCTTCACTAATTATTCTGTTTAAAGTAATATTTTCTTTGATGCTTCTTGTAAACAACACTTCTTCTTGAGATACGTAAGTTATTTTATTTCTCAAATCATCTAAATGAAATTTATTAATATCTACTCCATTTATAAATATTTTGTTGTTCGGCACTTCTAAAAACCTTAATATTAGTTTTATTAATGTACTTTTCCCAAATCCACTACCTGCACATAATAATATTTTTTCTTTCTCTTTAATACTCAAAGACAAATTGTTTATAACATTATTTATTCCATTGTATGAATATTTTAGATTTTCTATTTTTATTTTATTTGAGCCTTGAGCATATCGATATTCCCTAGCGTAGTCAAATTCTTCACATTTAACATCATAGACATCCCTTATTCTATTTAGACTTATCTTAGCTTTATAGTAACTAAGAAAATTATTGGAAAAACTTTGAAAAGCTGATAGTACATATGGGGTAATCATGTAAAAGGAAATTAATCTACCTATTGATAACTCTTCTTCTATTACTAAATAACCACCTATTGCCAGTAATAATACTTTGCTTATCTCTAATACATTATTGCGTAGAAATAATTCTGTAAATATTTTTGTAGTTAACTTTTTGATAGTCAACTGATATTTATCTAGTAACGAATTAAAGTTCTTTATAAAATTCTTTTCTAGATGTAATCCTTTTATTGTTTCATTGCCTTTTATTGAATCTAATAAATATGTATTTACCTTAGCTGTTTCCTCTTTTAACAATAAATTATTGTGATAGAACTTTGGTTGATAGAAAACATTCAAAATAAAAATAATCATTCCAATGACAAAAATTAAAATTCCTAGATGGATATCAATTAAAAATAGCAATATAGATGAGAATACAAATATAAATAAATCTTGTTGAAGAAAGTTTACAATATTGAATATAAAAGTTCTTACTTCACTTAAGTCTAATAATCTTGTTAGTATCTCTCCGTTTGGTCGATTCCGATAATATAAATACGGGAGGGTTATTATTTGTTTATATGTTTCAGTGTATAGATTATTTTCAATAATTAATTCAAAATCATTTAGTAATAGATTTCTTATATATTCAGCAACTAACTTTGTAAATATCAGTATTGTAAGAAAAGATGTAATAATAATTATATTGTCATTTACTTTTTGGTTAATGCCATAGTCTAAGATATACTGAAATGAATAAGTTGCGATTAAATGAAAACTAATTGTAATTATTGATAAGAGTGATAATATAAAAATGGAAAGTTTTTTTTGATAGAGAACTTTTTTTATTATCTTTGTTATAATCTTTTTTTGTCGATAGTTAGGTATTTTTTTTATTGGAAGTAATATTAAATACTGGTTAGTTGACAGTTGATAAAATTTTTCAAAACTATATGTTTTGATGCCTGAGGTTGGATCACTTACAACTAATTGCTCTTTATTTTTATCTATTTTACTAATTACTACAAAATGTTCTAAATTATTGATTTTTATATGTGCTATTACTGGTAACTCGTTGTTATTTAACTCGTCTAAGTAACACTCTACTCCTTTTCCAGTAAACCCTATTTTTTGTGCAGCTGTTAGTAAATGATAAAAACTAGTCCCATTATTGTTAGTAAAAGTTATTTCTCTTAAGTATTCTTTCGAAACATTACCACCGTAGTAACGAATAATACTTAGTAGACAACATATACCACAATCGCTATAACTATCTTGATACACTGTTTCTATTTTCCTTGGAATAATAACACCTCCTAGTTAATTATTTGCAATTACTTAAGAAATGTGCCCTGTTTTTTTAAAATAAAATAAAAAAAGACTAGCAATTACTAGTCTTTAACTTCTTTATGGTAGCGAGAGAGGGATTTGAACCCACGACCTTTCGGGTATGAACCGAGCGCTCTAGCCAACTGAGCTATCTCGCCATAAACAAGAACAATATGATTATAACAAATAAATGTATGTTTGACAATACCTTAGTTGCAAGATTTTTTATTGTTCTAAATTTAACTATTTTCTGATTATTTTTTGAAACTCTACTGGCAATTTAGTTATTTCAACTGGTGATCGTTTTAAAATAGATGTTTTGTGCTGACTCATTAATTCTTCAGAAGTCGGTCCTTCGTATGTAACTTCTTCTCTTTTCAGTTCTAAAGGACTAATAGAAACTTGCATATTTGGCTTTCTATGATACGTAATTTTACTTGTTATACAATTATCTTTAAACGGATACTTTACAAAAAACTGTTCACGCGGAGAATTTTCTACTTCTTCTTGTAAACTAAAAGCAGAATGTATATAATTTAAATTAAATTCACTTTTAAATTCCCTTAATAATTCCAACTGTTCTTTTATATATTTAATATGATTTTTTTTTATATATTTATACAATTTTTCATTGAATTTTGGATTGCTTCTATCTGTAACTAATAAAGTATTTTCCTCATCGAGTTCAAAGGTTACTTTATATTCATCGTTAATACAATATTTTGGTGATTGTAATAACGCTATTGTAGTTTTGCTTTCATCGAGAATTAATCCTGCCATTTTTACTTTTGGAATACCATTGAGAATTCTTTTTAGTACTAACTGATTTAAATGTTTAACAATTTCATCTTCGTTTGTCACTGGATATTTTGAAAACTCAAAACTAAGTTTATTAGACATATTATGCATCGATATAATTGTGTCTGTTGTTTCTATTTCTGGTAATTGTAATATTTCGTTGATATCATTTAAAATCCTCTTATTCATATGGTCCTCCTATTTTTATAATACGCTCGAAAATAAAGTAATGCAACAAAAAACTGCTTATTTAGCAGCTTTTTTATATATTGTAAACGATACACCTTTTTTATGATTTTTTACTAAAATATCATAGTTCATGAGTGCTAATGATTTTTTTACTATTGATAAACCCAATCCAAATTCACCTTTTATTCCTTTTCTAAATGGGGTAAACATAGCACCTATGAAATCCGGATCAATACCTTTTCCATCATTATATAAAATAAGTTTGTTATTTTTAATGGTTATTTTTATTTCAGTTTCTGTATAACGCATAAAGTTTTGTAATATATTATCAATAATGGTCTCGAATAAATCATCTGTTCCTATAAATTCATTTTTCTTAATAATATTTTTAGTAAATACTATTTCTTTTCTTTGAAACTTGAATTTTTCTATTGCTTCATCGATGATTTTTTCAATATCAATTGTTTTGAAATTTAAATCATGAGAATCCTTCATGTAATCTAGTTTATTTAAGTATAATAGAGAGTGAACTTTTTGTTCTAAGTTTATAGTTTGTTTTTTTATGATTTCAAATGCTGTGTCAGGATTTTCTATATCATCTTCAACAGCTTCAATATATGATTTTATAACAGTAAGAGGAGTTTTAAAATCATGAGATATATTTTGATACATTTGATTACGGTATTCTTCTTGATTTTTCAGACTAGTTCGCATATCTTCAATTGCTAATGATAAAGCTTTAATTTCATCATCAACACCAAAGTCTATGCTTTTTGATAATTCATCGTCATCGAAATTATCAATTCTTGTCTTTAATTTTTCTATTTTTCTAACAACTAATCCACCCCATATTACTAATGTTAGTCCGATTACGGTAAATGTAATCAATATGATTGGTAAAATTGTATTAATAATATCTTGTTTAACTCTTGTTATGTATATATCATTTGTCACAGCGATGATTGTGCCACTATTTTGTGTTTCGTTGATGGCATAATAATATTTTCTATCCTTGATAGTGAAGTTTCCTTGTTGTTTATCCATTTTTTCTAATAGTGTATCGATATCTATGTTATTGGTAATTATATCCAAACCTTCAGAAACTAACATGCTATCTTCTAATATATAAATATAGCCGACTTCTGAGTTAATGCTTGTAATGTCAGATTCGGTATTTATATAAGAAAGAGGTTGTCTTAAGTAGTTATACAGATTTTGTTCGCCAAATGGTATAACAGTCGTTGGTAATATCAAACCTAGTAATACTACTCCTATTAAAAATAAAAGCAATATTAAAACTAGTAATTGTGAGTTTAATCTGAATATTGTATTTCTCATGTTAAGCGATACCCATAACGATAGATAGTCACAACATTTAGTTTTGGCATTTTCTTTCGTATCCTTCTAACTAAATCGTCTACTGCTCTATCTGTTCCAAAATAATCGCTTCCCCACACTATATTAAGAATTTCATCACGTGCAAAGCTTTTATTGATATTTTCTACGAGTGTTAGTAATAAATCAAACTCTAGTGTTGTCAATTTAATTTCTTTTTCATTTAAAGTTACTACTCGTTTAGTAATATCAATGATATAGTCCTCATAATATAAGAAATTATTATTCTCTTTTTTATAAGTTCTTTTCATTATATTATTTACTCTTAATACTAGTTCCTTTGTCGAATAAGGCTTGGTTAAATAATCGTCACTTCCAAGTTCTAATCCAATTATTTTATCTAAATCTTGATCTCTTGCGGAAGTAAATATAACTGGTACTAATTGATCTTGGGTTCTTATTTTTTTGATAATGTCATAACCACTTATTTCGTCTGCTAACATTATATCTAATATCCAAAGATCTATTTTGTTCCCAATATAATTAATTGCGTCACTTCCTTTTTCGAAGGTTATGACTTTATAGTTAGCTTTTTCTAAATAAGTTTTAACTAGCGTCGATAAGTTTTGCTCATCTTCTACTAAACATATTGTATACATATAGTTCACCACCTAATATTAGTATAACATTATCTTTCTTTTTTTTCTATTAACATTGTTTATTGGTAATTGTTATTAATCATATACCAGCTCCTTTCTGTAACTAGTATACTAATTGAATATATATTAATTGTGAAAAGTTTATGGGAAATTATGTAAAAAAAAAGACTTAGCTTATGTGCTAAATCGATTTTTTCACTTTTAACATACCATCTTTTATATCTTCTTTGAAAAATTTGAATGTATGGGATAAAACTATTACTATTGGTAATGAAACTATAATTCCGATAAAACCAGCTAGTGTACCACCTATAGAAACAGCAACAATTGCAAGAATTGGATTTATATTGTTTGTTTTACCATATACTTTAGGCGATATTACATATCCATCTAATTGTGGGAATATTGCACATATTATTATAGTTGCGATAAATAGTGGTGTTGAGACAACACTGGCTGTAATTATGGCAATTAAATTAGTGAATAATCCTCCAAAATATGGTATTACAGTAGTCACTGATGCCAAAATACCTAATAATAACCAGTTTGGGTGACCTATGATAAAGAATAGTAATGTATACTCAATAAACTGAATTATCGTGTTAATAAATAATCCTTTAATGTAATTAGTTAATTCTTTATCTAATTGTTTAATATATCTAAATGAACGATATGATGTTTTTTTAGAGAATATCGATACAAAATTACGATATTTTTCCATATCGTATAAGAAATAAACAGAAAGAATTAAAACTATTATACCTTGGGTTACATATCCTACTGATTTACCTAAGAAATCAATTGTTCCTGTTGATACTATTTGTCCCATTGATAATATAAAGTCATTTAATCCGGATGAGAAACTATCACCTAGTTCGCCTAAGTTAATATCGAAACGCCCTGAGAAGTCTTGAATTACTTCTGCTACAACTCCGGAGAAAACGATTAATTGATCATAAATAAGTGGTAATGTAATAGATATTATTACAACGATTAGAGAAAGGACTGACATTGTAACAATAGCAACTGATAGTTGTTTTCTAACTCCTTTTTCTTCCAAATAATTAGTTATTGGTGATAAAGCATAAGCAATAGAAAACGCAACGACAAACGGTAAAATCAAACCTAGTATAGTTGCAACTACTCCACCCCATATTTCAATTGTAGAGGCACCTATATATAGCACTAATAGTAGTATTAAAATATTTAACAGACGAAAATTTATTTTGTTTTTTAACATATATATCACTCCTTATATTATTATTGTTACTGGACCATCATTTATAAGTTCTAATTGCATTTGACTTTGAAACACCCCTGTTTCAACTTCTACATATTTTGCTAATTCTCTGTTGAATAAATCATAAAATTCCTTTGCTTTTTCAGGTGCCATCGCATCTTGATAACTTGGTCTATTGCCTTTTTTTGTATCGCCATATAATGTAAATTGTGAAATAGATAATATTTTACCTTTTACATCTAAAACAGATAGATTCATTTTGTTATTCTCATCGGCAAAGATTCTTAAATTAGCTATTTTCCTAGCATAACTAGCTAGTTGTTCTTTGGTATCTTCTTTACTAAAACCAATTAATAAAACTAACCCTTGATCAATTTTACCAGTTACTTCTTCTGAAACGGTAACTTGTGCTTGGATAACTCTTTGTACAACAATTCTCATTTTATTACCCTTTCAATTGCTTCAATATATGAAAGTTTCAATAAATTAATTATTAATTTGTCTAAGTGTTCTGTATTTCTAACATAAAAATCAACTTCATAAATTAGAGTATCATTTTTAACGGCAGTATTAACTCGATCAAAACTTGCATCCATATAATTAGCTTTTTGGATGATATCTAATAAATTGTTTTCTTTATTATTACTTTGAATACTTAGTGTTGTAACATATTTATCTGCTGGCATATTATTCCAATTAACATTGATTAATCTCTTGTCCAACAATGCTAAATTATGACATTTTTTACGATGGATAGTAATTCCGTTTGTTTTTGAAATATATCCGACAATATCATCTCCAGGTATTGGATTACAGCATTGTCCTAAATTTACTCTTACTTTATCTATACCAGCTACTATTATACCAGTATGTTGTTCTGACGGAGTTTTATTAACTGGTTTAGTTTTAACAGTTTCTTCTTCTTTATGGATAATATTGATAACACTAATAGGTGAAAATTTATTGTTACCTACATGTAAATAAATATCTTCTAAACTAATTGTTTTTAATTCTTTGTTTATTAATTCTATGTTGGCTGAAGTAAATGTTTCTTGAAAAGATAATTTTTTCTTACGCATTTCCTTTTCTAAGGCTATTTTTCCTCTTTCAATATAAATTTCTTTTTCGCTTTTTAAGAAAAATGCTCTGATTTTATTTTTTGTTTGGGTTGATTTAGCAATATTTAACCATTCTTTTGATGGACCCAAACTATTTTTGCTAGTATTTATTTTGATAATATCATTGTTTTGAAGTTCATAGTTAAGAGGTACTATGTTGTTGTTTACTATTGCACCAATCATGTTCTCTCCAACTTGCGTATGTACTTTGTAAGCAAAATCAATTGGTGTAGACCCTTTCGATAATTCAATAATGTCTCCTTTAGGAGTAAAGACATAAATATTATTATTTAGCACTTCGTCTCTTACACTATTTACAAACTCTTCTGAAGACATTGTTTCTTCTGATAATTCAATAATAGATTTAAAAAACTGTAATTTTTGTTCTGTGCTATTTTTATTAGACCCATTAGCATCTTTTTTCTCTTTATATGCCCAGTGTGATGCTACTCCGTTTTCAGCGACTTCATCCATTTCATATGTTCTGATTTGAATTTCAAATATTTCTCCTTCAGTACCGAATACAGTTGTATGAAGAGATTGATACCCATTTACTTTAGGCATAGCTATATAATCTTTAAATCTTTTTGGAATAGGTTTGTATTTAGAATGAATTATTCCTAAAGCTAAGTAACATTCTTGCTCTTTGTTAACATATATTCTAAGAGCTGATAAATCATAAATGTCATTAAACTTTTTACCTTTATCTAGTTTATTATAAATACTATAAATGCTCTTACTACGCCCTTTTATTTCGTGAACAATATGATGATCATTTAACACGTCAGAAACTGATTTTTCCATATCATAAACAGTTTTGTCACGTTCTAGTTTTGTATTATTTAATTTTTCTACAATATCATAAAAGATTTCAGGTTTTAGATAACGAAGTGCTAAATCTTCTAATTCACTTTTGAATTTATACATCCCTAAATGATGGGCAATTGGAGCAAGAATTTCTAGGGTTTCCTTGGCTATTTTTTTCTGTTTTTCACTGCTTAGTGCATGTAATGTACGCATATTATGAACTCTGTCGGCTAATTTAATTATAATTGCTCGAACATCTTCACTCATTCCTACAATTATCTTTTTATAGTATTCAATTAAGTATTCATTCTCTGTTGAAAAATGTATTTTTCCTAGCTTTGTAACTCCATATACTAAATTAGCTACATCTTTACCAAACTTTTCTTCTACGTCTTCTCTTGTTACATCACAATCTTCGATAATATCATGTAAAATAGCTGCTATTAATGTATCTTGATCTGCTCCTATTTCAGTTAAAATGTGAGCTACTGCGACAGGATGGCAAATATATGGTTCTTTACTTTTTCTAAATTGTCCGCGATGCTTTTCTTCAGCGTAAATATATGCATCTCTAATCTTATTTAATCCTTCTATATTTCCATTATACATCTCATATGCCATGAGGATGTCTTCAATTGTTGATAATTTTCTGTCTTTTTTCATATTGTATTACCCTTCTTGTTATGAATTTATTCCCTTAATTGTTTTTTCGTCTAATTCATCATAATATACTTTTTTTTCTTTTTTCGGTTTGTCTTTATTAAAAAAGATTTTTTCAACGATCAACCATATAGCTGGTGCTATCATAATCGATGAGTATGTACCACTTATTAACCCTATTAATAGTGCGATATTGAAATTTAGTATTTCCCTTGATCCTAAGAAAATCAAAGCTAATATTGGTAAAATTGTTGTAGCTGAAGTCGTAATTGATCTTCCTAATGTTTGTTTAATACTTTGATTAACTATTTCTTTATTGGATAAGTTTTTATCATTATTATTTAGGTTTTCTCTTAATCTATCGAATGTAACAATTGTATCATTAATTGAATAACCGATTATCGCTAGAACTGCTGCAATAAACATGGTAGATATTTCTAGTTTGAAAATAGCAAAAACCATGAATATTATAAGTACATCGTGAATAATAGCTTTAATAGCTGCTAATGCATAACTAAAACGAAAGCGAATAGAAATATAAATTATGATAGCTATCAAAGCAATAATAACTGATGATATAGCATTAATTGTCAATTCTTCTTTTATTGTATTACTAATAACTCTAATGTCGACTGTGGCATTATATTTTTCTTTGAAGTAATCTTTAACATTTGCAATTTCACCTTCTACTACGTTATCATTTATTATAATACTAATTTCTTCTTCATTAGTTATCGTTTCTGTCAATTCAATACTTCTTTTTTCTAAAGATAATTCTTCTAAATCTAAAGCTATTTGTTCTGTAGTAATAGTATTATTTGTTTTCAACGTTATTGAGGTTCCACCTTGATAATCAATTCCTAAGTTTAAACCACTAGTAAAGAACATTACTGCTCCTATGATAATTATAATTCCTGAGAATATAAATGATGGTACCATTGCTTTAATATAATCTCTTTGTTTTGTTTTTTTCTTTTTATTAATATTATATCCAATAAATAAATTTGTTTTATCTTTAAAGTAATTGCTATTAACAAATTTTTTCATAATGAATCTAGTTAGGATTACCATTGTTAACATTGTAACTAAAATGGTAATGATTAACATAGTCGCAAAACCTTTTACGCTAGTTTCACCAAATATAAATAAGATAACGGCTACTAATAATGTTGTTAAATTAGAGTCTAAAATGGTTGTAAAACTACGTTTATTACCTTTTTTAAATGCTTCTTTCAAACTAATCCCTGTACTTAGTTCTTCTTTTATTCTAGAGAAGGTTAAGACGTTTGCATCTACTGCCATTCCAATCCCTAAGATAATCGCAGCTATTCCAGGCAGACTAAGTGCTCCACCCGTTAACCAAAAAGTTAAGAAAACTAAGAATGTATATATGGTGATTGAAATAGCTGAGATAATTCCTGAAAAACGATATATTATAATCATCATAATGATGATTAAGCTAATCCCTATAATTCCTGCGATTAAAGTGTTATTGAGAGTTTCTTCACCAAAAGAAGCTTCTACTGTTCTACTTGATATTTCAGTAAGTTTTGTCGGTAAACTTCCTGAGTTAATCAAGTCTACTAAATTTTCTACTTCTTCTTTAGAAAAATTACCTTCTATGATGACATCGCTTGAAAAACCTTGTGAAACAGTTGCTACTGATAAACAATTTGAGGAACTTAGTGCTCCACATTCTTCTTCTTCGTTTGCAAAACTGTCATTAGCAAAATCATAGTCTAACCATATAACAATTCGGTTATCTGGTGTTTGACTAATTTCTTTGGTGATGTCATAGAATAGCTCTTTATCTTTAATTTGTAAGGAAACTGCTGGCATACCACTGTTATCTACTCCTACTTTGGCGCTTGATAATACTTCACTAGTCATAAGTAGATTATTATCAGTATCCCTAAACGTCAAAGAAGCTGTTTTACTCAATTGTTCTCTGGCTTCTTCTTCGTTTGTTACACCTGCTAATTGAACTCTTATACGGTCTTCACCTTCTACAGTGATGTTAGGTTCACTGATACCTAAACCATCAAGCCTTCTTAGTAAAGTTTTATATGTACTTGTAATTTTAGATGAATTAATCTCTTCACCATCAATTGATTCAACTTGATATAAAACTTCAAAACCACCACTTAAATCCAATCCATACGTAAGATTTGAAAACAAGGGTTTAAACCCAACTAATGTTACTGTTGCTAATAACAAAAATATTGTTAAATATGTAATTACTTTTTTCATTGTTTCCTCCTAAAATAAATGCTTATCGCACCAGATATCTTGCTTTTTTTGTAACTCAGTCTTATCTAAATGTAATATATCATTTACTAGATCAGCTAAAGTTAAGTTTGTTCTTGTAGACCAAATGTTTTCTTTCAGATATTCCCATATATCTTGATTAGTTATATCTGTATTATCTAATCTTTTCAATTCATTACATTTTGTAGTTAACGCAGGTCGCAGACGGTTATATAATTGTTCTTCACTTTCAAAATCTTCTATCACTCTATTCACCTCAAGATATTATCATTATACCAAATTTTTCTCTATTACATAAAGAAAAAATTAATATTTCTATTAATTATTTTTTAGCTCTATTAAAATTACTGTAATATATATCTTTTAGTCTGTCAGTAGTAACATGAGTGTATATTTGAGTAGCTTTTATTGACTCGTGCCCTAACATTTCTTGAACTGATGATATGTCACAACCTTCATTTAATAGATGTGTTGCGAATGTATGTCTTAACATATGCGGTGAAATGTTTTTATTGAGCGAGGTGGTTTTAATTAATTTATCTAAGATATATCTAACACCACGGTCTGTTAGTTGTTCTCCTAGGTGATTTAGAAAAAGATAATTATTTTTTGTTTTTAAAAGTTTACTTCTACCGTCGTTTAAATATATCTCTAGTGCTTTTTTTGCATAATCTCCATATTGTACAAGTCTTTCCTTATTCCCTTTACCTAATACTTTGATTTTTTTATCAGTAAATGATATATCAGCTAGGTGAATGTTAACAAGTTCGAAAACTCTTATCCCAGTGGCATACAATAATTCTAAAATTAATAAGTCTCTTTGTCCTAACGGTGTATTATCACAACTAGAAAATAACTCTTCTAATTCATTGTATTCAAAGTATTTAGGAAGTAACTTATCTTTCTTAGGGGCACTTATTAATGAGAAGGGATTAGTATCAGTTATATTTTGATTAACTAAATATTTATAGTAATTTCTAATGGCGCTTAATTTTCTAGAAACACTGTTTTTACTATAATTCTTGTCATTTTTATAATACATTAAAAATAAACGCACATCTTGATAAGTAAAATCAGAGATATCTAAGTTTTCTTTTTGTAAGTAACTTAAGAACTCTTCAATATCTTCTTTGTAGTTAATAATGGTATTAATAGAGTATTTTTTTTCATACTCTAAATAATCAATGTAGTCACTACAATTCTTCTTCATATTTTTTCACTTTCACTTTAGTTGACACTTCAAAATTTGTTTCTTCTTCTCTTATAAAGTCATCAACTAATATTGGTTGTTTTTCATCCTCTTTAGTAATTGATATATTTATATTATTTTTCTTTTCATGTGATTTGATTTTACTATATATTTTTCTTGCCCAAAAATATCCTTCTCTAGTATCCATTTTATTTTTAATGGTATTAATAAAATCATTTTGTAAATCTTCAAGTAATTTTGTTTTAGAAATAATACTTTCTGTGTTGTTATATTTTGGATACAATGCTTCTAGTGCTTTTTTTGTACAAAACCTTAAGTAATTACATTTTTCATTATACTTATTTTCAGTTAGTATATATGGTGATACTTTTTCTTGAAGTGCTGCGGCTTTTGTTTTTTCTTTAATTGTCGTTTTAGAAGAAGTTATTATCTTTTGTAATTCTTTATATTCTTTTCTACTGCTGTTTGAAAGTTCTATGGCTGTTATATTTTTTAATGTTTGCCACTTACTATATGCTTCTATTCCTTTCGGAGAATATTTAAGAGTTGTAATTATAGGTTGATACTCAGGTAAAAACAACTTTGTTGATATTTCAAACAATAACATTTTATGTGATAGAATTATTTCTTCTTCTTGATATAAAACAGAAACTTTAGTTCTCTTATTTGTCATTTCATCTTTATCTGATACTATTCTAACGGAATTATAATGCACATTATTTTGTTCTGTGATTACATTTTGATGAAAGGCTTTGATTTGGCTTGATGTTTTGAATTTAGTTGTGTATTGATCTAAATCTTCTAAGTTGCCTTCTTTTAAAATGATAAAGTTATCATCATTTTGATATAAACATAAATAACATTTCATACTTACTCCTAGTTTTGATATTCAGGACAATTCCATTTAACGGAATATTCATAATCGTTGGTACCAACGTTGTGTTTTATTAGTACATCAATTGATGTGCATTCATTACTATTGTGATCTTTAATATCATCTACATAACCAGCTTTTAATAAAGTGTTCGTAGATAAGGTTTTACTATTTCCTGAGTCAGGCAAATCATAACGATTATTCAAGTAATATTCTCTTGCTGAGGCAATTAGCAATTCTTCTTGTGTTTTATAGTAATTTTCCTTAGCTGTTTCAAGCATATACATTACTCCTCCAATCGCAATGGAAGCTAATATTCCTATTATTAATATAACTGCTAGTAATTCTATTAAACTAAACCCTTTATTATTTTTCATACAATCTCCCTTTTCTATTTTTATTATATATGAAAAAAAAAGAAAAAAAAAGACTTTATTGGTCTTTTTCACATTCAGGACATATTACTTTATTGTCTTTTTCAACTAAAGGAGTAGAACAAGTCGGACATTTTTCACCAGTAGGTTTATCCCATGAGGCAAACTTACATTTCGGGAAATTATTGCATCCATAGAAAATTTTTCCTCTTTTAGTTTTACGTTCAACAATTTTCCCATCACAATTAGGACAATCGCAAACTTCAACAACAACTTTTTGTTCTTTCTTAATATATTTACATTCTGGATAGTTACCACAAGAAATAAATTCACCATATTTACCTTTTCTAAATACTAAGGGATTTCCACATTCAGGACAAATTTCTCCTGTTTCTTTTGGTGGTTCTTTTTCCATACCATCAAAGGCTTTCTTTACTTGCGGTTCAAATAATTTATAAAATTCTTCTAATACAGAATTCCAAACTAGTTTCCCTTCAGCTACTTGGTCTAACTCATCCTCCATTGACGCAGTATATTTAACGTTGATCAAATCAGAGAAAAACTCTTGTAACTTATCTGTTGTTATGAATCCTATTTCCGTTGGTGCGAATTTTTTTTCTTCCAATGTGACATAGGCTCTTTCTTTGATTGTATCCATTGTTTTAGCATAAGTAGAAGGTCTTCCTATTCCTAATTCTTCCATTTCTTTAATCAATCTAGCTTCAGTGTATCTACTAGGCGGCTTTGTAAAATGTTGTTCTTTATCAATTGATTCTTTCTTTAAGATATCTTTTTCTGATAACTTAGGTAGTTCTCTATCTTCACTATCTTCATAATCCCTATATACTTTTAAATATCCATCAAATAAGCCAACTTGACCAGTTGATTTAAATAAATAGTCGTTGTTATTCAAAATGATTGTAGTTGCTAATACTTTGGCATCAGCCATTAATGAAGCCAGTGTTCTTGCATAAATCATTTTGTATAATTTATATTCATCTTGTGATAGATATTCTTTTATTTTACTTGGTTCTCTTAAAATACTAGATGGTCTAATAGCTTCATGAGCATCTTGGACATTATCTTTTTTCTTACCAACTTTAGGATAACCTATATATTGTTTGCCAAAATTATCTTCAATATAGTGAAAAGTACTTCCTACAAACTCATCAGATAAGCGAATTGAATCTGTTCTCATATAAGTAATAAGACCTACTGTTTCACTTCCGATATCAATACCTTCATATAATTTTTGAGCAACACTCATTGTTTTCTTAGCTGAAAAACCCAATTTATTTGAAGCATCTTGTTGCATGCTACTTGTTATATATGGAAATTTAGATTTCTTGTTTTTTTGTTTTTCTGTTATTTCCTGAACTATAAATTCATCATTTAATGCATTTATTATCTTATCTGATTCTTCTTCGTTAGTTATATTAACTTCTTCTTTTTTATATTCGTATAATGTAGCTTCTAATTTTGGGTCGGTAAAGATAGCTTTTATTGTCCAATACTCCTCTTGATTAAAAGCTTGTATCTCTCTTTCCCTATCAACTATTAATTTCAAGGCAACACTTTGAACACGCCCAGCACTTTTACTTCCTACTTTACTTTGCATTAATTTACTTAGACGGAAACCAATAATACGATCTAATATTCTTCTTGTTTCTTGTGAATGAACTAAATTATAATCAATTTTTTTAGGATTATTAATAGCGGAAATTACTTTATCTTTTGTTATTTCGTTAAATAATACTCTTTCATAATTGTTTTCCTTAATTCCCAAAGCATCAAACAAGTGCCATGAAATTGCTTCTCCCTCACGGTCCGGATCGGTTGCTAGAAAAACTTTGTCACTGTCTTTTACTTCTTTTTTTAATTCCTTAATGACACTACTTTTCCCTTTAATAGCTGTATATTTAGGCTCGAATCCATTTTCAATATCGACACCTAAACCAAACTGTCCCGAAGTAGCAAGATCTCTAATATGACCTTTACTTGATACTACTTTATAATCCTTACCAAGATACTTTTCGATTGTTTTACTCTTACTTGGTGATTCGACTATTACTAAATTTTTACTCATTAATCTTCACATCCCTGTCTATAAGTTTATACTAGTATTTATTATATTTGTCAAGTGTTAGTTATATTATAACAATTTTTCTTTAACTGGCCCGTAACTTTTTCGATGTTCTTTTATTATACCGTATTTTTCTATTGCTTCTAAATGTTTCTTAGTGGGGTACCCCATATTGTTTTGGAAGTCATATTCTGGATACTGTTTATCTAACTCTTCCATCATAACGTCTCTTGTTACTTTGGCGATTATAGAAGCAGCGGCTATGGTGTGGGATTTTAAATCTCCCTTTATGATTGAGGTTGTTGGTACTTCCATTTCCATGGGCATAGCATCTATTAAAATATGTTCTGGTTTAATATGACATTTATCATAAGCTTGTTGCATTGCTAGTTTAGTGGCTTGATAGATGTTTACTTCATCTATTTTATTTTCATCTATAATGCCAATTCCTATACTAATAGCATTCTCTTTAATTATATTATAGTAAAGATCTCTTTTCTTTTTACTTAATTTTTTTGAATCTGTTAAACCGTCGATGATATAATCTTTTGGAAGTATTACACAAGCTGCGACTACTGGTCCTACTAATGGACCTCTCCCTACTTCATCTATTCCGCCAATTAGGTTTATACCATCATGATATAAAGTTTTTTCATATTCGTAATTATCAATGTATTCATCTTTAAACTTAACAAGAGGCACTTTAGACACCTCTTCCTTGTGTTATTATCAAATTTCTATTAGCCTCACTAACATTAATAGTAATGGTAGGATAAATAACTAGGTCATAATTACCAATAGTTCTTTTTGATAGATCTTCTATAATATTATTATATAAATGTCCATAAATAGTAGAATCTTGAACTCTAGTAAAATGATAGTAAAAATTATTATATGTATAATTACGGTATTCACTTTCAGTGGTAGATAAAAATAACTGACCAAATTCTTCATAATAATTTGTTTCAACGGTAAAAACAGTATCATCTTCTGTTTCACTAATTACTTTTATATATGCTGTGTCAGATGTAAAATAATAAAGTTTGTTTTGGTCAACTGCATACTCTGTTTTATCATTTACTAATTCAAGGTCTACAGTAGCAATCTCAGGAGCTATATCAAGTGTATTAGATTCTAGAAAAAATAACCAACTACCAAAGACAAATAAAACTAAGCCAATTGCCATTATTCTTATTAATTTAACTGAGCTCATTGTTTCACAACCTTTCTTGTCGTAGTGTAGATTAATAGTGAAAATGAACTAATAACCATGAATAGACTAATAACCATTAAGAACAAACTAATGAAGTATACTCCCATAAATAAAAGCGCTACTAAAAAAGCAAAAACTAATACTAAGACAACAGAACTAAGTATAAGAGGAATATTAAGTATTGTTAATGTTGTTTTAGTGAATTTTAGAAACTTGGTTATCACTACTGCGTTTACCATGTCTTTTTTATTTGTTTTTGGTTTAATAATATAGTAAACAAATAACAAACTGAAAACGATATATGTGTAAGTTATTAACAAACTACTACCTGGTAATAAATAAGCATTTAAAACAGTCGGTAAACTCGAAAGCAAACTTTGTACTAATATAATTAGTAAATCAACAGGAATTTTCAATACTAAAATAAATATAAAAGCTAATAGTAATTTAACAGTAAAATTTATTATTTCTTTTCCTTCTTTTTTATCAGCTAATTTTGAAAGGTCAATTAGTCCTTTGCATAATTTATCAGTTATTTTATTGAATTTTGCAATAATTTTTTTACTCATTATTTATCTCCTTATTGTATTAAGAATATATTATAAGAGAGTTTTTGTCAATCATTAGAAAAAGACAATCTATTTAGTTGTCTTTGTTTTATTTAATGGTTTACTTTCTTTTGGCAAAGTTATTTGTTCTTTTAGATTTTGCGATGTCTTGGTTGCTTTTTCTATGATACTTTTAATAAAATATCTATCTAAATGATTAGGTTCTTTGTTCCCTAACCATGGATAAGAACCTTGGCTAATTAAGTTATGTGCTAGGTCGTATTCAATATTAATGTTAAAACTACTTCGTAAATCACTATATATGATTTTTAGAGAATTATTGCATTTAGTACAGTTGTAACTTAGCTCGATTTCTTCTGTTGACGTAGCATTAGTGATTGTTATATAAGTACTATCTTCTTTACTGTGCCCCTGCGAATTAGTTTTCTTTTGTACGTAGAGGCTACTTTCATCACTGATAAGATTATACGATATTCCTCGGTCATATGATTCCTTGGTCAAATCAGTAATTACTAATTTTTTATCTTTAAGATTTTCCTCTGTTATTATATTATTCCCTTTATTAATTATATTGGTTGCCTCAATTAATTTTTCTATTTCATCTTTGAATTCGATGTCATCTCTTACAGATTTAACTTCTATATCTGTTAAGGGGTCGTTTAGTAAAGCTATATTTACCCTGTCTTCTATTTCTTTTACTTTATCGTCAATAGTTGAATTAATTTTTTTTTCAAAATTTAAATATGCAACAATGATTTTTATTAGTCCTGTTTTATTATTTTCTATGCTAGTTATCTCGTTTAAATATGAGTTAAATTCTTTAGTAACACCGTATACTTGCCACGATGAATCAATAAGTTTTAGAAAAGTTAATTCGTGAAGCAAATATTTTTTTAATATAGGTCTTTGCTTGTTGGTAGTATCTTCTATCAAACCAAACTCATCCATCACTTTTTCAAATACTATGTTTTTCATTTTTATCTCCTGTTATTTCAGTATATACCTCTATAAAAAAAAAGACAATAGTTTTGTCTTATTTCCTATCTATAGTTATATTACCTAATCTTCCATCTTGTAAGTCATTTAGAATAGTTGTATAAACTCTTTCATAATCAGGTTCTCTACCACTTAAGTAAAAGTTTCTTTTACTAGCAATGAAGTCTAATGTTTCAACGATATCTTCACTTAATGGTAACTCTAGCGAATATCTTTCTTTTAAACTATTTGGATATAACTCTTCTAATTTATTAAGTAACCAAATAGCTAAATCTTCTCTATCTAATATTTCTTCTTTAATAGATGAAAGACATGCTAGTGTATGTGCTTGATCTTGATTAGTCATCTTAGGCCATAATATACCTGGAGAATCTAATAACTCAATATCTTTATGGATACGAATCCAACTAAGTGATTTAGTAACACCTGGTCTGTCACCTATTTGAGTAGCCTTGCGACCTACTAATCTGTTGATCAATGTACTTTTGCCTACATTAGGACTTCCAACTATTAAGACTCTTATATTACGAGGTTTCATTCCTTTAAGACGTCTTTTTTCATTTTCTGATTCCATTATTTCTTTACTGTATTTGATGATTTGACTAATACCATTACCTGCTAAGTCATTTACTACTACTTTATTACCAAGTGCTTCATAATCTTTAATGATTTCATCAGTTATAGATTTATCACATAGATCATATTTACTCATAATTATAATACGTGGTTTATTTTTAACTAATTCATCTAAGTCCATTATACGTGATGAAATAGGCATTCTAGCATCTACTACTTCATAAATTAAATCTACTAAAGGAAGTTTTTCTTTAATTTCCCTCTTAGTTTTAGCCATGTGACCAGGGAACCAGTT
>CAYJHB010000002.1:0-30902 GCA_964370105.1 uncultured Muribaculaceae bacterium | reverse complement strand
AATACTTTAAAACCAGATTATATTATAATAGATGATATAAAATATATGAACGAAACTATTTGGCGCAACCAATTGACTGATTTATTATTAATAAATCCTGAAGCCAAAGTAATAGGAATAAGTAACAATACATCATTATCTTTTGAACATCAATACAACGATCACCTTGAATACACTAAAGAAAACCCCTTTGCTCACTCAAACATAGGATACTATGACATAACAGAATTATTAGTAGATAAAGTAAACTTAACAATAAACTATATTAGTTTTAATGAAGTTACTAAACAAACAATAGAACAAATAAAAAAAAGACTACACCAAAACAAGTATTACATCAATCTCTCTCTTCAAAAAGAATTAAATACAATGTTAAAAGATGAAAACATTAACTATCAATTATCTAAAGAATTTTTAAACGAGAATATAAATAAAGATAAAGTATATAGTTATTTCATATCTAAAAAATCAATGACTAATGAAGAATTAATAGATCTTACAAGTAATTTAGAATTTAAATACCATTTGATAGATATAGATAATTACTATGATTTAACTCAGGTAACACCAGATATAATTATTAGTGACAAACTAGATTCCCAACAATATCATACAATTATAAAAAACATTACATTAACTAAATTTGACAACCTTTCAATATTTGACTTTTCAAAAAACTATAACTATATGACAAAATTAAATGAAGCAGTCCAAAAAACAGCAAGAAAAAGAATTACTATGCAAAAAAAATTATCTAAAAATTTATATGATTACAACTTTAAGATAACCACAGTAAACAAAGAAACAACTGAACAAATAAAAAAAGCAAGCACGATAATAGAATCTAACTCATTTATAAAGAAATTTTATCCTGCAGTAGTTGATTATTATAAGACTAACAAAAATTGTAATATCCCATTTTCTCACATTACAAAAGACGGTTATGAATTAGGCGTAATTGTTTATAGACTTAAAACTAACAAAGATAAATTACCAGAAGAAGAAAAAGAAAAGTTGGAACAACTTGGTTTATTTGCCAAACAAAGAGTTAATCTTTCCCAAAATATCATCTCAGAATTATTAACGTACAAGAGTAATAATGGTAATTATGAAGTTCCATTTAATTATATAAATCCTAATACAGAGTACCCATTAGGAGATGTTATATACAAAATACTGC
This sequence comes from uncultured Muribaculaceae bacterium, assembly GCA_964370105.1. Classification (GTDB taxonomy): domain Bacteria; phylum Bacillota_I; class Bacilli_A; order RF39; family UBA660; genus CARZYU01. Next base: position 29,722 of record CAYJHB010000002.1, on the reverse strand, counting down.
ATTGTGGACTGATTTTAACAAGCGAGGATAAAGAAAAACTAAAGCAAATAGGTTTTGTATTAAACGAAGACCATCTAAAAAAACAATATTTGAGACACTTAGTAGTGTATTACAAAGAAAATAATGCCTCTACTATACCTAAAAATTTCAAAACTAGAACAGGATATGAATTAGGTAAAACAACTATGTATTACAAAACTCATTTAGAAGAATTTACTGATAATGAGAAGCAGTTATTAACAGACATTGGTTTCCTTAACAAACCACAACACAGAGATAATGTATTTTACGATCATTTAGTAAATTACTACAAAGAAAATGGAAATACTAATATAAAGAAAAGATATATTTGCCCAGATGGTTATAAACTAGGCGAAAAATCATTTGAGTATAGAAACAACAAAAGTAATTTATCAGAAGAATATATTTCCAGGTTATCTAACTTAGGTTTTTCATTCGAAAAAAGCGACCCCTTTTATGATACTTTTTTGCCGTTGTTAAAAAAATATAAAGACGAACATGGCAATGCCAATGTTCCATATGATTTTAGAACAGATGATGGTGCTACTTATGATGAAAGAGGTTATTCACTTGGTAAAATGTTAAGGAGTTATATCAAAAAAATTGATCAATTACCTCCCGAAAAACAAGAAGAACTTAGAATTTTAAAGATAAAAATAGAAAAAAAAGACCCATTTTATCATAAAATTTATCCATTACTAAAAGCCTATAAAGAATATTATGGTAATTATGCCATGGCACCGAATTTCGTCACCGAAGATGGTATTAGAAAAAGCAAAACAGGTTATAAACTTGGAAAAGTTGTATATGATTATCAAACCGGCAGAAAAAAAATAAAACCAAATGAAAAAAAACTCTTAACAAAAATTAACTTTCCGTTTGAAAAACAAGATCTGTTTAAAGAGGTTTTTTATCCACTAATCACAAAGTACAGCGAGGAGAACGGTCACTGTGATGTACCACCAGATTTTATAACGTTAGATGGAATAACACCAATAGATGTAGGTCATAATCTATACGGTTTAACCTATTTTTATAAAAGGAATATCCATAAATTATCAGAGGAACAAATCGAAGCCTTAAAACTAATAAATTTTAATTTTAGCACAAAGCAAGAAATGATTCCGCTATTAACAGAGTTATGTAACGAAAATAATATCAATTATGAGACACACAAAGAAGTATTACTTAGAGCACCTTTGTCATTGACAACAGCTAAAATCAACTTTTTAAAAAACGATAATGTGGTTCCAGAAGAAAATAGTAATTTGCATGAAATATTTACTATGACAAACTACAACATGAAAGTTAAATACGGCATAGACAATCAAGCGATAATTGAAAGATATTCTAACAAAAAGGAGAAATAATGGATTTCACTAAATATTTAAATAACTATTATTATGATATGTTGTATGAAAAATATGAATTAAAATATTTAAATTCTATCAACGAGAAAAACTTTAATGATATATATAAGTTATTAAAAAAATACAATTTTTATATGATTGATGATTTAATTATTACTTACTTAGAATTATTTGAATCAGATCCAAAAACATTAGAAACTAAAATAATAGCATTCATAAATGAACAAGGGAAGTATTATAATGTTTTACTAGGAAACGACATATCTTTAATTGAAAATTTACTTAATTAATAGTTAAGTTAATTATATCAAGTTCTTCCTCCATAATATACTACAGTAGAGGTGATATATTATTAGAAGAATGATAAGTTTTATTAAAAGACAAAACTTGGTCGATAAGTGCTTGCTTCTCATAATGACAGTTTTAATGATTCAAATAACGTATAGCTTATTTTTCCAACTTGGATCTAACGAACACAATAATTCAATTGATGTTGTTATTAGAACGTCAGCTGCAAGTGTCTTTGGATATTTCCTTGGACATAATTTTGTCAAAGAAGAAGAACCTAAAAGAACATTCGTATGCAACAAGTCACAAATAATAGTTGTTACCATTATATGTTGGTACTCATTATTTTTGATGGTCACAGTTAGAAATTTAAACATTATCACAACAGATTCAATCGCAACCTTATCACAACTTCGAGATTTTGTCGCCTCTAGTGTAGGATTCTTAGTTAGTTGTGGTGTTCAAAAGAACAAAAAACCTCCAAAAGTATAGAGTATATTTCTATACTTTTTTTTATTTATTTTGTATAATTAAATAGAAGGTGATAACATGAGAAAAAAACTAATAATAACCACAGCAAACAGAAAAGAATATTTTATAAAGAATCTATGCCAAGAACTAATACCGTTTAAAGTAATGACTCTAAACGAATTTTTAAAAGAGTATTATTTTGATTATAATAATCAAACAATAGCTTATTTGATTGATAACTATAATTTAAATATTGAAGTAGCTAAAATATACCTAGATAATATGCTGTATATAAAAGATTTAGATATACCAAAAGTACAAACTATATTAACTATAAAAAAAGATTTAGAACAGAATAACTTGTTGATTAAGAATCCACTATTCAAAAACTCTCTAAAAGATTTTTATATAACACTAGATAACCTTAATAACAAAGATCCATTTATAGAAAATCTATACCATGAACTAGCAACATTAACTAGCACGGAAATAAGTAACGTTAGTTATGACAAACAACCAAGAAAAGTCTATGAATATCAAACTTTAGAAGACGAAGTAGTAGGCTTAGCTAACAACATCATTGATCTAATAAAGACCGGTATTGACCCTAATAACATTAAAATAGTAGGTACAAATGGTGACTATATAGAAACTATTAAAAAAATATTTAACTTTTATCACATTCCTTTTGAATCGTTAGATAAAATAAACCTATTGAGCAAACAAAACGTCAAATCATTTATCACTTTATTAAACGAGACAAAGAGTTTAGACGAGACAATAGAGAAGAGTAGTGATATCGACACTGAGTTACTAAAAATAATTAATCAAGTAGTCATCTTGAATACAAAAGAAACAACTAAAAAAGATATCTTATTATCTCTTTTAGAAAACACAACTATCAAACAAATTGAATTTAAATCTTCAGTTAAGTTTATTACTTTTGATGACATTATTGAAGAAAAAGATCATGTTTTTATAATATCTATCAACCAAAATATTATTCCAAGTTTTTATAAAGATGAGGACTATTTTAACGATAAACTAAAAAGTCAATTAGGACTGATGAGTACATCGTTGAAAAACAAATGCGAATTAACGAAAGTCCTAAGTTTTATTTACAATACTAAAAACATCACTTTAAGCTATAAATTAAAAAGCCCGTTCAGCGAGTTCTTTCCTTCTAATATATTAGAAGATAATAGTTTTATCATTACAAAAGTACAACAAGAATTATTTAACTATTCTCATCTATACAACAAACTCCTTTTAACCAGAAAATTAGATAAATTATTAAAGTGGAAAGAAAAAGATATAAATCTTTCGTATTTATATAACAATTATAAAGATATTCCATATTTAACATATAATTCCTCTTTTACAGGATTAAATAAAGATGACTTAGATACACTCTTTGCTAAAGGCCTATCACTATCTTACACAGCATTAAATAGTTTCTTCTTATGTCCTTTTAAGTACTATTTAAAATATTCATTAAGACTAGAACCTTTTGAAGAAACATTTTCTACTTACATTGGTAATTTATATCATTTTATACTATCTATCGCCTTTGAAAATAACTTTGATTTTGAAAAAGAATTTAATAAATATATAGAAGGAAACACTCTTACAAATAAAGAATTAATTTTCTTAAAAAGAATGAAAAACGAACTATTAAAAACAATCAATATAATTAAAGAACAAAACAAATTAACTGGCCTAACAAATACTTATTACGAAAAGAAACTAATAATTGATTTAGATAAATCAAATAATGTTACTTTTAATGGTACACTAGATAAAATTTTGTATATAGAAAAAAACGGTTTTACTTATTATGCTGTTATTGATTATAAAAGTGGATTCTTCGATACCTCACTAAAGTACATAGATTATGGTCTTAACTTACAATTACCTAGTTACTTATACTTATTAAATGAAAGTAATTTACTAACTAATCCTATTTTTACTGGAGTTTACTATCAAAAAATATTATCTAAAAGTACTGATACAAGCGACTATTTACTACAAGGATATTCAACTGATGTAAAAGAAAATCTCGAAATATTAGATTCCACTTATGAAAATAGTGCTTTAATTAAAAGTTTAAAACTTAAAAAAGATGGTAATTTTGGAGCTTATGCTAAAGTATATTCAGATAACGAATTAAACTCCGTTATAAAAAGAACCAAAGATAATATAATGAATGCCAAAGATAAGATTTTATCAGGAGAATTTCCTAAAACCCCAAGACTAATTGAAAAAACAGATACTTGTAATTTTTGCAAGTTCACAGATATTTGTTTTAAAACAACTGATGATTATGAATATATCAACACAAAAGAGGAGGATGAATTAGATGCCTAGATGGACAGAAGAACAACAAATCGCAATTGATAAAGATAACACTAATATCATCGTCTCTGCGGGTGCTGGTAGTGGTAAAACAGCTGTCTTAACCGCAAGAACAATTAGAAAGATACAAGACGGAGTAAATGTTGATGATTTATTAATTATTACTTTTACTAATGCCGCAGCTTTTGAAATGAAAGAGAGAATTAGAAAAGCTATTGAGAAAGATGACAAATTAAAAGAACAACTAGAATTAATTGATTCAGCATATATTACAACTTTCGATAGCTTTGCTTTATCTATCGTTAAAAAGTATCATTATTTAAAAAATATATCAAAGAACATCAAAATAACTGAAACGTCACTTTTAGAATTAGAAAGAATAAAAATATTAGAAAGAATATTTGATAGATTATACCAAGAAGAAAACCTAGACTTTTTAAAATTAATTGAAGACTTAACATTCAAAGATGATAAAGTAATTTTCCAAGATATTTTATCAATCTATCGTAAATTAGAGCAGCTGCATAATATTGAAGAATATTTCAGTAATTACTTCAATAAGCATCATAATAGTAAAATTATAGAAGAAAACTATCAAGCATACTTAAAACTACTAATTGAAAAGCAAAATCTAATTAAATTAAATATCAGTGATTTAAGCCTTGATACGACTGGGGACTATATTTCTAAGTTAGAAATAACTTTAGAGAGTTTGTTAAACGCTAAAACTTATAATGAATTTTCTAACAGTTTTAACTACGATAGATTACCAACACTACCTAAAAATTCTAGTGAGTATGCCAAGAGCAAAAAAACTAACATTAGTAACTTATTAGATGATTTAAAAAAATTGATTATCTATCAAGATGAAGAAGAAATAAAGGCAAGTATCGAAACTAATATTAATTATAACAAAGTAATTATTTCTATATTAAAAGAGTATCATCAAACATTTAAATCTTATAAAGAAAAAAATAATTATTATGAATTCGCAGACATAATGCGTCTTGCTATTGAAATATTAGAAGAGAATGAAGAAGCAAGATCAGAACTTAAAAATAAATTTAACGAGATAATGATTGATGAATATCAAGATACTAATGACATTGGTGAATATTTTATATCATTAATAAGCAATAATAACACTTATATGGTTGGAGATATAAAGCAATCTATTTATCGTTTTCGTAATGCTAATCCATATATTTTTAAAGAAAAATACGATCGTTACAGCAAAAATGACAATGGTTTTAAAATAGACCTTAATAAGAACTTTAGATCTCGTGAAGAAGTAATCACAGCAATCAATTTCATGTTTGATGAAGTAATGAATGATAATATTGGAAACGCTGACTATAAGGCAACACACCGTATGATATTTGGAAATAACACTTATAACGAAATAGGGAAAACAGAAGAAAATTATACCCTAGAAGTATATAATTACCAAAAAGATAAAGAAGATATTTATTCTAAAGATGAATATGAAATATTTTTAATAGCTAAAGACATTATGACCAAAGTAAAAAATAAATACTTAGTATTTGATAAAGATCAAAATCTAACAAGACCAATCGAGTATAAGGACTTTGTTATTTTAATTGATCGTACTAAAACATTTGATTTATATAAAAAAATATTTGAGTATTACAATATCCCACTAACTATCTATAAAGATGAAAAATTAACTGGAGGATACGATATAGATCTATTCAAACATATTTTGTTATTATTAAAAAAGTTAAATAACAAAGAATTTGATAAAGAATTTGAATATTCATTTACTTCTATCTCGAGAAGTTTCTTAATAAGAGAACTAGATACTAATATTTTTAAAACTCTAAAAAACAAATCTTATAAAGAAACAAATCTCTATCAAAAACTACTTAATCTAAGTACTTATATCAACGAAGATTGTTATACTTTATTAAATAAAATAATCGAGGAATTTAATTACTATGAAAAGTTAATAACAATAGGTTCAATCGAAGAGTATGAAGTTAAACTAACTTATCTACTTAACTTAACTAAACAATTAGCTAACTTAGGATATTCTTTAGATGATCTATATGATTACTTAAACGAAGTCTTATCAAGTGAAATGGATTTAAAGTACTCCCTAATCAAAGAGAATAACAACAGCGTTAAAATAATGACTATTCATAGATCTAAAGGATTAGAATACCCAATCTGTTATTTTCCAGCACTTAACAATAAATTTAATTTAAGAGAATTAACTAATATGTTCTTATATGATATTCGTTATGGAATAATTACACCTTATTTAAAAGAAGAAAAAATTAAGAAAAACATTATGTATTTATTGCTAAATGAAAACTATATAAAAGAAGAAATAAGTGAAAAAATAAGATTGTTTTATGTAGCATTAACAAGAGCCAGAGAAAAACTAATACTAGTAACTTCTCTAAACGATAAAGAGACTAATGAAATAGATGACAACATCAAAATGAAATATCGATCTTTCCAAAGCCTAATCGATAGTATTAAACCTATCCTAACACCATATATCACTAATATTGAAGTTGATAATTTAACAAAAGAGTATAATTCTATAAAAGAAGATAACTATCAAGAAGAAATAGAAGTAACCAACAAATTAATAGAGGTAAATGAATTATCTATAAAAAAAGAAATAGAAGAAGAAAAGAAGTACTCTAAAGTAAGTAAAACAGTTATAACTAAAGAACAAGAGAAGAGTAGACAATTAGGTAATGAATTACATCAAACAATGGAATATATTGATTTCAATAATCCAGACTATTCTAATTGTAATGAATATATTAAAAGTAAGATAGAAGCATTTCTAAATCAAGATATAATTAAAAATAATCTAGATCAAACATTCTTAAAAGAATATGAATTCTATTATAATAAAAACAATGAGAAAAAACACGGTATAATCGATTTACTAATCACGTTAGAAGAATCTATTATAATTATAGATTACAAACTAAAAAATATAAATGATGAAGCTTATCTATTACAATTAAATGGATATAAAGAATACATAGAAAACACTTTTAATAAACCAGTAATTTTATATTTATATTCCTTATTAGATGAAAAACTGCAGCAATTATAAATAAAAAAAATTAAAATTTTGACAAATAACCACTTTTATAGTAAAATATACAACACATAAAAGGAGAAAAGAAAATGAAATATGAATCTAGTTTAAAAGCCATTGAATGGTGGGTTGCAGATATCGCTCAACCGAAATTTGATAATGGAGAACCATCACAAAAAATGACGATGATGCTAAAAGTATTGGAAAATTCATCAAAACCAGAACCAACTACATTACAAGTAAGTAAATTTATGACGATACTAGAACAAAAGATAGAAGAAAATCTTGATGAATACGGAAGTTGTAATTTAAGAGTAGATTATGAAGCAGATGACATTTTAGCGGACTGTTTAAAAGAATCAGGAATACAAAGAAGTCTTTCTTGGAAAACTTATATGGAAGTAACTCCAAATAAAGTAACAGTTAGACATGGATACGGCGCTGACAAACAAATAATATACCAATCAAAGCAATTAGATAAATAATAAAAAAACACAAAATAAACTTAGTGAAAACTAAGTTTTAATTTTACAAAAAATTATTAATATGATATACTTACAAAGTATTTAAGAGGTGAAAATTATGGAAAAAGTATATGTTTTTGGACATCGTAAACCTGATACTGACTCAGTAACATCTGCGATTAGTCTAGCGTATTTAAAAAGACAACAAGGATTAAATGCAAATCCTTATATTTTAGGTAAACCTAATGAAGAAACAAAATTTGTACTAAATTATTTTAGTGTAAAACAACCTGATTTCTTAAATGATGTTAAATTACAATTAAAAGATATAAATTATTATAAAGGATTAAGTATTAGTGACAAAGCATCAATTAATGATTGTTATTTGGCACTTCAAGATAATGTTATTACAGGTATTCCTGTTGTAAATGAAAACAATAAATTTAAAGGTTTAATAACTATTAAAAATCTTGCTCGTTACTTTATTGATAGTGATTTAAGAACATTAAATACTTCCTACAACAACATTTTAAAAGTAGTTGGTGGAGAAGAAGTACTTAAATTTAATGACGAAATAGGAGGCAATTTAAAAATTGCATCTTTCAGAAGTACTACATTCATTGAAAAAATCATTTTAAATAACGAAGATATATTAATAGTAGGTGACAGACACAGCATTATTGAATATGCCGTTGAGTCAAGTATAAAACTAATAATCGTAGTTGGTAATGGCGAAATAAAAGAAAAACACTTAGAGATTGCCAAGCAAAACAAGGTGAATATCATCAGAACAAATTATGATACATTGCACACAGCTAAAGTTATATCTTTATGTAATTATATTTCTACTATTTTAGAGGCTTCAAGACCAATAAGTTTTGAAGAAACAGATTTCCTAGATGATTTCTTAGAAATCACAAATAAACTTAAACATACCAACTATCCAATCGTTGATAGTAAAGATAATTGTTTAGGTCTAATTAGATTATCAGCTATTAACGAGAAAAAACGTAAGAAAGTAATCCTAGTTGACCACAATGAAAAATCACAAAGTATTGAAGGCTTAGATGAAGCAGAAATACTAGAAGTAGTAGATCATCATAATATCAGTAGTATTACTACCAGTGCACCTGTCGATTTTAGATGTATGGCTGTAGGAAGTACCAATACGATTGTTTATAAATTATTTAGAGAAAACAAAGTTGAAATACCAAAAGATATTGCCGGATTAATGTTATCAGGTATATTATCAGACACACTATTATTTAAGTCACCAACAACAACCGATTTAGATAAAGAAACTGCTACTAAATTAGCTGCTATTGCTGAAGTAAATATTGAAAAATATGGAATGGAAATGCTAAAAGCCGGAACATCTATCAAAGGAAAATCAATTGAAGATGTAATCCATAGTGATTTTAAAAACTTCACAATAGGTGATGATAAAATTGGTATAGGACAAGTAATGACATTAGACTTTGATGATATTAAAAATCATATAAACGAGTATATTGAAGAGTTAAATGAGACATGTAGTCAAAATAACTTATCAATGGCTTATTTATTCATAACAGATATTATCAACGAAGGATCTTTTGTATTATATAGTGAAAAAGGTAAGAAAACACTAGAAATTGCTTATATGAAAGAGGACATAGAACAAGGTTATTATTTCAAAGGAATTGTATCGCGCAAAAAACAAATCGTTCCACCAATCATGGAAGTCTTAGATAATAAATAAGACTTTTTTCTTTATCTAAAATATGATATACTTAACAAGAATAGGAGAGTAATATATGTATTTTGATTTAATAATATTTGTAGCACTAGTGTTATTAGTAATAATTTGCTTTAGAAAGTTTTCTAGTTTTGTCTATGTAATAGCTATTTTTGATATTATACTAAGAATATTAACATTTATCAAAAATAATATCGGTTTAAATGATATAAGCAACTTAATAAGTAAATATGTACCCGAATCAATCCCTGCCATGATTGATAATTACACTAATGACCCGGTTAGTATTATCCTACTATGGTGTTTACTAGTTATATATATTTTCTTTATCAGTTATGTTATCAAAACATTTTGGAAAAAAAGAAAATAATTACAAGAAACGACAAAATATATCGTTTCTTTTTTTTATACTAATAATGGGTGAAGGATATTGACAATATATTTAGATCTAATCTTATTACTAAATTTATTTATGGATTTTCTCTTATTAACCACAGTAAAAGTATTACTAAAAAGAAATGCTAAACTGATAAGAGTAATACTAGGTAGTATAATTGGATCGATTAGTCTCTTCTTCTTATTTATAAATATAAATTCTTTTACCCTTTTTCTCTTGAAAATAGTTGTAAGTATCATTATGATCTTAGTAACTTTTGGATATAAATCATATAATTTTTTTATTAAAAACCTAGTATATTTATACTTAACAGGAATAATCCTAGGAGGAACACTATACTTATTAAATGACCAATTTGCTTATGAAAATGAAGGGTTAATGTTTATTAATAACGGACTTAGTATTAACATTATTGCCATTGTCTTACTAAGTCCAATAATAATTCATCTCTATATCAAAGAACATAAAAAAATAAAACCATCAGTAAGCAACTATCATAAAGTAGACATATATATTGGTAGCACTAAGCACTCATTTAATGGTTATCTTGATACTGGTAATAAATTATATGATCCTTATAAACACAGAAAAGTTGTCCTCATATATACTGATAAAATTGATTTTTCTTATAGTAATAGCATATTAGTTAATTATCATACATTAGAAGATAGTGGTGTTATTAAATGCTTAAAAACTAACAAAATAGTTATTGATGATAAATTTACTTTTAAAAATACATTAATAGGTAATAGTAAAAAAGTATTTCATATCGAAGGAGTAGACTGCATTTTACATAGTGATTTTATGGAGGGAATAGAATGATAAGTTTATTTTTATTAATTAGTAAATTATGCACACAAGCCAGTTATTTATTTTATGTAGGGGCAGCAGATATTTTGCCAGAACCACTTTCCAAAGAGGAAGAAGAATATTATTTATTACAGGCCTCAGATGGAGATGTCTTTGCCAAAGATAAACTGATTGAACACAACTTGAGGTTAGTAGTTTTTCTTGCAAAAAAATATGAAAACACCAAAGTTGATTTAGAAGACTTAGTTAGTATTGGTACGATTGGCTTAATTAAAGGAATTAATACTTTTAGTATGGGTAAAAATATCAAATTAGCAACTTACTCTTCACGGTGTATTGATAACGAGATATTAATGTTTCTAAGAAAAAATAAGCGTATAAAATCAGAAGTTAGTTTCGATGAAAGTCTAAGTTTTGATGCAGATGGAAATGAACTACATTTAGAAGACATTCTAGGAACTGATAAAGATATCGTGACAAAAGGCATTGAAGAAGAAACAAATAAAAATTTAATGTTAAGCGAAATTACAAGATTAGAACCTAGAGATAGGGATATTATAATCTTAAGATACGGTCTAATGGGACATAAGGAACTCACTCAAAAGGAAGTAGCTATAAAACTAGGAATCAGTCAGTCATATATATCAAGAATTGAAAAAAAGATAATAAAGAGGCTTAAAACAATCGTCAAATGTTGACAATTGTTTTTTATTATTTTAAAATAAAATTCACAAAGTAAAAAAAAGGGGGCATTATGACGTTAACAGAGCTAGTAAGAGATATATTTGAATATAGAAACAAATATAATACCCTTTTAACAGATTTAGATATTTTTGAAATAATAAACAAATCGCTAGACGAATATGCTGTAAAACATAAAAAATTAACCGTTATTTTCTCGGAAAAAAAACACAGTGCACCAAATGTTTCTATAAATAATCCAGTATTAATATTTCCCTCTCAAAAAAAATAAGTAAAATAATAAAAGAACACATATCAACTGTAGGTTATAAACAATCTAAAACACCATACATTAATACTAAAATTTTATATATTGCAATGCACGAAATAAGTCACTTAGAGCATTTTAAAATAGTTGAAAACAATAAAGATGATTTTCATTCAAGATATATTAAAGCAATTTACAAAGGAGCTTATGAGCATAACACAATCAATTCCAAACTAAACAATATACATTTACAAGAAAAAGAAAAACAAGTCTTATTAGCAGTGAAGGATCACTTATATTATCAATATGATAATAACTATGAATTTAGTTTATTAGAACAACTTGCAAATTTTGATGCATATGTAAAATGTCTTAAACTATTAGAACCACAGTCAAAGGAAAAAGCATTTCTTGAAAATGATTTCTTGTATGATTGTTTGAAAAAATACAGTCAAGCAAGTATAAAGAAATTAAAAGATTGTCCCTTTTTTGCAGATGCAGATCATAAACGTCTAGTCAAAGAGTTTTTTATACCTAACTCACAAGAAATAAAAAACTTAGTAATATCTGATAAAATTAGATATGGTTTTTCACTGCCTATGCATAATAACAGCATTATAATAGACACTATTATCCCAACTAAACAAAAAATCAAATAATTTAGAGGAGAATATTATGACTCTCAAAGAAGAAGTAAATAAAATAATTTACGATAGAAGTCAACAACAAACAATCATAACCAAAAATGATTTCCTTAAAATCAACTCCCTAGCAACAGAAACATACTCAGTAAAACATCCAAATTTAAAAGTTATATTTAAAGACACTTTTGATTATAAAGCCATGGTATATCTTGATAAACCAATAATGATAATTTCTATGGCTTCCATTGAATTAGATGTTATTAATTATTTAAGTATAATTGAAGAAAATAATCCAAATAAATACAACATTATCAATGCCGAAATACTAGCTGTTTATTTTCACGAAATAAGTCACTTAGAACACTACGATACAGTAGGTAGTAGTAACATAGATTTCAATACTAATTACACTAAATTAGCCTATGAGCCACTACACAAAATTCAACAAATAGAAAACAAATTAGAAACAAAAAATCTCCCTAAAAAAGAAAGAAATAAATTAGTCAATAAAGTTACAATGCTTTTTGATAAGTATATCAGTCTATTAGATGTTGATATAGCTGAAAACATGGCTGATTATGACGGTTATGATAAAATAATCAAGCTATTAAACGGAGAAAATAATAACAAAATAGTAATACAACATTTAGAGAAATCTTTATTAAAAGAAATAACAACTCGTTATAAAATAGCTCAAAAAAATCATGGCCAACCATCGCCATTTAATGTTTTCCATGATAATTTAGATGATGAAGACATTATAAATATAGTACCCGAGATTATTGAAAATAGAAAAGTAATTGATGATTTGAGTTTACAAGAGAAACTGCGCTACGGATTACCATTAGATATACCATTAAATCAAGTCACTGCTAAAAAATTGTTTAAAAGTAAACACAATTAGTTATTTCTAATTGTTTTTTTTGTCAAATTTTATATTGTAATGACAAAACCTTGGTGTTATACTGAAATTGTAATAAGCATAATCTTGTAAAGAATGGAGATGATTAGATGAAATATGTTTATTTATTCCACGAAGGAAATAAAGAAATGAAAAATCTTTTAGGAGGAAAAGGAGCAAACCTTGCTGAAATGACTAAAATAGGTTTGCCCGTTCCAAAAGGATTTACAGTCACGACTGAAGCATGTTTAAAATATTATGATGATAAATCTAAAATAGATGAATCAATTATCCAAGAAATCAAAGAGTCACTAAAGAGATTAGAAACAGAAACAAATAAAACATTTGGTGATTTAGATAATCCATTATTAGTATCAGTTAGAAGTGGAGCACGTGCCAGTATGCCGGGTATGATGGATACAGTTCTTAACCTAGGCATGAACGACGAAGTATGCGAAGCTTTATCTAAAAAAACAAATAATCCGCGTTTTGCTTATGATTCGTATCGACGATTCATTCAAATGTTTGCAGATGTAGTTAAAGATTATCCTAAAGCATCGTTCGAAAGATTTTTCGATAAAATAAAAGAAGAAAAAGGCGTTGAATTAGATACAGAACTTACTGCAGAAGATATGAAAGAAGTAGTAGAAAAATTTAAAGAAAATTATAGAAATATTGCCAACGAAGATTTTCCAACTGATCCATTTGAACAATTAATTGAAGCTGTCAAAGCAGTATTTAGATCATGGAACAACGATAGAGCTATTACTTATAGACGTTTAAATGATATTCCAGCTTCTTGGGGAACTGCAGTTAACGTTCAAGAAATGGTTTATGGTAATACAGGGGACAACAGTGGAACAGGTGTTGCTTTCACGAGAAATCCATCTACAGGTGAAAATTTATTATATGGAGAATATTTAATAAATGCCCAAGGAGAAGACGTAGTCGCAGGAATAAGAACCCCTCAACCAATCGATACATTAAAAGAAAAAATGCCAGAGGCATATCAAAAATTTGTAGAAACATCAAAGATACTAGAAAATCATTATAAAGATATGCAAGATATGGAATTTACTATTGAAGATGGCAATTTATTTATGCTTCAAACAAGAAATGGGAAAAGAACAGCTAAAGCAGCGTTAAAGATTGCAGTTGATTTAGTTAGCGAAGGACTAGTAACAAAAGAAGAAGCACTAATGAAAGTTGATCCTAAACAATTAGATCAATTACTACACCCTAATTTTGATGAAACATCACTTAAAGAAGCTAAAGTAATAGCCAAAGGATTAGCAGCATCGCCTGGAGCCGCAACGGGTAAAATTTATTTTAGTGCCGAAGATGTAACTAAAGCTTTTGAAAATGGAGAAAAAGACATTCTATTAGTTAGGTTAGAAACCTCTCCTGAAGATATAGAAGGAATGAATATTGCTAAAGGAATCTTAACATTAAGAGGAGGAATGACCTCTCATGCAGCTGTAGTTGCTCGTGGTATGGGAACTTGCTGTGTGTCTGGATGTGGTGAATTAACCATTGATGAAGAAAAAAAGATTCTAACTACAAAAGATAATCAAACATTTACTGAAGGTGATTATATGTCATTAGATGGTTCCACTGGTAAAGTATATGGAGACAAAATAAAAACAGTTGACCCTGAAATAAGCGGAGACTTTGAAGTGTTTATGAAATGGGCAGATGATATACGTACACTTGGAGTAAGAGCAAATGCAGATAGCCCAAGAGACGCAGTTGTTGCCAACAAATACGGAGCAGAAGGAGTAGGACTTTGTCGTACTGAACACATGTTCTTTGAAGAAAGTCGTATTTTTGCCGTTAGACAAATGATCACATCTACTACTAAAGAAGAAAGAGAAGTAGCATTAGCTAAACTTCTACCATTCCAAAAAGAAGACTTTAAAGGATTATTTAAGGAAATGGCTGGTAAAAGCGTTACTATTAGATACTTAGATCCACCACTACATGAATTTTTACCTAAAGAAGATAAAGAAATAACAGAACTAGCTAGAGAATTAGAAATAACATATGAAGAATTAAAACAACGAATAGATTCACTACAAGAGTTTAATCCTATGATGGGTCATCGTGGATGTCGCCTAGCTATTACTTATCCAGAAATAGCAGTAATGCAAACAACAGCAGTAATTGAAGCCGCTATTGAAGTAAATAAAGAAGGAATAACAGTTGAACCAGAAATAATGATTCCACTTATTGGAGAAGTTAAAGAGTTAAAAACAGTAAAAGATGTTGTTGTGGAAACGGCTGAAGCTATTATTAAAGAAAATAAAGTTAAACTTAATTACAAAGTTGGAACAATGATAGAAATACCAAGATCATGTGTAACCGCAGATGCAATAGCTAAAGAAGCTGATTTCTTCTCATTTGGAACTAATGATTTAACACAATTAACTTACGGTTATTCTAGAGATGATGCCGCTAAGTTCTTAACTGATTACTATAAAAAAGGAATATTAGAAACTGACCCCTTTGGTAAATTAGACCAAACAGGAGTAGGAGAACTCGTTAAAATGGCAGTAAATAAAGGCAGAGAAACAAAACCAAATATAAAACTAGGTATTTGTGGAGAACACGGAGCTGATCCTTCGACAATAAAATTTTGTCATGATTTAGGACTAAACTATGTATCTTGCTCACCATTTAGAGTACCAATAGCAAGACTAGCTGCAGCTCAAGCGGTAATTAACAATAAATAAAATTTTATTTATTGTTAAAACTAACGTATTATAGGGGAATATTACACTTTGAAAAATAAACAGAAGTATTTTAAGTTAAATATTTGCTAACAAAAAAGATTAAGATATAGGCTTTTATCATGTATCTTAATCTTTTTTTTGACTAAATAAAGGAATGAGCGATTAATATAACGAGATATAAAGTAATATTAAAATGTAAAAAAATTTTCTATTAATTAGAGATAATGAATCTTCAGAAAATATTTGTCATTTTATTTTATGATATAATGATAAGTGAATGGAGGCGTGAAAATGCAAAAAAATATAATTACACAGCTAGAAAAGTTGTTTGAGAAAAAATTTGCTGATATATCATTTAATAAATTAAATGTTGGTTTTACAAATGAGGTTTTTTTAGTAGAAGAAAAATTTATTTTAAAAATTTGTACAAGAAAAGAAAATGAAATAAATTTCGAAAATGAAATAAATTTTTACAAAAATAACAATGATAATAATAAAATCCCAAGGGTTGTAAAATTTTCATCAGATTCTGAAAAAGGAGATAAAAAATATATATTGATGGAAAAAGTGGATGGAATTTCAATATATAATATATGGCATACTTTAGATGATAGTGATAGAGAAAACATAATTCAACAAATAAGTGAGTTTATGAAAAAAACTCATAAAAACATTGGTGAGTCATATGACTGGACTGACTATATACTTCAAAAACTTATAAAAAACTTAAGTGCAATCAGAGAACTGAATTTAATATCTGAACCGCAACATCAAGATTATTTGAAAATCATTAAAGAAAAATCAATGGTTTTAAATAGTGATAATTTTAATCTTATACATGCTGATTTACATTTTGATAATATATTAATCACAAATAACAAAGATATTAAGTTAATAGATTTTGAAACTAGTTTTCATGCTCCTGTGGATTATGAATTGGATATATTTTTACGTATGTGTAGAATGCCATGGAAATATGCTAGTGAAGAAACAGAACAATTTGTTAAGCTGGAAGATTATGTAAATATTGAAAATTGGCTAAAAAAATACTACTCTGACATATTTGAAATTAAAAATTTAGAAGCGAGACTGTTATTCTATGATTTAGAAGCTAACTTGAGACTTTTACCACGATTTCCCTCCAATTTTGAACTACTAAAAATATCAAAAGATATAATTGAAAAACTAAAAGATATTGATTTATATTAATTCAACGTCTTTAATTATTAATAGTAAGACTCCAATTAGGTGGTTTTCATCTTCTAAAAAGTTTTTGTATATTAATAAAATAAAGCACTAAGAAATAGGAAATAACTTCGGACCGTCACGGACCGAAGTTATTAATTAATGTGGTCAGTGAAAAACAAATATTAATTAAATTAATATAAATGTCTAATTATTAAATAGTAAGTGCTATAATTTTTTTAGTTAACTTTATTTTCATGTATCAATTGAATAAATTGATTTGTAGCATAATTTGGGAAATTATATATCCATTATACTTATTTAAATATAAATGCGTTAAATATTTAACACATTTTGTGAACTAAAATTTGGCATATGACATTTTGAAATTAAAAGAATAAAAAGTTATAAAAAGGACATAGTATTTCCTATATTGGGGATATAATATAATTGTTATTGAAAGGCGTTTGTTTATGGAAAAAAGAGATTTATATGCTGAGAACAAAATATTAACTGGAGAAACGATAAATAAAGGGGATTCTATACCTACGGATAAGTATTATTTAACAGTTGTTGTTTTTATTCAAAATCAAAACAAAGAATTTTTACTTCAAAAAAATAAAAAATATGATATGTGGTCAACGAATTGTAGCAATCAATAATATCAATAATACATTTAATATAAGAATTGCTATACAGGATCATCAAACAAATCAGAAGTTTATTAGTGGAATGAAACGTATTAGAAAGGAAAAAAATGAAAGAGATTGGATATTTAGGTATATTAGGAATAGACTTTATTTTAACTAATAATGAGTTGTATTTTACAGAAGTAAATCCTCGTTTTCAGGGGGCTACAAAGCAATTAGAAAAGTTGTTAAAAGAAAGTAAATTACCATCGCTTTTTAAATATAATTATCTTACATTTGCAGGAGAAGATTTGCCATCGAGTAAAGAAATGAAAAACTCAATATTTAAGCAAAACAACTAAAACTTTTTTATAAAGAGGCAGTTATACAATATATTATGAAATTATACTAAAGTAAGTTAAAAAAGACTTACTTTTTCTTTTGGTTATGTTATAATGTATAAGAAGGTAGGTGAAAATTTGAGAGCAATATGTATTGGAAACTCATCATATGATATAACATTACCAGTAGAGAAGTTTCCAAAAGAAAATACAAAATTAAGAACAAATGGAAAAATAGAATGCGGTGGAGGACCTGCCAGTAACGGAGCCTACTTACTTGCTAAGTGGAAAATGGAAACATCTTTCGCTGGAATTGTCGGAAATGATTATTATGGACAAAAAATAATAGAAGAATTTAGAGAAATTGGTGTTGACATAACATACTTAGAAAAAACATCAATGGCAGCTACTACTTCAAGTTATATTATAGCTAATCTTTCTGAAGGAACTAGGACTATTGTTACCAATAAAGATAAAAATTTAATATATAGTACAACAAGTATTGATGATAAATTTGATGTCATTTTAGTAGACGGAGAAGAATTAACAATATCAAAACAAGTACTTTTAAATAACAAAGAAGCCATTTCTATTTTAGATGCTGGTAAAATAAGAAAAAGCACGCTAGAACTAGGACCTTTAGTTAAATACTTTGTCTGTTCTAAAGAATTTTCTGAAACATTTACTAGTCTAACAATTGATTACAATAATCTTAATACAATAGTAGAAATACATAACCAATTAGAAAAACATTTTAATACTAATATTATTATTACTTTAGAAGAAAAAGGGTGTTTTGCTAAAATAGATAATGGTTATATATTGATACCATCAATTAAAGTAAAAGCACTTGATTCTACAGGTGCTGGAGATATATTCCACGGAGCATTTACTTATTTCATTAGTAATAATTACTCACTACGAGATAGTTTGATGCTTGCTAATATAACTGGAGCTATATCCGTTACTAGAATCGGTAGTAGATTATCTATCCCCACATTAGAAGAAGTAATAGAAACAGGAGTTAAATATGGGGTTTATACACGTTAGAAATTGGCCAACATTAGATCTTCATGGCTATGATAGAACTACAGCAGCCATTAAAACAAAGGAGTTTTTAAAGGATTACGCACCAACTAAATGGTATTACGTTCAAATTATACACGGAGTAGGTACAGGGGCTCTAAAAGAAGAAGTTCACAAGATATTAAAACGAAGTAAATACGTTGATTCTTTTAAGCTAGATATGTTTAACGCAGGCTGTACTTTAGTCGTCCTTGAAGGTGGGGGAGAACTTGACAGAATGCCTAAATTATGGTAGTATATAGCGCATACAAGAGGGGGAATTTGTATGTACACAGAAGAAAATGAAAAAAGATATGATTTAAGATCAATCTTATTAAAAGTTATATTTGGATTAATTATTGTTTTATTAATAATATGGCTTATACCAAAGTTTACAGGAAATAATAAAGACACACTAGTAAATACACCTAGTTATGAAGCAGTATATAAAGATAATTTAGATTCTATTAAAGAAGCAAGTTTGAATTATTATTCAGAAGATAAATTACCAATAAATCAAAATGAAGTTGTAAACATCACTGTTGAGCAATTAATAATTGAAGGTTATTTAGAAGAAATGATTGATGCTGATCAAAAAAGTTGCAATATCAATGACAGTTTTGTATCAATTGAATATATAGAAAACCAAGAATATGAATTATTTATTAGATTAATTTGCGATAAACAAAGTCAAGGTAGCTCATATACAGTATATAAAAATACTAATTGTTCTACTACTTTATGTAATGAAGAACCAACTACTACACAACCAGAAGACAATGAAGATGAGAAAGATGAATCAACCGAAGAAGAAGGTACAAAACAACCAGTTACAAACAACACAACAACAATAACACAATATGAATACTATTTTGTAACACCTACATCGACATCTGAATGGAGTGCATGGTCTGATTGGAAACAAGATCCAACTAAAACAATTACTTCTAGTAAGTGTAACAACAACGATACAACATGTAATAGTGAAGTCGAATCAAAAGTTGAGTTTATAACAACAGGAACCAAAGAAATTCCATATTACCAAACATATAAAGCCCTTATTAATAAAGGAACGTATACAAACTATGTATGTACTAATAGTACTTACCAACAAATAGACAATGTATTATATCGTTATACAGGTGGAGAATTCAAATTAGTAGGACAAATAAATACTAAAACACCACCACAAGATACATATAACACAAGATACGAATTTGTTGGTCTAGATGATTCAGCATGTGGAATGAACTGTTATGATGACTTAGAAAGTTATGTATACAACAAATATGTTTACAGTGGTACAGTAGAAAAGTATAATAGTAATACTACTTGTACTAAAAAAACAACTACTGTTACTATCTATAAAACTACTGATACAGCAGCAGGGGACACTAGAGTTGAAAATATTAACCAATATGTTAGATTCTATAGAGAAAGATCAAGAACTATATCACAAGAACAACAAACAAACTATAAGTGGAGTTCTTATAATGATCAATCACTATTAAGTAGTGGTTGGAACTATACAGGAAAAACTAAATAAGGAGTGATAAATAAATGGAAAATGTATTGAATTATGCGGATGCAACAGGATTACGTTACAATGAAAACGAAGATAAATACTACGCTATATTTGAAGAAGACAACAAAAAAGTAGAAATGGAAATTAAAAACAATGATGGGCTACAAGCAGCAGTGCAAGGTATTGTAAATAAATATGAAATAGAAGTTTTAGAAAATGAAAATTTTACTCTTAAAACACTTGCAGAAAGAGCTAATGAAAAAGAACCTGGTACAGTAATAATAGAGCAAAAAAAAGTAGCAACTCAAAATATTAATGATAGTATACAATTACCTGCAGGCGTTAAAAACTTAAAAATCAACAAAAAGATAGCTATACTAGTAATTACAGGTGCAGTTCTTGTAGCTACTGCATTACAATTTGGTCCAAATTTAGTTAATTTATTTACTGGTAATAAAGTATCTGACACCGATGCAACAACAGGAACTTATGTATCTGACACCGATGCAACTGAGAAGGAAAATGTTGAAGAGGAAAATACTAATAGTAATAACATCACTGATGAGCAAAGAAGAGTAGCATTGGCTAATCTAGAAGTAAAACGCTGGAATAGTAAATTAGAACATTTTCAACAAAACCCTAGCGAAAGTATTGAAAAAAATGACACTAATAATAACAGTGGATTTATCCCACCCAAATATGACATTGTAGAACATCCCGAAGAGGAGATTATTCCTGAGTCTACACCAATGCCAGAAGTGGAACAAGAAACTCCTACCATAACAAATCCTGAAACTGATGATACATATACTAAAGATGACGAGAATAACACTCTTACTAACAATAATACTGGTGAAGAGCATAACATTGATCAAAGTTTTGATTTGGAAACAGGCAAAGAAGAAACTTTTCCAACTCTAGTAACACCAACACCTGCTCCAGCAACACCAGAACCAGAAACAACTCCAGGAACTAGTACTGAAGTAGGAAGCGGAAATGAGTATAAACCAGTAAAAGGCGGAGTAGTAAGTGTAAAGGATAATGATTTTATTCCAACAGATGAAGAATCATGGGATAATATTGGTTCTGTACAAACCGAAAACGGAGCTATGGATATAGTTATACCTCCTTCTACTACAATTGATAATTCTACTACATTAGGTGGAAGAAGTCGTTAAAAAAAAGAGTTTAATTACTCTTTTTTATTTTTTCTAAAGTTTCATAGAAGTCGTTAAAAAAAAGAGTTTAATTACTCTTTTTTATTTTTTCTAAAGTTTCATATACGATTTTTAGCTGTTTTTCATAACCATGATTTTTAGGTTTATAATATTTTTTATGTTTAATATTATCTGGTAAATATTGTTGAACAACATAGTTATTAGGATAATCATGAGGATATTTATAGTCAGGTGCCGTTGTTTTAATATGACTAGGTAAATTACCACAAGAACCAGTTTCAATGTCAGCCAGTGCCATATCAAGTGCAATATGAGCTGTATTTGATTTAGGGGATAGAGCCATTTCCGCCACCATTGTACCTAATATAATTCTAGCTTCAGGTAAACCTACTAATTCACTTGCTTGCACTGCTGCAACTACTTTCGGACCAATAGATGGATTGGCAAGACCGATATCCTCATATGCAATTACTGTCATTCTTCTATAAATACTATCTAAATCTCCCGCAATAATTAATCGACCTAAATAATGAAGGGCAGCATCAACATCACTACCTCTAATTGACTTTTGAAAGCCCGATAACACATCATAATGGCCATCATCTCCCTTATCATGAAAAAAGGCCGGTTTGTTATCAATATTCTTTAAAACATCAATTGTTACTACTTTATCACTAGTAGAGTAGTAGGCCACTTCTAATAAATTAAGAGCATATCTTAAATCACTAGAAGATAACTTAGCAATATATTTAATTGTTTTAATATCAATAGAAATACCCTCTAAAAGTTCTGATTTACTAGCTTTTTTTAATCCTTCAACAATATCATCATCATCAAGCTCTTTAAGTTCAAATAATTGACATCTCGATCTAATAGCGGGATTAATACTATGATAAGGATTGGATGTAGTCATACCTATTAGAGTTATCAAACCACTTTCTAACTGCGGTAATAATAAATCTTGTTTATCTTTATTTAATCGATGAATTTCGTCCATTATTAAAACAATACCACCATACATTTTCGCTTCTTCTACAACAATATCAAAGTCCTTTTTATTATTAATAGTAGCGTTTAAAAATCTATGTCGCACATCCAAATCATTAACAATAGCTCTTGCTATACTAGTCTTACCAATTCCTGGTTTTCCATATAAAATCATTGAAAATAACTTCTTGTTCTTCACTAAATTATATAATATTTTATCTTTTCCTAATAAGTGCTTTTGACCAATTACTTCCTTAACTGAATTAGGAGCAAGTTTAAAAGCTAAGGGCTTATCCATTTTCATCACCTAGTAATATTTTATCAAAAAAAACACATAATTCCTAGAAAAAACAAGTTAAATAGACTATAATATAAATGGTGATAATATGAAATTAGAAGTAGCAATTGAAGATTATATTAATTATTGTACAATAGAAAAAGGACTTAGTGATAACACTATTAAAGCTTATTATTATGATTTAGAGGAATATAAAGATTATTTAAGTCATAATAACATAATCAATATTAATGATATAACTACATCAAATATAAAAGACTATTTAAAAACTATAAGTACAAATAGTACTAAGACTATTACTCATAAACTAACTGCCATTAAAAACTTACATAAATATCTAATTTTAATGACTTATTTAACAAAAGATGTATCTCTTTATATTGATCATCCTAAACTAAATAAAACCCTTCCAAGTGTCCTAACTGTAGAAGAAATAGAATTACTCTTAGATATACCTTTAATAACCGCATTTGACTATCGCAACAAAGCTATGATAGAATTGATGTACGGTTCAGGACTAAGAGTCAATGAATTAATCAATTTAACGATTAATAATCTTGATTTTGAAAACTCTCTTATTAGAATAATAGGAAAAGGATCAAAAGAAAGAATTGTACCCTTAAGTGAATATAGTATTGAAGCAGTTAAACTTTATTTAGACAAAAGATCAAGTTTATTAAAACAAACACAAACTGATTACTTATTTCTAAATAATCATGGGAAACAAATAACTAGACAAGGTTTTTTTAAGTTTATTAAACAACTTTTAAAAACAAAAGGTATTACTAAAGATGTATCTCCACATACCTTAAGACACTCCTTCGCAACACATTTATTAAAAGCTGGTGTTGATCTTAGAAGCATTCAGGAATTACTAGGTCATAGTGATATTACTACCACTAGAATATATACCCATTTAACAAACGAAAAAGTAAGTGATGATTATAAAAAATATCATCCCCGTAACAAAATAGAAAATGAAGGTGAAAAAAATGAGATTTAAACGTGTTTTCTTATTAGTATTAGATTCTCTTGGAGTAGGAGAAGCCACTGATGCGAAAGATTACAATAATGTTGGTGCTAATACACTAGGACACATCAATGAACAATATGATTTATTTATTCCAAATTTAAAGAAGTTAGGTTTCTTAAATACTTTAAATATGGATGAAAATCCAAATGTTGAAGCGTATTATACGATCGCAAGACCACAAAATGCAGGAAAAGATACATTATCAGGTCACTATGAAATGATGAATATACCATGTACTATTCCATTTAAGACTTTTAATGATAGTGGCTTTCCAAGAGCTCTATTAGATAAAATTGAAGAAGTTACTGGTAGACGAGTAATTGGTAATAAAATTAGTAGTGATGAAGCTATATTAGAAGAGCTTGGAGAAAGACAGTTAAACTATGGATCATTAATTGTTTATTCATCATCGGATTCATCTCTACAAATTGCTGCACATGAAGATGTAATCCCAGTCGCAAAATTATATGAATACTGTGAAAAAGTACGTAAGATAACTATGCACGAAGAAT
This sequence comes from uncultured Muribaculaceae bacterium, assembly GCA_964370105.1. Classification (GTDB taxonomy): domain Bacteria; phylum Bacillota_I; class Bacilli_A; order RF39; family UBA660; genus CARZYU01. The sequence goes on along the minus strand of CAYJHB010000002.1, from coordinate 4,741 downwards.
GGAAAGTAGGGCGAGTAATTGCAAAACCCTTTACAGGTAAACCAGGTAAGTTTAAAAAGATATTAAGTGAAAGAAAAGACTATACTTTAAAACCACCAGCTAAATCAGTTTTAAATTATCTAAAAGAAAATGATTTAAATGTTATTACAATAGGTAAAATAAATGATATCTTCGATGGGGAAGGAATAACAAAAGTAATTAAAGCTGATACTAATATTGATGTTTTAAATAAACTAACTGATATCATGGATAAAGACTTTAAAGGACTATGTTTCGCTAACCTTAACGACTTTGATAGTATATATGGTCATAAACGTGATTTAAAGGGGTATGGAGCTGCGATAGAAGAATTTGACGTAGAAATACCTATGATCTTAAATAAACTAGAAATAGACGACTTATTGATACTAACCGCAGATCATGGAAATGATCCTACCTTTCAAGGACATGATCACACAAGAGAAAATATTCCAGTAATTATTTTTTCAAGACTATTCCAAGAACCAAAAAGATTAGAAATAATGAATAGCTTTAACGAAATAGGGAAGTTAATACTTAATAACTTTAATATAAATACAATAGAACAAACAACAAGTATAATTGATGAATTAAAATAGAGAAGGGGATAACCCTTCTCTTTATTCTTCACATTCAAAACTATCACACATTGTACTAGAAGCATCATCTGCCTCTTCATCTTCACAATTACAAACTTTTATTTTTTCAAGTTTACAATGTTTTGAACAATAATGCTTACAACTAAGAACACTACACTTAATTTGTTTATTATATTCCATATAATCCTCCATTACATTTTTATTATGTCAAATAAGGTAAAAATTATGCAAAAAAAGTTTCAAATCCCCTATTACTTTGTTATATTAAAATAGGAGGGGAAGTATATGATAAAAAAGATCTTAGTATGTCTACTAGCTACATTAACTATAACAGGATGTGTTCCATCAGACGAAGTGAGCGAGACAAAGACAGAGTATTACCTTAATGAATTAGCTACAATCGATCAATACCAAATTGAACTAACTGCATATGAATACAAAAATGAACGTTTGGTATTAACATTTGAAATAATGAATGATTTTGACCATGCACAAATCATCGATAAAAATAATTTCGCTTTAATTAATGGTTCAGAACAAATATTACCAAATAACAATTTAAATCAAACTATTTCAACTGGTGATACTAAAGAAGTTAAAATCAATTTTGATATTACTGAGTTAGAAGAATATACAATAGTATTTTATTCTAAAGTAGTAACTAATAATATAGGATTTAAAATAGAATTATAAGAAGTTAACATAATATCAATTATAGGAAGTTATTAAATTAACTTCTTTTATTATATAAAAAAAAGAATATATATAAATATACTCTTATTTCTTTCCCATTGCCTTAAATGCTTCAAGTATTTCTACAGGTATAGCAAATATAACTGTATTAGACTGATCAGATGATAAATCATTGATTGTCGATAAAGTTCTTAAATGTAAAGCTCCAGGAGTTGCTGACATAACTTTAGCAGCCTCTGCTAAATTATTAGATGCTTCAACTTCACCTTGAGCCTTAGTAATAACTGCTAATTTTTCTCTTTCAGCTTCAGCTACTCTAGCAATTACTCTCTTCATTTCTTCAGGTAAAGATATATCTTTCAATTCAACATTTTCAACTTTAATACCCCAAGCATCAGTTGCTTTATCTATGATATCACAAATCGAAGCAGATATTTTTTCTCTTTCACTAAGTAGCTCATCTAAAGTAACAGATCCAACAGCATTACGCATTGTTGTTTGAGCTAATTGACTAACTGCATAATAGAAATTTTCAACTTCAATAATAGCTTTAGATGATTCAAATACTTTGTAATATATAACAGCATTAATCTTAACTGAAACATTATCCTTAGTAATAGCTTCTTGCTCAGGAACATCAACTGCTTTAGTACGAACATCTACTTTACTAAAAGTTTGGAAAATAGGTAATACCAAATTCCACCCTGGCTGCATTATTCCACTAAATTTCCCAAAAGTGAATTTAACGCCCCTCTCATATTGATTAATTTGCTTAATTGAACTAAGCAAAACAACGATAATAATAGATATAATAATAATTGTCATAACCCTACTCTCCTTCCTAATATTATAATACCACTATCTAAAATTTAAAACAATAAAAAAGAGAACAAAGTCTCTAATTTTCTATAATTTCAGAACTCTCATAATAAACAATATTATTATCAAAATCACTAGCTTTAATTATTATGTAATATGTACCAATAGTATCTCTACCGATAATACCCTCAGTAATCTTACTACTCATCCAAAGACCATCATATATACTATAATCAATTTCACCAGTAGTTGGATCCCCAACAGGTAAACTATCAACTAATATATATTCAAAATCTACAATAGTATCAAAATTATCAGCAATACTAACTGAGTAAACATTCGGTAATGCATCTTCGTTTTCAACGAGTGTAATACTAGGTCCACTCATTCTATCAACTACACGATAATTAATATTAAAAGTTATGAAATTACGGCTACCATCAGTTACTGTATAAGTAACTCTATAATATCCTTCATTTATCAAATCAATACTAGTTAATAATGAATCAACATAACTAGAACCATCAGTAGATATTTCAATTGTCTCAGTAACAACTGGAAGAGCCTCACTATTATCTTTAACTGTATAATAAACAGTATCATCTAAAATAGTACTAACTTCAGTCTTATCTAAAATAATAGTTTCTGTACTAACTAAAGTATAAGTAGGCTTAATTGTATCTATAACATTGAATTTAACTACAATTTCACTAGAAATATTACCACTAGTATCCATAGCTACATATTTAACTTTATAATATCCTAATCTATTCTTAGGTAAACTAACCTCATCTATTACACTATAACTAATATCATCCTCTGAATACTGATATTCCATTGCTACAACTTTAGCAACTTCAATATTATCATATGATGATAAAACACTATACTCATCAAAATTACTATTAATTTCTACGTTTACATCTAATGAATTAGCACTTATAGTAGGAATTTGATTATCTACTACTAAAATCTCAAAATATTCATCTAATTGACTTATATTTCCAAATTTATCTTTTGCTGCATAATAAACTCTATAATATCCAATTTTATTTAATTCAATTGAAGTACCATCAATAGCTACCCATGAATCATTTTCCGTTAAACGATGATACACACTTATCATAGTTTCAACTTCATCAAAATTATCACTTACAGTAACTAAAGTAAATAAATCAATTATTTCTCCTGGATTAGCTTCTATTTCAGAACCATTTGTCCCTCCCATACCAACAAACTCAATTACTGGTGGAATTAAATCAGTAACATTAATTTGTCTAGTTACTGTAACTGAAACATTATCCTTATTTTTAACTGTATAAGTAAGGATATAAGTACCAAGAGTTGTCATATCAACATTACCACTTATAATCACATCATCACTAATATCACCATACTTAGTATCTGTTGCTAATGCACCCATTTCATTATATTCAGTACCAACTTGAACATTAATAATACTTTCGCCGTTCAAAATAATACTAGGAGTACCATATACATAAGCACTTGGCTCATAACTATCTCCTACATCAATATAATTATCTTCATCTGTAGTTTCATTTTCATCCTGATCATTCTCATCGACTATATCAGTATCATCATTAAGTTCATCCTCTAAATTATTAGCAATTGGAACCGCAAATAATCTAATAATGATAAACAAAGCTAAAACACCAAATATTAATCCAAAAATAACCTGAAGATGTGTTTTTCTATCTTCCATTTCAAACCTCCCTATTTTTACTACAATTACAGTATAAAGTACTAAATATATATAAATCAAGAAATTGACATTAATTTTACAAAAAAAAGAAAAGCCTAAACTTTTCTTGATTGAATTTCAGCAATTTTTTCTAAAACCTCTTTAGCATTATCTTCAGTTATTTGCGTATATCCAAGTTCCTTTAATGCTTGAACCTTAGCAGTATTTAACTCTTGCGTTCTACTAAGTCTCTCCTCAGTCTTATTTTGAATATCTTGGACAAATTTCTTATGTGACTCAGCAACTCTACTTTTACTAGCTCCACCATTATTATATAATGTAATTGCCGAGAAAATAATACTTTCAAAAATAAATTGTTGATCACCATTAAATACAAATTCCATTGGATCAGTAAAACCTAATGATTTAGACATATAACCTAATATATATTTAAGTTCCTTAGTAGTTTCCATTGATTGCAAGAAATGATATAAATAACGATAAGCATGATAAGTATCTTTTGTTTTATCTTCAACCAATTTTTCTTTTAACAAATTAATAAGATCAGACAATAACTCTTGTTCTCTTTTATTAAAACCTTTTAAATCAGCTAAAATTTCTCTACTAGAAGAATCTCTAACACCTTCATTTAGACGTCTTTCAACATCTATAATATATTCATTATCTATTTTAACGTCACTAAACTCTTCTTCTGATTTCATATTTAGTAAGTTTAATAACTTAACAGACTTTTCCTTAGGCCAGTCATTTAAAGAATCAGTCCCTAAATAATTGTAAAGCATTTGTCTAGATACTCCCAAGTACTTAGCCAATCTAACCTTTGAAATACCTAACTCATTTAAAATATTATTTAATCTTTCCACGAAACTTCCCTCCAATGTATCTTCAT
>CAYJHB010000001.1:0-33212 GCA_964370105.1 uncultured Muribaculaceae bacterium | reverse complement strand
CCACTGTACTGCTTCTTTAGCATTAGTAGCTCCCTCACTAATATCAAAGCCATAACTAGAGGCCATTTCTTTTATTTCGATTAGTGCTCTTATCTGTTCTGAGATATTTTCTCTTAATTCAATTGATCTATCATTAATATCTTTTATTTCTTCTAAATCTTCTTTTTTCTTTTCTACTAAAAAATCTATTCCATATAGAGCTATTCTACGATAATCACCTATCACTCTTCCTCTTCCATAGGCATCTGGAAGACCTGTTAAAAGACCTACTTTTCTTGCCTGTAATATTTCTGGAGTATAAGCATCAAATACACCTTGGTTATGTGTCTTACGATATTTATTGAAATGTTCTTCTATATCTTTATCTAATTTATAACCATAGGCATCTAGAGAATTATAAACCATTCTTATTCCACCATAAGGATTAACTATTCTTTTTAACGGAGCATCTGTTTGTAATCCGAAAATAACTTCATTTTCCTTATCAATATATCCTGGTTTAAAATTATTAACGCCTGATACTTGTTTTGTTTCAACATCTAAGACACCTTTTTTTAATTCTTCTTTTAAGAGTTTCTTACAAGTATCCCATATTTTTTTTGTTTTTTTTGTCGGAGCACTTAAAAAATTATGATCTCCTTCATATTCATGGTAATTAGCAATGATAAATCCATTAACATCAATGCTACTTATCCAACTACCTTCTTCAAAATTTTTCCAGCCTTTCATACTATCACCTTCTATTTCATTATAACACTCTTTTCATATTTAAAATATGGTTACATGCAAAAAGACAAATATATTTATTTATCTTTTTTTAATTTATAAGTTTTATTTGATTAATCTAGTATTTGTATTTACATTTTCTTTTTTTCTTTAGTTTTGTAGTTGTCATTTTTATAATACAAACATTTGACATTGTTAGATTATCAACGGAATTTAAGCAATCATTTTATCTTTTATTTTATTTAGTATTTTACTTTCTTTACGTGATATTTGTACTTGTGATGTTCCTAGTTCTTGCGATGTTTCTTGTTGAGTATATCCTTGATAGTAGCGCATATTAATTAAGTTTTTTTCTTCTTCAGTTAAACTACTTAATATAGTATTTAAGTCCATTACTTCTGGTTTGTATGCTTGTTCCTTATCTTGGACATAATCATATAAATTAACTCCTTTACCTTCTTCGTTAGTCTCTTTATCTAGGCTTTTAATATATTCTTTAGCACTTATAGCCTCCTCTATTTTAATTTCATCTAAATCTAAATATAATGATAATTCTAAAATAGTTGGTTCTCTCATCAACTTTTGTGTCATTAATTCTTTAGTTCTTTCTACTAATTTGCTTCTTTTTAGAATATCTTTGCTTACTTTAATACTTCTATCTTCTCTTACATACTTAGATATTTCTCCTAAGATATAAGTATAGGCATAAGTGGAGAATTTAGTGTTATACCCACTATTGTAATTTTCTTTAGCATTTAACAGTCCTATTACTCCTACTTGATATAAATCATCTTTATCAAAATAACCTTTATACTTTGAAATAATGGAATATATTAGTTTTTCATGTTCTACTATTAAATCTACTTGTTCATTTGTCAATTTATCATTCCTTATATTTTTATTTTGTGAAAAGCTGATAACTCATCGTCTATTTGGTTTGTATGTTTTAAAACATGGTCTCCATTAATACATAATTTAATAGAAGAACTTATATCGCATAAGACCATTTCTCCTTTAGCACAACTTATTTGTTGATAATTATCTTTGATTGTATTAATACCTAAATCATCTATTTCTTCTAAATGAGACAGATTATAAACAAAAAATTTAACTCCTTTCTCTTTGACTAATTCATCAACTTTGTTTTTTAAGGACTTAGCATTCTTTTTGTTTAAACTTCCATTTAAACGAAGAAATAAAATTCCTTTTCTAAATTCCATATTAATTGTTAACATACTTTTCACCTCACATAAAATTTTAGTTAAATAAGTTTACTTTTTATACTTATTCGACAAATGTTTATTTTCTTTTTCTTTTATTTAACTAAGTATGTGTAAAGTATATCTTTTGTTTATGTCGAAGTATGTCGAATAAAAGGAACTATAATTTAATAGTTCCACTTATTATATCTTTGATGGTATTAAATAACAGTTCAAAGTAACCTACTTTTTTTATTTCTTTAGTTACTGTTAAATCGACTTCATTGACGATATTTCCTTCATCATAAATAGTCATTTTACCAATGATATCATTTGGTTTTATGGGAAGTTGTAACTCATATATTTTAACTTTTGTTTCATAGTTTTTCTCAGTTTCATTTTTTTTAGTTAAAACTTGTACATCATAGATAGGAACAACTTCAATTAATTGATTACTTTTAGTTAGATTAACTTTATCTACAATATCTGTTTGTTTTTTTATAGTTGTTACTTTATAATTATTAAAACCATAATCTAAAAGATCTATTGTTTCTTCATTTCTAGTTGTTGAGTTTTCATATCCTAATGTAATAGCTATTAGCCTCATATCATCTTTTTTAGCAGTTGCTGCCATAGTAGATAAGGCATCATCTGTATACCCTGTTTTTAGTCCGTCTGCACCATCATAAAATCTTACTAGTTTATTGGTGTTTACAAGCCAAAATTTATTTTCAGTATCTTCTCTTAAATAATCTTCATATATAGATGAATATTTGAGTATATCTTCATGTTTTACTAATTCACTAGCAATAATTGCCATATCATATGCGCTTGAGTAATGTCCTTCTTCATCAAATCCTGTGCTATTTTTAAAATTAGTATTTTCTAATCCTAGTTCGTTTACTTTTTCATTCATTAACTTAACAAATTCTTCTTCAGTACCTGCGATATATTCTCCAGCTGCGACAATAGCGTCATTTGCACTAGCCATAACAATTCCTTTAATTAAATCTTCTAAACTCATTATTTCACCGGTTGATAAGAATATTTGTGTTCCGCCCATACCTGATGCATTACTACTAATTGTCACTTCATCTGTAAGACTTATTTTACCTTCTTCTAGTTGTTCCATAATAATTATCAATCCAACCATTTTAGTTAGGGATGCTACTGATACTTGTTCATGCATATTTTTATCAAATAATACTTCTTTTGTAGTTGCTTCTATCAAAACACCTGTATTAGCATTTTCTAAGTAATCAGTGGGTGTCTCTACTTCCTCAGCATTAATATTAATTGGTAATAGCAATCCTATTAGTAATAGCTTTAAATATTTCATTTAATCACTCCTATAAAAAAATATGTAATAAGAGTTTATTTTATACAAATAAAAAAGAGATTTAATCTCTATTTTAAAATAGTATTAACAAGATTGGTAATTTGTTCTTTATTGAATGGTTTTGCTAAATAGTTAGTAAATCCTTCTTCTATATATTTGTTTTTAGCTCCTAAGACAGCATCGGCGGTTAATGCTACTACTGGTGTATTAAAATCATTATTTTCTTTTAATTTTTTTAATACTTCTTCTCCACTCATCTTAGGCATCATTATATCTAGAAGAATCAGATCATAACTATTGTCTTTTGTTTTTGTTAAACATTCTTCTCCAGTTGTGCACTCTTCTATTATACAGTTAGTCCCTTCCAATAGTTTTTTAGCAACTTTAATATTTAAATTATTATCATCTACTATTAAGATTTTCTTTCCTTGGTTATTTAGAATTGGTGTTTCATTTGATATTTCCTCAATATTATCACTTTCTAATTTGGAAATTGTTTGTGGCAAATGAACCACAAATATACTTCCTTGTCCATATTGGCTTTGGGCATTTATCTTACCACCCATTAATTCCACTATTTTTTTAGTTATTGCTAGGCCTAATCCTGTTCCTTCTGTAGTACTGTTTTTTTCTATGTCTAGTCGTTCAAATTTTTCGAATAGCTTATTAATAGAATCTGCTTTTATACCACGCCCTGTATCTCTTACTGATATTATTAGAGTACATATGTTATTTTGATTAATACAGTTAACATTAATCGTTATTTCACCTTTTTCAGTATATTTAATAGCATTAGATAATAAGTTGTTAATAATAGACTTAACATGAACTTTATCACCTATTAACTCATACGGAATATCTTTTGCTATTGTGATATTTAATACCAAGCCTTTATCAGAAACTCTTGTTTTATTCATCTTAGCAATTTTTCTTAGTTCTTCTTTAAAGTTATAAGTAACATTAGTGATTTCCATTTTTTCACTTTCAATTTTATTAATATCTAAGATATTACCTACTATTTCTAGTAGTGTACTAGATGCATTAACAATGTCTTGTAAATCACCTTTTATTTCTTCTGGCACAGTCTCTTTACTATTTACATATTCACTTAACCCTACAATTGCATTTAGAGGAGTTCTTATCTCATGTGACATACTCGATAAGAAATCACTTTTAGCATTATTAGCTTTTTCTGCTTGTGCTTTAGCAACTTCTAATTTATTAATCATTTTGACATCAGGGTTTTCAATGGTGTGATACATTAATGTTGTATTTAATGTAATACTAATAGTTATTAAAAACAAACTTGGATTTTGATATTGAACAAAGAATACTAGCAAACTTATTACAACAAAAGTTAAAATTGGCAATATTTTTTTTAATGGTATTTTTTTGAAATTAATCACTATCAATATCAACACAATTATGGCATTAATAATAACTAGTACATATAATACATTTTGACTCCATCCTGTTGTGTATACTCTACTACCATTGCTGACAATGTCAAGCGGCAAAACAAATAATAACACTGCTGCTACTGCTCCTATTATCACAAAAAAAGTATTATATAATTTTAAAGATGTTTGTTTATTATTTGGAATAGCTACACTTGTCATATACATTGTAAATAAGGTTCCCCATATTAACAAATTAAATAAATATATTTTTGGCGCAAGTGTTACTATATCAGTTATAGTTGTCACTGATGTTAGAACATAATATGAACTTATGCTTAAAATAGTTCCAGATAATGAAGTAATCAAAAGCCACTTATAAAGTGTTGTCTCTTTTGTGTTAACTCTTTTTTTAGAAAAGTATGCGATTAGTACAATTAAATTAAATAGGAATGCATATATAGCTCCTATATTTGAACTATTCATAAATTAGGCCCCTCTTTTCACAATAATTATTTATTCTTTTTAAATTGGTGTTTTTTATTATCTAAGAAATGATCGTCAACTACCACTGGATTAATATCTTCAAACTTAAATCCTTCATAGTGTTTGCGATTTGGTTTTAACATAGGAGTAAGTGCTAACTCTTCTACTTCTACAAATGCCATTGGTAAATCAGGTGATGGTAAATTCACTTTACATAAATCATCTAATATACTAACTATTTCGTCAAAAGATTTAGACTTATCATTTCTTTCAACAAAAACTGTTGGTATTGTTCCTGATAACTCGTCATAAGCAAGTCCTACAGCCACACAATTACTAATTGACGGATGTAGTAGTACTGCGTTTTCTATCGGTTGTGCTGGAATACTGTGTCCATCTGGTTTTTTGATAAATGTTTTATAGCGGTCAATTATATGCACATGTCCTGTTTCATCCAAGTACACCTTATCCCCTGTTCTATAATACTTCATACCGTCTTTATAAATAGTAATATCTTCAGTAGCTTCATCATTATCAATATATTCGTTCATCATTGTTGGTGTATTAACGCATAGTTCTCCAGCTACTCCAATATCTAATTCTTCTTTTGTATCAGGGTCTATTACCATTGCACTACATCCCATTAATAAAATTCCTTCTGTTTCTGGTCTATAGAACCCATGATCTTCTAAGGTTGCAGAAATACATCCTCCAAACTCACTAGCCCCATAAGCTACTTTTAATACTGTATCTGGAGCATTATGCTCTTTAAAAAACTTATTCACTTCATCTATCTTAGTAATATTCATTTTAGCAGAACCAGTAACTGGTCTAGTTAAAAAAGAAAAGTCAACATCATTTACTCTATCATATTTAATCAGTGTTTCCCACATACTAGGTACCGCAATTACACTATTAGGCTTGTGTTCTTTTAAGTATAAATCAAATTTTAGCGGATCAAATTTTGGCATTAGTATTAATTCCCAAGAGTTTGATAATGAATTATGCATATTTACCAGTGATCCAAATGATGAGAACATCGGAATAATAGATAGTGATGTTTCTCCTTTTTTAAAGTCTTTTCCTGCTATTCTCATTTGCTCTACTGTTGCATTATAAGCTTCGTTAGATGCAATACATCCTTTTAAAGTTCCTGTAGGATCAATAGTACCACTTGTGTTATAGATTGCAAATGGTTCGTTTTCTTCATACGGTGTATCTAGAATACCACTAAATTTATTTTTATATTTATTTTCTAAGTCTTGGATAGTGATGAATTTATCACCTTTGATTTTGCTTTTTATTTTACTGAAATTATTATTAGCAATCATCATTGCATATAACATTTGTACTCTTGGTTCTAGTTTCCAAAAATTCATAGAGTCAGATGCTGATGTTGTTATTATATTATCACATCTAAGTTTATCAGCAATAGGCATAATTTTAGTCGGCACTACTTCTTGTGCTGCTATTATTGACACTGAATTTGATTTATTAAAATATTCTAATATCTTATCAGGATTAGATCTAGGATCTATCAAATATGATGCTGCTCCTATTCTATTTAAAGCGTATTTTGCATACATCATTTCTGGCATTGTTGGCAAAGCTATACTTACAACATCACCTTTACCTATACCATAACTTTTAAATGTTTTAGCATAATCTTCGATCTTTTGTAATAAATGGTTATAATCTTTTTTATCACCATAATAACGAGTTGCTATTAAATCTAAATTATTTTTGTTTTTTTCTTGCATATAGTCATATGCTTTCATCTTTGAATTATTAATTATTTCTTCAACGCTTCCTTCTGGATAATAGTTTCTATGCGTTTGTTTACTTGAGTATTTATCTTGCATGTTTTTCACTTCTTTCTTCCCCTGAATTCACTTATTTCCTTTATTGCTAAAAGATGGGCATATTATATCACATTTATTATTATTTTTCAATTATAAGTTTTAGATAATTTTATTATATTACCCTATCTTGATTGTATCATATGTTCTTGCTTTAATCAAACTGAAAAAGAAGCTAATTAATAGCTTCTTCTAATAGTTTTTTATATTTACTTACACCGGGTTGATCAAATGGATTTACTTCTAACATAAGTCCACCTATTGATACACTTAGGTAAAAGAAATAGATTAACTGTCCTAGATGATACTCGTCTATTTTATCTATTTCAATAATTAAGCTTTCTGAATTGTCTTGTAAGTGAGCTTCGCATACTTTATCTAATGCTATATGGTTTAGTGTATTTAAACTCATAGCCGATAATTCTATGTCTTTTGATTCATTAACTTTTAAAACGGTTTCAAATAGTACTTTGTTACCTTCTTGGATGAATTGTCCTAAGGAATGTAAATCTCTTGTATTAACTACAGAAATTGGTAATATACCTTTATAATCTTTTCCTTGTGACTCTGCGAATAATTGTTTAAACCACTCTGTGAACATATATAATTTTTCTTCATAGATAGTGAATGCTTCTATATATTTATTATTTTGATAGTTTGCATGTCTAAGCAGAGCATAATCATAAGCTTCTTTATAGTAGTTTTTACCGGCTTCACTCCCTCTTAGTAATTCATCAATATCATACCCTGCGACTGCAATCGGAAGTAATCCAACTGGTGTTAAGCAAGAAAATCTTCCACCTATATCTTTTGGTATTTCTAATGTTTGATAACCTAAGTCATTGGCTTTTTTATCTAAATTATTATCCGTTTCAGTAGTAATAATAATTCTACTAGCTAATTCTTCTTTAGAGTATTTTTTTTCTAGTTCTTTTTTGATTAAATCAAAAGCAATATTAGGCTCTAGTGTTGAACCTGATTTTGATATTAGATTAATCATAACTTCCTTAGAAGAAATAAAGGTTAGTAAATCATTCATATACTCACTAGATAAATTCGTGCCAGCATATATTACTTCTGTTTTACTCTTTTTAAAGTATGGTGTAAGACTATCGATAATAGCCTTACTACCTAGATATGATCCACCTATTCCAATAACAATAAATACTTCTGCTTTTTCTTTTACTCGATTAGCTATTTCTTTTACTTTAGTTGTATCTAATTTATAATCTAACCAACCAGTCATAGGTGAAGAAAATAATTTTTCTTTAATTATATCTATTGAAAAATTGTTTTCTCTTGGTGTTTTTACATACTTAAAATCCAATTTGATCATAGTTAATCTCCTTTGCTAAATTAACAACTACTTCGTGTTGTTTTTTATCATTTATTAATGCTATAAAATCTGTTTTTTTACCATCTACAATGTATTCAGTAGATGTCTCTTTCTTATTATTAACAGTAATATGATATGTTGTATCTTGATATTTATAAGTTATTTCATATTGATTAAAATGTTTAGGAATATGTGGTGTAATTGTTAATTTATTACCTTTTTTATTAAATCCTAATATTATTTCAATACCTACTCTGTAAAACCAAGCTGCACTTCCTGTATACCAGTTCCATCCACCACGGCCTTTATATCTTTCATTAGTATAAATATCTGCTGCGATAACATATGGTTCTAAGGCATAAGTATCAGTATCTTGTTGATTAGTAGTTCTATTAACTGGATTAATCATTTGATAATATTCATAGGCTTTGTCATGTTCTTTTGCTTGACATAGAGCCATGATATACCAAGCTACTGAGTGAGTATATTGCCCACCATTTTCTCTGATTCCTACTGGGTAGTGTTTAATATATCCAGGATTGTTTTTTGAATTTTTAAATGCTGGTGTTAATAGTTTGATTATTTTTGTCTCTTTATCGACTAATGTACTTTCAGTATTTTTTAAGATTGATTTAACTTGTTCTTTAGTTGCTACTTCTGATAAAATAGCAAAACTTTGTGATAATAAGTCTATTTTACATTCATCATTTTCTATTGATCCTAACTTATCACCATTATCAAAGAATGCTCTTAGATAATACTCTTTATCATAGCAATTATTCAATATATCTTTTTTTAGTTCAAAATTAAAATCAACATACTTGTTTTTGTCATATTCTATTTCAAATTTATCAAAAACATTAACTAATTTATCAATAATTAAGTGTAGGAAGAAACCTAACCAAACACTTTCTCCTTTACCTTCTATACCAACTTTATTCATACCATCGTTCCAGTCTCCTCCACCCATAAGTGGTATTCCATGCTTTCCTAATGAATTCATAGACTTTTCCAGTGCTAAGAACATATGATATTTCAAGCTTTCTTGGTAATTTGAATAAGTAAATGGCATACCTTTTTCTGATTCGAATTCTTGTAATTCTTCACCTTCTACAAATGGTACTTGCTCATCTAAAATAGATAAATCTTCTGTTTTTTCAATATATGAAAGTGTTGCATATACTAACCATAAGTAATCATCTTTATATCTTGAACGTAACCCAAAACTTAATTCTTTATGCCACCAGTGAAGAACATCTCCTTCTTTAAACTGATGAGTAGCATTATTTAAAATTTGTTTTTTTGATGTTTCGGGATTTATATTAGTAAGATTTGATGCATCTTGTAATTGATCACGATATCCATATGCTCCACCTACTTGATAAAATCCTGATTTAGCATATATTCTACACGCTAGTGCTTGATATAAGTACCATCCATTAAGCATATAGTCAAGGCTAGAATCTGGTGTTTTAACTTGAATAGTAGATAATGTATCATGCCAATATTTCTTAGTATTAAGTAATTCTTTCTTAACAGCTTTTATACTCTTATCAAAAGTTATATTATCTGTTGTAGCTTTAATCATGAAAGAAATTTCTTTTTCTTTTCCTGGTTCTAGTTCTACTTCAATATTAATACTTCTAATCAGTACTTTACTATAAGAATAATCAGTAATTTTTTCGCTTGATGTCATTAAGATATTAACATTTCCAAAAATCTTATTATATACATTTCTCAGTAATAAAGCGTTCTCATTTTCAAGCATTTCAGAATATATATGTCTAGCTGTTTTTTCTTCTGTTACACCTAGTACTGGATTCATCCAAAAGTTAAGTGTATATTTCTTAGTTTCTTTACTTATATTTTTTAATTTGAATAAGTAATATTTTATATTATCTACATAATGTACAAATTCAGTTAAATTACCTTCGTAATCATTTCCTTGACTTGTAAATGTTGAATATCCAAAACCATGTGTTGTCAGAGATGGGTTAAAGTGTTTTCCATTAACTTTAATCCCTTCACTTTTATCATCCACTACAATATCGTTAGTCCATGATGATATTTTAAACTCTCTTGAATTTCCATAGTAAGTATATCCATTTGCATTATTAGTAACAATACTACCAAATGTTTTATTAGCTAGGACATTACTCCATGGTGTTGGGGTATTTGGATTATTAATAATATACTCTTTACCTTCATTAGCAAAACCACCATAGCCATTGTAATATTCTAAATTATCAACTTCATACTTAATAGTTTTTTCGTGATTATGTCTTCTATATGGAATTAAAACATTCATACCTTGTAGATTTGCAATGTATTCATACAGAGATAGATATTCTTCACTATTGATATTTAGTCTTGCTACTTCTTGTAAGAGAATTACTTCTTCTTCAGTTAATTGGTCTTTTTCAATGATATTAATGTTACCTAAATTATTATCAATATTATAAATATTTTCTATTTTATACTTTGTTTCATTAGTAATCACTTCTAAAATATGACTACATTCTAATATATTGTTATTAACTATTACTAAATCAATAAATAGTGATCTTGATTTAAAATACTCATAAGCTTTTAATAATTCTTTGATTAAACCAATATCTTTTATTTCATTAACATTCACTAAAATTAAAGGTCTATCTCCACTAATACCAAACTTCCACAATGATTCTTGTGATAGTGTATTGTTTTTCATGATGTCTGTTCTTGCTTTTGGTACATTCAATCTACTTGTTTGGTATAAATAATTAAGCATAATGTTATATAGTCTCATTTCTGCACCATGTAAATTTAGTAGCTTAGTATTCATATTATTTTTGATGTTAGCCAGTTCAAATGCTTTTTCAAGATTTGTTCCTTTGTTATAATAGCGAACTAAATCTTTTACTTGGTCCATACTTCTTGAGTACCCATTCACAAAATAAATTACTTGTTTTTCTTGTGGTTTAAGTTCAATTGTTGTTCTCAAACTCATGACTGGATCAATTCCGTCACCGTAAGTATTAGTTAAATTATCGTTTTCTAATGCCACTGGATTATCTGTATTTCTATTTCTACCGATAAATTTTTCTCTTGTTGTTTCATATTCAATAACTAAATCTTGTTTTTTACTATATAACTTATTAACAACATATTTTATCTTATTTTCTTTTTCTCTTGATGATACTAAGAATTTTTCTTGGTCATTATATTCTGTTTTCACAAATAAGTTTTGGTATGTACGATGAGCAATGTCATCGCTATTTGGTCCAATCGTAGGTTCATTGTAAGTTGTTAATTGTAATTTTTTAATTTCATCTGAATTATTATAAAATGTATATTTACGTATTTCAGAATTATGTTTTGTTCCCACGACAATTTCTGTTGTTGTTGTTATTTCATTTGTCTTATTTATAAATTTGATTTTATCAGTAGCAAAGATAGCTTCATAATCATCTGGTTTTACATTCATAGGTGCATATGTATTAGACCACACTTTGTTATTGTTTAAATCTTTAAAATATAACAACATTCCATAGGCTTGTTCTGTTATTTTACGATAACGATTTAATTGTGTTGTACGATACCTTGAGAAACCATTACCTCTTTCGTTTATTAATAAGGCATATTTTCCATTAGAAATAACTGATATTTCTGGTCTTGCTGATAATGATTTAATTTGTCTGATATCGTTTTGGATATCTTCTTTTTCATAATCATAACTTTTGTATTTATTAATCTTTTTATCAATATGGCACTTAATTTGTGCTTTTTCCTTTAATAATATTTCAAAAGTATTTATTTCAACATTTTCATGGAAATAGTTTTGAATTGCATCATTTTTTAAGTGATTAGCTAAACTTGCTAAAATCATTCCTTGATGATGTGCAAAATAAGCTTTTACTGGTGTTTTTTTTGTATAATCATATGCTTCTAATAATCCATATTGGTTATACATATCAATTTTTTGATATTTTTCAATATTTTCAACTATGTCTTTAGCATAATCAACAGCTATTAATGATGCATAAGGAGAAATTACAATTCTTTCTGGATCCTTGTTCTGTAACTTTAAATGAGGAGTTCCAAAAGTCTTGTATTTGTAGTTTGAATTATCTTCATATTCAGCATAAGCTGACTCTGATATTCCCCAAGGTAGATCAGTGTTGATGCTATTGATATAATCTTTTTGACATTTAACGGCAAAGTTATAGCTTTCATCTAATAAAGTATTTTTATAGTTACGCATGAAAATAAGAGGCATAAAATATTCAAATGATGTTCCAGCCCATGATGTTAAACCTTTTTCTCTTTTATAACTAGTTATCGTTTTATCTAGACAGAACCAATGCTTAACTGGCGCTTCTAAAGATGCAATACCAATATAGCTTAAAATTCTACTTTCACTTGCAAATTTATTATAATTGAATGGTGATAATTTTTCTTCTAATGTATTATATCCTATACTAAAAACATCTTCTTCTGTATATAATAAACTGAAGTTCGTATTTTTAATCAACTCATGTGTTACATCTCTTAGTCTTTTATCTTGATGTTGTTCTGCAAAAGATTTTAGAGTGTATAGTGATGCTACAAAGTTAGCACTATCTACTGATGAAATATAAAATGGATATAGTTTTTCTTTTGTGTCTACTAAGTACCAATTATATAAATGTCCATTCCATTTATCTAGCTCTTCGACAGTACTAATAATACTATTTAGTAATGATAAAGCTTTTTCTAATGTAATAAATTTGAACTCATAAGCTGATATGATACTTAAAATAGACATTCCTATGTTAGTAGGCGATGTTTGTACACCTACTTTTTCTTCTCTATTTAATTGATAATTATCTGGTATTAAGTAATTATTTTCATCAGTTAATAAATCATCAAAATATTTCCATGTATCATAAGCTAGTTTTGTTAATACTTCTTCCTTTTTCTTTTCAATATTTTTATTTTCATTGAACTCTTTACTAATCCAATATAGTAGTAATGGAGCTCCCATAAATAATAATCCAAAGATAATAATAGTATAACTATCATCTACTAAGCCAAGAACAATAAAGATAATTCCGACTATATAATTGATTAAGAATCTTTTAAAGTATGCAGAAAGGTTATTTTTAACCATTTTTTCTGCTTCTTCTGCAGTAATCCAATTAAGTAGTTTTTTCTTACTAATTAGCATTCTATATAAAGATCTAATAGTAGCATCTAAATATAAGAAAGCATTATATGGAATTAGAGCGAACGTTGTTAAACATCTTAAAAAGACTGCGATACTACCATAAAAATAACGACGGTATCTCTTTCTTTTGATACCAAAAAAAGCTCTATAATTTATTTTTGTTAAAAAATAATAAAGAATTGGTAGTAAGATAATGATTAAAACTAAAATAGGAAAGATAACTGGAGTTTTAGCATTTAAGAAACATGCTGCTATTATAATTAATAAGTAACTAAAATCTAAGAAACTACGACGTAAGTTATCAAAGATTTTCCACTTTTCTATAAAGTTAAATGGATTATTTACTTTTCTATTTCTAGCGTTTCTTACTTTTTTGAACATCCATCCACTTATTTGTGTATCTCCTCTTGCCCAACGATGTTTACGCATAGCATCAGTTAGATATTTAGATGGAAAATCATCATATAGTTCAATGTCAGATAAGTAAGCGCATCTTAAATAATTACCCTCTACTAAATCATGACTTAAAATTAAATTATCTGGGAATGCATTAGTTAGTACTTGATCATATGTTTCTAAATTATAAATTCCTTTTCCAACAAACGATCCTTCTTTAAAGATATCTTGATAAAGATTAGGTGTTGTTCTGTTATAAATATCAAAACCACCAATACCTACAAATAATTGGGAATAAATACTTCTATTTGTTGATTCTATATCTAGACTAATTTTAGGTTGCATAATACCATAACCACTAACTACTTTGGTTTTAGTTTTATTTAGAACCGGTGTATTAAGCGGATGATCCATTGCTCCTACTAGTTTTGATACTGTATTAACTACTAATTGTGTATCGGTATCCAAAGTTATGACATACTTTATTTTACTTTTTAAGGTATCTAAATTTTGAACTTGGAAGTATTTTTGCTTTTCTTCCTTTGTTAATTTATTTAACAATGTTAAATTGAAATGATTAAGAGCTCCCCTTTTACGTTCTATTCCTAACCATGATCCTTCATTTTTATTATAAAATCTTCTACGATGAATAAAGAAAAAGATATCTCTTCCATATTTTTTATTTAATCTTAAACACTCATCTAATCCAGCTTGATTAATTTCATCATCAAATTCATAGTGTTCTTCTTTGTTTTCTTTACCATCAGCAAGTAATGTAAAATGAACGTTTTTACCAATATTTGATAAGTAATATGTCTCTAAAGTTTTAAATAATGAAATTACTTTCTCTTTATTTTTAACAATAGTTGGCATTACAATCATTACTGCTGAACTGTTAGGTATTCCTTTATCATAATCTAATTTAACTATTTCATCTGGATTACTGTGTCGTAGTAAAAAATTATTTAATATTTGAAATACTAATTCATTACAGGGTAATAATAATAGGAAAAATCCCAAAATCTTTTGTGGTATAAAAATAACAGTAAGTGCTAATGTTAATAGAACAGTAAACGATAACATAGCTCCCATATAAGTTGTTGTACGTAACTTTATATTTGGTGTTTTAAATAAATAAAATCCAATATGTTTTTCATCATCTTTAGATTTTTTTATTAGTTTTTCTACAAACTCTTCTTCTTCTATTTTCAGTCTTTTAGCTAATTTTATTATTTTTTGACGATAGATTTCTTTTGATCTATCATCCATTTGTTTATACATTTTATCTTGTTTTAATAATTGTTCTGTATTACTAAGTTTATTATACACAGTTGTTATTTGAGCTTTCAACAATTCATTTAAACTAGTCCATATATTAATAATTATTATATTATTATCAGCTTGTTGTTGATGAATGTTATTTAGCATTTCTTTTATAGTTGTTCCTTTTGTTTCTAAGTAATCATTTAACTCTGCTAGTAGATGTTGTGATGATGAGTCCATCTCTTGAATCAAGTAAACAATATTTTCTAAAAATACTGGTCTTTTTTCAATTCCTCTTGTGTACTTTTTGTAATTTTTAAAAGAATTTAATTGTTCTTGTAAAAGTTTTTTTCTTATTTTTTTTGCTTCTAGTAAATCACTAATATTAGATGATTCTTCATGATAGATATCACTAACTTTATTAACAAGAATAAATAAGATAATAGTAGTTAACATATTTAATTCTTTATATGTATACTCATATCCTTTAGTTTTCAATTTATTGATGAAGCTATTAATATTTACTTTATAATTGCTATCTTCTAAGACTTCTTCTATTGTTTTTAGTAAATCTTGATTGTAATTATTAAGTTGATAAACATTATCACTTATTTTTATAGTTTTTTTGACTTCGGCGTCATTTAATAATAGAACATGATAATTATCAATTAACCATTCATTGTTAGCTCCGACATAGTTTTTTTTCTTTGTTAAGGAGACTAGTTTTTTGTAATACTTTGCTAGATATTTCTTGTTAGTTTTATAATTGCTGATTAATTTTGTCATATACTACTCCTATTAATTTGATATTACTTTAATTGTAGCAAATAGTAGGCATATTGTCTAGTTTATGTTATAGTGGTGGTATAAGATTTCTTTCGTTTCATATAATTTATAAGGAGTGATTATGAATAAAATATTGACTTGTTTATTTCTTATTATTTTTATATCTATAGGAGGAGTGATTTTTTTTATGACTAACAATAGTCAAATTGGTGATAGTGGTAATAACAATATTGATAGAACTGAAGAACTTCAATTAGATTATTATATAGAAGATTTTGAAGAGAGATATAATAATTATGAAATTAATAATCCAGACTTGAGTTATGAAGATATTGTAACTAGAGTTAATATTGGGTTAGATAACGAGTTTTATACAAATGTGATAGAGGTAAATAATCTCAATGAATACAATGTTTTAGTTAATAAATATAATTATTTGCCAAAGGATTTTATTCCTGATAATCTAGAATTAATTAGTAATGACTGTTCTATTGGAGGTATTTATTTAGTTGGTGCGGCTAAGTCTGCTTTTGAAGATTTATGTAGAAATGCTAGAGATAGTGGTTATTCTATTAGAGCTGTCTCTAGTTACAGAAGTTATTCTTATCAAAACACCTTATATAATAATTATGTAAATCTTGATGGTGTTGATAAAGCCGATACTTATTCTGCTAGAGCGGGACATTCTGAACATCAAACTGGATTAGTAGTAGATGTTGATAATATAAGTAGTTCTTTTAGTTCTTTTGGTAATACAAAGGAATTTAATTGGATGAGTGATAATGCTTATAAGTATGGATTTATTCTTAGATATCCTTTAGGTTTTGAAGATATTACTGGATATCAATATGAGGCTTGGCATTATAGATATGTTGGTGTTGAGATAGCAACTGCTGTTAAAAATAGCAATTTGACATATGATGAGTATTATGTACGTTATATTAATTAAAAAAACACTTAAAAAGTGTTTTAATTTGTATATTTATTTACATTTATACCTTGGTACATATTAGTTAATATGTTATCATATTTATCTTTTAGTGATAAATAGTTTGGTAATATTGAGTCATTTAGTTTACTGAATGGATATAGTTTATAATTACTACCTATCCAACTACTGTAATTTTCTGAATAATATGTATAAGAATCAGTAAAAATTAATTCTGTTCCTAAATTACTATAGGTAATTGATTCTACTTTTTTATCTACTGTTTTCTTTGTTATATCTAAGCTCACTAAAGCTCCAATTGTTTTAGATTCTCCTACTTGGCCTGAAAGATAATTACCTAGGGAGTAAATAACAAGGGTGTCATCAATATAAGTTATTGGTTGTATAACATGTGGGTGATGACCTATTACTATGTCAACTCCTAGAGCTGCTAATTCATTTGCTATTTTAATTTGTTCTTCATTTGGTGTATGAACATATTCTACTCCCCAATGCATTGATACCATTAAAACATCTACTTTATCACTTAATCTTTCAACATCTTGTTTTACTATGTCATAGTTATACATATTAACTAAATATTCTTTTCCTTGAGGCGTTGCTAATCCATTATTTAAAGTAGTATAAGATAGTAGAGCATAGGTTATCCCCTGTTCTTCGCCTATTTTTTCTTCTACTCTTTCTGACTCTGATCGATATGTTCCAGCTGTAATAATTCCTTCTTTTGAATCCCAATAATTTAGAGAATTTATTATTGCTGTTTCACCACGATCATAACTATGATTATTAGCAAGCGCAACTAGATTAAATCCTAAATCGACGAATGCATCTCCTACTTCATATGGTGAATTAAATCTAGGATAACTGCTTAATCCTAATTCACTTCCCCCTAATATTGTTTCTTGATTATAAAAAGCTAAATCATGTTGACTAATAAGTTCTTTTGTTTCTATAACCATATTGTTAAAATCATATCCTGTTGTGGTTTTAGCATCAGCATATAAAGCACTGTGAATCAAAACATCTCCTACCATTGCCAAAGATATTGTAGTTTCTTCGATTACTGGTTCTGGTGGCTTAACTTGTTCTTCCTCTTTTACTTTTAGTTGTTCTTCACCACAACCTGTTAATAATAATATGGCTATTAAACTCCACAGTTTTTTCATTTTAATACCTCTACTCAATTATAATATAGTCATTACTGTTAATAACTGGTGGTTTTTTATCATAATATATTTTTAATAATGAGTCACCTATTGTCACTATATCATCTACTTGTTTTTCAAGTACTATTCCTACTTGATGATTTATTGGTTGGTTTTTTTCTTTTCTTCCTGCACCTAATTCGACTGCTAGTAAACCTAGTTTTAGGGCATCAATACTTTTAACTATCCCTTCTTTTTCGGCAATAATTTCAACATAATTTGGACTTATTTCTAAACTATTAATATTTCCTCCTTGAGCATTAATAAATTCTAAAAATTTATTATAAGCTTTTCCTGTTAGAAGGCTTTGAATAACTTCTTCCTTTGCACTACTGTAGTCTATGTTTTTTCCCATGCTTACCAAATTAGTAGAAAGTTCTATACATAAATCTCTTAAATAATCAGTTGTCTCATTTTTCAATACCTGGATAGCTTCCATTACTTCCAAGCTATTACCAATTGCTTTACCTAGAGGATTATCCATATCTGTTATAATTGTTCTTACTTCACGGTTAAAATCTTTCCCTATAGCTATCATTAAGTTTGATAGTTTTTCAGCTTCTTCTTTTGTTTTTAAGAATGCTCCTTTACCTAGTTTGATATCAATAAGTATTTTATCTGCTCCACTTGCTATTTTTTTACTCATAATACTAACTGCTATTAGCGGGATTGATGCTACTGTGTTAGTAACATCTCTTAAAGCATAGACTTTTTTATCCATAGGCACTAAGTTAGCTGTTTGGGATACTAGGGATATATTTAATTCTTTAACTTGATTAATAAATTCTTCTTCTGTTAGAGTAGTTTTAAAACCAGCAACACTTTCTAGTTTATCAATTGTACCACCTGTGTGTCCTAATCCTCGACCACTCATCTTGGCAAATTTTACATTACAAGCCGCGACAATTGGTCCGATAATTAAAGTTGTCTTATCACCTACACCACCAGTTGAATGTTTGTCTACTTTTATTCCTTCTATTTGACTAAGATCTATAATATCTCCACTCTTAATAAAAATATCAGTCAAATCATATATTTCTTGATCTGTCATTCCTTTAGAACATATTGCCTTTAACAACAGCGTCATTACTTCGTCAGTAACGGTGTTTTCTATATATCCATTGAAGATATTACTTAGCTCTTCTTTAGTCAGTTCTAAACCTTGTTGTTTTTTGATTATTATATCTTGCATTAGTTCTCCTTATAGTAATCTTTTTTTATAACTTCTTTACTTCTTGCTATCACTAAGGAATTTTTTGGAATATCTACAGTTATAGTTGATCCAGCAGCTATTTGTGTGTGTTTTTCCACAGTTATTGGAGAAATTAAAGTTACATGTGCCCCTGTTGAAACATTACTCTTAACTGTTGATTTACTTTTTAATTTTCTTTTACTATTGTAATTAGCGATAATAGTAGATGCTCCTATGTTAATATTATTTTCTAATTTAGAATCTCCTAAATAACTTAAATGTTTGGCTTTATTATCATTTCCTAGTTCACTTCTTTTAATTTCTACGTAATTTCCTATGATATTATTATCTTCCAATATTGCTTTATCTAAGTGGGCAAAAGGACCGATTTTATTACTACTACCAATTTCACTGTTTTCAATATATGAAGCTTTAATATAATTATTTTCACCTATAATACTATTAATAATAATACTATTTGATTCAATAACTGTATTACTCTTGATGATAGTTTTACCTCTTAAAGTAACATTAGGATAGATAATTACATTATCTTCAATAACTACTTCTTCATCAATGTACGTTGTTTTTTCATCAATTATTTTCATTTTCTTCCTCCTTATGGTCTTTATCAACTTTTGCATTAAGTGCTAGTCCAATTGTGAAAACATAGGCTAGTATATATATCCATAGCATTAAAACTATCATATTAGCAACATAACCATACAGTTCTGTATAATTACTGAAATTGTTAATCCATATTGAGTAGCCATATGTTATAACTATCCAACAAACGGTTGTGAATAATGCCCCAACTCTAGTTGACTTACGGCTTATTTTTTTATCTGGTGCCATTATATATATTATTCTTAAATTAATATATACAAATAATAAAGAAAATGGATATTTAATTATTTGAAATACTAAATAGGCACTATCAACAATTCTATTTTGTCCTATTAGTGATGTAATCATATTAAAAATAGAATCTCCAAATGCAGGTATTACCAACAAAAATATAATAATTAATATTAATATAAATGTTAAACCTACTGATTTCATTCTTCTTCCTAAATATGATTTAGTATGAACATTATATATATTATTAGCTACTATATTCATTGAATATAGTCCATTAGAAGCTAGAATAAAAGCTGATACAAAGAAAACTATTAAACTTCTAACATTAGTATTACTTTCAAAAATTGGCATGATAAAACTAGCTATATCGGCCGGGAAAATAGATTCAATTAGATTCATAAATTCTGCGTTTGATACAGATAGTATCGCTACTATTGTTCCTGTTAATGCTATTAAAGGTATAATTGATAAGACAAGAAAAAAAGCAAGTTGACCTGGTAGTACACTCATTTGCGGTTTTCTTACAATTAAATATACTTGGTTAATAAACTTGCTTATTATTTTCATAATTACTTATCCATTTCTTTAGTTTTTCGCATTGCTATTGTTGCTTCATTAATAGCATCATCAATTAGTTTTATATCATCTAGAATCATACTGAATCCTATTGCAGCACCGAACTCATGTGGTAGGTTTTGCATTTCTTTAGTTAATTTTTTTGCATATGTAGACATTTGTTGTTCACTATATCCAACTAAGTAAATTAAAAATTCATTACCATCAGTTCTAATAATTTCGCTATTTTCTAATTGTGTATTTACTAACATAGCAGCAGCTTTTACAATTAAATTATCCCCTGCTTCATGTCCATAGTTATCATTAACATATTTTACATTATTTAAATCTATTACAACAACTGACTGTGGATAAATAGTATTATTTTCCCACTCTTCTTTTTTCAAATTTAAGTAATTTCTATTTTTAAGTGATGTTAGTAAATCAGTATACTTTCGTCTTTCATCTTTACGCACTGTTTTAACTACTTTTCTTTTCTTTAAAATCAAATAAGTTACGATAGCTATAACAATCGGTATTAATACCGCACCTAGTACAATAAAATATACTGTTTGGAAAGTAGATCTTTCAAATAATGACATTCTTAAATTACTTAATCCTGTTTGGCGATATTTATAGTATGAGTTAGACATAATAACATAATCAAATAAATCTTTGAAGACTAAATCTGTATTAATGACTAAAAACGAATAATCATTAGTCATATAATCAGTATATAAGAAATCATAATCAATAAATAATGTATTTTTATAATATTCATAAATTTCTTTATCAATGATAACTAACTCTGACTCCACATTGTCTATTAGTTCATTAATATTATTATAATTAGTTATATTAACAGATGTATTCAAAGTTACATATTCATATAAATAATCTTTTTGAAGCATTACTACTTCTTCGTTTTTGATAGCTTCAAAACTATTAATAATATATTCTTCAGTTGTTTTACCTAAAATAACATAGCTCTCATAAAATGGTGACTTACTTTTATTATAGTTATCAGCATTATAGTTTTGGTTATTAAATGCTATATCTACTTGATTATTATTAATTGCTTCTTGTAAATCTTCTACAGTTGAATATTTTTGATATTCTATATCAATACCTGTTAATCTAGCTAAACGGTTAATATATTCACTTGCAATACCCTCTGCTTTATTATCTATTGTCATTTCATATGGATAGTTCTCTACATATCCATAGATGTAGTTTTTAGATATTAAATCTGCTTCTTCTTTCGAAGTAATTTCTTTTGATTCAATATAATAGTCAAAATAAGTTTTATTGTACTCTTCTGAATAATAATTCAACATCCAGTTATTAAAATATTTCTTTACTATTTCATTTAATCTATCATCATTTTCACTTAATCTTAACACTAGTTTTTTGCTTATTTCAGTTAAATAGTAATTAATATGGTAATCATCAGTTACAATTGTTTTATCCATGTGCATGATATTAGGAATAGAGATCATTGTAACATCTCCTGAATCTAATGCTTCATATAATTCATCAATTGTATCATATCCCGTAATTGTTGTATTTTCAGTTGACTTAAAATAATAAGATAACTCTGCTACTTCACTACTAATAACCCCTATTTTTTGATCAATTACATCTTCTAGATTATTAATTTTTTTATTTTCTTTAGAAATTAGAACATAACTATCTTCAATTATTAGTAAGTCATTTTCAGTTAGCTTTTCATCACTGTTTAACACTTGGAAACTGTATGCATTTGAATTTGGTTCTTCTGTTTTTAAATACGGAATCTTATTTATTTCAATTGTTGTATCTGTACTGAAATCAGATAAAAAAGAAAATAAAACACCAGTTCCATTCATCCCATATAATGGGTAATCATTAACAACTTCAAAGTCCACTACACTTAGTGCGTTATCTTCAATCCATTGTTTGTCACTGATAGAAAGAGATGTTTCTGCATCGCTTGTATTATAGTAAGAGTAAACTACTAAAAAAACAATTATGGCAATTAATATTGGTATAATTATAAATAATTTCTTTTTCATTTGTTACTCCTTAATATGTAAATGTTGGAAGTGTATGATGTTTATATCCAATAAGAGGGAATCCTTCTTGTTCAATATCCTTTGTTATCATAACTTGCCAATCATAAAACGTTAAATACTTTTCTTCGACATTCTCTAAAATAAGATTAGGAACTGTTTTTGCACTATCAATTGTTGTTTCGTCAGTTAAGGTTAGTACAACTGTAATTAATTTAGCTTCTTTAACAATATAACTAACTTCTTTAACCGCTGCATTTTCTTTGAACTTAGTAGTTAATGCTTCCTGTAAATCTTCAGTAAATTGATGTTCTTCTAAACCTTCTATATCTCCATAGATTGCTTTTCTCTCATCAGGAAAAAACCAGTCTTGTACTGCTAGTGCAGCAAATATTAAGATAATAAATATTAAAATCACTACTACGGTTGATTTGTTTTTACGCATAGTTTTCATCAAATTCATTTTTTCACATCCTCGTATTATATATTATACACTATGTTTTTTATAAGTGCAATTTATTGTTTTTTTAACTCTTCTACTAATAAGCTAGTAACTAGGCTAGGATTAGCTGATCCTTTAGTCTCTTTCATTATTTGACCCATTAAATATTTAATAGCTCGGTCTTTTCCTTCTTTATAATCAGTTACACTTTCAGGATTATTTTTTATTACTTCAGTTACTATTTCTAATAAAATATTACTATCACTTATATTAGTAATATTTTTTGATTTAATTATTTCTTCTAGACTAGTATCTGTACTCAATAAATCTTCTAAAATATCTTTAACATTTTTACTAGTAAGTTCTTTAGAAGAGATTTTATTTACTAGAGCAATCAGCTTTTCTTGTGTTAGTTTAGTATTCTCTAATTTTAAATTTGTTTTGTTTAAGTATGAAGCAATATCACCAAGCAATAAATTACTTGCAATTACTAAATCAATATCAGTATCTAAATATGTATTTAAATAATCACTAATTGTAATATTTGAAATTATTTTTTCAATATTAACTGGATTAATTCCTTTTTCTAAATATATTTCTCGACGTTTTTTTGGCATCATTGGAATTGTTTCTACAGCTTTATTTATTTGTTCATCAGTAAGTACTATGTATGGAATATCAGGTTCAGGAAAGTAACGATAATCATTTCCAACTTCTTTTACTCGCATAAGAATAGTAGTACCATTTTTTTCATCTAAACGACGAGTTTCTTCACGAAGGACTTCTCCTTGTTCTAATAAAGTTTCTTGTCTTTTAATTTCACTATCTATCGCTAGTTTAACATTACTAATTGAACCAATATTTTTTATTTCTATTTTAGTACCTAACTCTTCTGTTTTACTTATAGAAACATTAGCATCACAACGCATACTTCCTTCTTCTATTTTACAATCACTTACTCCTGCATAAAAAAGTGTTTCTCTTAGCTTTTCTAAGTACTTCACTGCTTCCTCACCAGAGGTAATGCATGGCTTTGTAACTATCTCAATTAAAGGTACACCAGAGCGATTAAAATCTAATAAACTATTTTTATCTTGATGCATACTCTTTGCTGTATCTTCTTCAATATGCATTTCTTCTAAATATATTAATTTATCACCAATATCTATATATCCATTAGTACCTATTGGTGTTCTATTCTGCGTTATTTGATAATTTTTAGCATTATCTGGATAGAAGTA
This sequence comes from uncultured Muribaculaceae bacterium, assembly GCA_964370105.1. GTDB lineage: Bacteria > Bacillota_I > Bacilli_A > RF39 > UBA660 > CARZYU01. The sequence goes on along the minus strand of CAYJHB010000001.1, from coordinate 8,741 downwards.
ATTTTTACGATCGAAGTGCATTCTCTTAGTAATATTACAATTAAATACACTAGCGGCTTTAATTGCTTGATTAATTACTTCTTTATTAATAAGTGGTAATGTCCCTGGATACCCTAAATCAATTACATTTACATTACTATTAGCAAAATTATTAACTTGGTTTAAGCTTGGAGAAAATATTTTTGTTTTAGTGTGTAATTCAACATGGACTTCTATTCCGATTGTTACTTTGTAATTACTCATTAATATTCACTCCCTCTATTTTTAAATCTTGTTCTAAGAAATAAGCTAATTTATAAATTGTTTTTTCATCATATGCTTTTCCTATGATGTGTAATCCAATTGGCATGTTTTCTTTTGAGAAACCAATCGGTAGAGATAAAGCTGGAAGACCTGCCATGTTAACTGGTATTACTAGGATATCATCTAAGAAGCTTTTCATTGGATCATTAAGTCCTTCACCTAATTTAGGTGCTGTTGTTGTAGTTGTTGGCCCTATCAACAAGTCATATGTAGTAAACTTTTCTTCAAAATTTTTCTTTATATCATCGCGAATTCGCATAGCTTTATCATAATATATTTTAGCGTTTTCACCACTTAGAATATATGAACCAACCATAATACGTCTTTTAACTTCATCGCCAAAACCTTCAGCACGAGTTTTTTTATACATATCTTCTAAATTTTCATAGTTTTCAGTATGATATCCATAACGTATTCCATCAAAACGTGCAAGATTACTACTAGCTTCACCCATTGCAATTATTTGATATAGATTCACAGCATTTTCTATGTAGTCAATATCTACATAATCTATAAGAGCTCCCTTCGCTTCTAGTAACTTAATAGTTTCGTTAACTTTAGTGCGAATTTCTTCGTTAACTATATCACTCATGAAATAATTAACAACACCAATTTTCATACCCTTAATATCTTCACCTAATAACTTAGTATAATCATCTACTAAAGTGTCGCTAGATGTTAAATCCTTTTCATCATGACCTGAAATAACATTAAGTAAATATGCATTTTCTTTAACATTTCTAGTCATTGGTCCTAATTGATCAAGACTTGATCCAAATGCTACTACTCCATATCTAGATACTCTTCCATATGTTGGTTTCATCCCAACTAGTCCACAGTAACTGGCAGGTTGTCTAATAGATCCTCCTGTATCACTTCCTAAAGATAATGGCACTAAATTAGCCGCAATGCAAGATGCACTTCCTCCAGAGGATCCTCCTGTTACTAACTCTTTATTATGTGGATTAAGTGGTGCTCCAAAGTAACTAGTTTCACTAGTTGACCCCATTGCAAACTCATCCATATTTGTTTTACCAATTACAATCATATGTTTAGACTTTATTTTCTCAATAACTGTTGCGTCATATATAGGGATAAAATTACTAAGTATTTTTGATCCACAAGTTGTTAGCAAATCCTTAGTAACTATATTATCTTTAATAGCAATTGGTATTCCAAAGAAAAGATTTTCTTCTTCAAAATCAATTTTTTCCAAATCAATTGCTTCTTTTGTAGCTTGCTCTTTTGCTAATGTAATGAAGGCATTTAAATCTTTATTTGCCTCTATTCTTTCAAAACATTCATTTACTAAATCAACTGGTTTAATGGTACCATTACCTAATAATTCATGTATTTTTTCTATTGTTAAATCTATATACTTACTCATTTATCATCACCGGTACCTTTATAAAATTACCTTCTTTAGAAGGGACGTTTTTCATTATTTCCATTTCGCTTAAACTAGGTTTTTCTTTATCTTCACGTAGTATACTTTCATGATTAACTGGACTTATTAATATCTCATCATCATTATTTATTACTTCTTTGATTTTATCTACTTCCTCTATTAAAACACCTAATTGTACTTTATACTTCTCAATATCACTTTCACTCACTTTAATTCTAGCAAGATGAGCAATATGTAATACTTCTTTATCAGTTAATATTTTATTCATATAATATCTCCTTTTTATATTATATATTATAACAAAAAAATGCCAAAAAGGCATTAATTTATTGGTATTTTCTTCTATAAAGTTCTTTGTTCAAAATCTTCTTCTGTCCACACTTGAATATTTAATTCTTTTGCTTTTTCTAATTTACTCCCTGCATTTTCACCTACTATCAGAGCATAGGTTTTTTTACTGATTGAGCTTGATGTTTTTCCGCCCATATTTTCTATTTTTTCTTCTATTTCATTTCTTGTATACTTAATTAATGTTCCTGTTATGACAAATGTTTTATTTTGAAACTCTTCATTCACTTTAATTTTTTTACCTAAATATTCCATGTTTTGTTTTATTTCTTTCAAATCTTCTACTAACTGTTTATTTTCTTCTTTTGTAAAATATTCTTTAATACTTTTAACTATTATATCTCCAATATCTGGAACTTTTAACAAATCTTCTTCAGAAGCATTTATTAAGTTATTTAAATTATGAAAATAACTTGCCAATACTTTGGCTTTTTTACTTCCTATATTTGGTATTCCTAATGCAAAAATTAATTTTTCTAAGGACATTTGCTTACTTTTTTCTATTTCATCTAATAATTTATCAATGGATTTAGTTCCATATCCTTCTAATTCAATTAAATCATTATAGTGCTGTTTTAAATAATAGATATCTTTTATACCTTTTATAAATTTTAAATTATAGAAATCTTCTATTATTTTCTCTCCTAGTCCTTCAATATTTAAAGCATCACGTGATACATAGTGAACTAATCCTTCTATCTTTCTAGCCGGGCAATTATCATTTAAGCAGTAGTGGTCTACTTGGTCTTTTTTCTTTTGTAAAACTGTTTCACACATTGGGCAAGTAGTAATCATTTGAAAGTCTATTTCATTACCTGTTCTTCTCTCTTTAATTGCTTCTACTACTTCAGGTATAACATCTCCTGCTTTTCTAATCGCTACTGTATCTTTAATTTTCAAATTTCTTTCTTTAATGAAGTCCTCGTTATGTAGCGTAGCTCTTTTAATAGTGGATCCCATAACTAAGACTGGATCTAGTACTGCATTAGGTGTTATTTTCCCTGTTCTTCCTACTGTAAAAATTATATCTTGTAGTTTGGTTAAAACCACTTCAGCTGGAAATTTATAAGCTGTAGCCCACTTAGGATACTTTGCAGTAAAACCTAGTCTTTGTTGATAGTTAAATTCATTTACTTTAATAACCATTCCGTCAATTTCATAATCTAGATTATTTCTATTTTCTTTATAGTATTCTATTGTATTAATTACTTCATTTATATTTTTACCATAGCTATATTCATTTACTACAAAACCTAACTTTTTTAAGAAGATTAATGCTTCTTCTTGTGTTTTTAAATTATAGCTTTCAGGGTTTGGTATTTGATAAAGAATACAATCTAGTTTTCTTTTTGCTGCTACTTTTGAATCTAATTGTCTTAGAGATCCTGCTGCTGCATTTCTTGGATTTTGTAATAGTGGTTCCTTTTTCTTTTCTCTTTCTTCGTTCACTTCAGAAAATGATTTTTTACTCATATAAACTTCACCGCGTACTTCGATATCAATCTCTTCTTTTAGTCTCAGTGGGATAGATTGAATCGTTTTAATGTTATGCGTTACATCTTCTCCTACTATTCCATCTCCCCTAGTAGCTGCTTTTACCAGTAATCCTTTTTCATAAGTTACTGCAATACTTAATCCATCTATTTTTAACTCTGTTATATAAGTAGGTGTAATATTTTCTTTTTTTATTTTGTTTTGAAATTCAATTATTTCTTCTTCATTAAAAACATTACTTAGTGATAGCATCGGTATAGTATGAGTAACTTTTTTGAACTCATCAATAATATCTCCACCTATTCTTTTAGTTGGGGAATCATCTCTTACTAGTTCTGGATGCCTTTCTTCAATATTAATTAACTCTCTAATATATTTATCATATTCTTGATCTGTTATAGTCGGATTGTTTAGGGCATAATAATTATAGTTTGCTTCATTTAAAATTTTAATTAACTCATCTACTCTTTTATTCATTATAATGCTCCTTTATATTTTTGATGGATATAACCCCTCTTCAACCATTTTATCAATTGCTTTTACAATTGAATCTTTATCTGCATGATATGTTACGCCATACCAACGTGAAATTGTTTCAATTACTTCTACTTTTGCTTTGTTTAAATCCATTTCTTGTTTAACTACAGTTGGTAATTGGTACTCACAAGTTAAAAAGTTTTCTCTATTTTCATCTAAAAATGCATGAAAATGATTTTCTAGCGAATACATAAAATCTTTTGAAAAACCAAATAGATTCATTGATACTAATGTGTTTCCATTTACTTCATATTGCTCTAATGTATCTACTGGGTCTACAATTATTTTATTGTTTTCTTGTTTAACTGAACTTTCGGTTAAAGATAGTAAGTACTTATTTTCTATTTCACATACTCCTCTTCTTACTTCCCCATGTTCTGTTAATGTATTTAAAATTCTATATCCTACTAGAGCATAATCTTTACATTCTTTCTCTTCATTATTTAATTTTTTTAAATAGTCAGCCACTTTTTTTATTGCGTCCTTACCATAGTAATCATCAGCATTGATAACGGCGAAATTACCATCAACTTTATCTTTAGCACATAGTATTGCGTGTCCTGTACCTAGTGGTTTTGTTCTACTTTGCGGAAAGTGATAATGTTCAGGGACATTATTATTATTTTGAAAAACATAATCTACTTCTACTTTTTCACTAATTTTATCACCAATGATGGTTTTGAAAATATCTAGTAATTCTTCTTTGATGATGAACACTACTTTTTCAAAGCCACTCTCTATAGCATCATAAATATTATAATCTATAATTATTTCTCCTGAAGGTCCTACTGGTTCTATTTGTTTTAAACCTCCAAAGCGACTTCCCATACCAGCCGCCATTACTACTAATGTTAATTTACTCATTTTTTCTCCTTATACTTTAGATAAACTTTTGTGGTTTTTCAACAGCTTTCTAATACCTATTGGATGTTTAAATGCGACAGTTACTAATGTATTTGTTACTTCTATTATTTTACCAGTACCAAAATTTTCATGGTAAACATAATCTCCATTATTATAATCAACTGGTTCTTCGTAATAAACATCTTCTTTTTTTATTATTTTTTCTTCTTTTATTTCCTTATGTTTTATTTCGATTAATTCTTTATTTATTTCACTTATGAATCTACTAGGTGGATTTATTTGATCATTTCCAAATAAGATTCTTCTTCTTGCATTAACTAAATATAATTTTTCTCTTGCTCTAGTAATCGCCACATAACATAGCCGTCTTTCTTCTTCTACTTCGCTTGATTCCATAAGGGAATTAATATGTGGAAAAATACTTTCTTCTAATCCAACTACAAATACATTATCAAACTCTAATCCTTTTACAGCATGTGTTGTCATTAGACTAACTCTATTATTATCTTCTTTGTATTCAGCAACATCACTTACTAAACTTACTTCATATAAAAAATCTTCTAATGATATTAATCCTTCTCTTTCTTCAAATGCTTTAGTAATAGACTTGAATTCTTCTAAATTTTCTAATCTAATTTCACTTTCTAGCGTTTCTTCTTTTTCATACTCTTCTTTAATCCCTGATAACTCTAATACTTTATCAATTAATTCAGTTAATGTACACTTTTCTTTTTCAATAATTAATTTATTTATTATTTCTTTAAAACCTAATTCTTTTCCACTGGTTATAGCTTCAAATATACTTATATCTTGCTCATCAGCTTTAGTAGTTAAATTTTCTATTGTTTTTAGCCCTATACCTCTTTTTGGAGTATTAATAGTTCTAACTAAACTTACATTATCTCTTTGATTATGAATTAGTTTTAAATAAGCAAGTAAGTCTTTAATTTCTTTTCGGTTATAGAAATAAACACTTCCGATTACTTTATAAGGAATATTTTCTTTTAACATAGCTTCTTCTAAAGTTCTTGACTGAGCATTAGTTCGATATAATACAGCTATATTGTTATATTCTATATTATTTTGTTTTAATTTTTTTACTTCTTCAACGACATATTTTGCTTCGTCTTTTTCATCATATGCGCGGTAGTATTCTATTTTATTACCATCACTTTTATTAGATCTTAGTACTTTGTCTTTTCTATTTTTATTATTTTTTATTACATCATTAGCAGCATCTAAAATCATTTTAGTTGATCGATAATTATCTTCTAGGAGAATTGTTTTTGCTTCTCTGTAATCTTTTTCAAAATTTAAAATGTTTCTATAATTAGCACCTCGCCAAGAATAAATTGCTTGGTCTATATCTCCTACACAAACAATGTTTCGATACTGGGCTGCGATCATTTTTGACATTATATATTGAGCCTCGTTAGTATCTTGATATTCATCAATTAAAATATACTTATATCTATCTTGATAAGCTTCTAAGACATCTTTATTTTCTTTAAACAGCTTTATTGGTAATAATAATAAATCATCAAAATCTAGAGAATTGTTGTTTCTTAATTTTTTTTCATACTTTTCAAATACTTCTACTATAGTTTTCTCATAATCACTCGAAGCATATTTAGCATAATCATTGGGACTCATCAATTCATTTTTACAACTACTTATTTTATTTTTTATAGCTTTAGGATTATATATTTTAGGATCTAGATTTTTTTCTTTTAATATTTTTTTGATAATAGTTAAAGAATCATCACTGTCCATTATTACAAAGTTTTTTTCGTAACTTAATCTTTGATAATTTTCTTTTACTATTTTCAACCCAAAACTGTGAAATGTTGATACTTGAATGTATCTTGAGTCGTCTCCTACTAGTTGATTAACTCTCTCTTTCATTTCTTTAGCAGCTTTGTTAGTAAATGTAATAGCCAGGATATTATATGGGCTTATTCCTTGTTCAATTAAATAGGCAATTTTTGTTGTTAGAACCCTTGTCTTTCCTGATCCAGCTCCTGCTAGTATTAATAGTGGTCCTTCATTATATATTACGGCTTCTTGTTGTTCTTTATTTAAGTTATCTAATTTCATAATACCTTACTCCCTATATTCATTATACAATAGTTTCTAGCATTATTAAAGAAATTAAAAAAAATAATGCTTTTTTTGCATTACTTTATATTTTCTTTTTTTAAAATTTCTAACATAATTCGATACTCATCTTTAGTAAAATTATCATTTATAAGTGTTTGTTGATTTAACTTACTTTCTAATTTTTGTTCTAAGATGTTATTCACATTATTACTTTCAGTTTTCAACACTGCATTGGGTGGAATTACTCCACGCCATGTTTGCGGTTGTGTATCACTAAATTTGATATTTGGTGTTTGTTCTAATTGATTAACAATTAATGATGGTGAGTCGATTAAATTTGGTTTTTTACGACTAACATAATTAATTTTTCTCAATCCATAATATGTCATCAATAACAGCATCCAAGTTGCAAAAACATACATACTTAATTGTACTAGTGATAATAAATCTACATTTTCATAAACTGCAACTTCATTAAAAATATCTATTCCATTATCTGCTATCGCAATTAGTGCTAATATTAATAGATAATGTATTATTGAAAAGGCTATTACATTTAGTAATCTCAAGCCTTTATCAATATGTTGATTAAAGACACTTCTTAAAGTAATTATATTTGCTGTTAATATGACAAAACCATATATTACAACATTTGGAAAATATAATGCTACAAAGAAATGATCTAAAAGATAATCACCAAATTTATGAAGATTCTCAAAGTTCATTATAATGACAGCTATTATTATAACTAAGTACATTATTATATATAAATTTTTACTTTGTTGTTTATTAATGTTATTTGTCGTATAGAAAACAAAGGCAATTCCAATAACTACCACTAGAATAACTATTGTTATCCAAGAGTATCCAAGAAACTTGAAAAAAGTTTCCATCATACGATCAAATGTTACTTGAACCATCACGTGCCTCCATCCCTATTTATTTATTCTTTTTATTCTATTATTTTTTGTGTTAATTCTGCAATGTAAATTGTTTGTGTCGTACTATCATGATTAGTGCAAGTAACTAATGTTAATGTTGTTTTTGTTTCATCACGATATATCGCAACTTGTCCTACTTTAGGTTGAGTATATATTTTGGTAATTTGGTATACATATTTTATTCTGTTATAACTAACAGTTGCTTCATCTCCTACTTGTAAAAGATATAAGTCATTAAAATATGATATATTAGCCGGTCCTGAATGAGCTGCTAATATGAAATTACCTCTTTCTACATTAGGCATATAAGATGATTCTATTATTTGGACATTTTTTTCAACTGTATTATCAGGTGAATTTACATCAACGAATCCCCTTTGCAATCCGATTTTAGGTATTTCTAAATATCCAATATAATAAGCATCACTGTCATCAGGAATTAAATCTTCCTTAGGAATTGATTCATCAACAACATCTGTTGTGATATCAATTTCTTTGTCTTGTGTAATATCTGTTCCTTCAGCAAAATACTTTCTATTCATATAATCAAAAGCCAGAGTCCTTTTGGCTCCAACTATGTTAATGGTTAAAAATAATATTCCGATTGTGACAATGACTGTTTGCAACCACAAAAGTCTACGCTGTTTTTTTTGCATTGTAAATAGTAAATCCTATTCCTCCAGCAATAATTGCAAGCCCTAAAATCGTGAACAAAATTGTTCCTGCACTTGCAGTATCTGGTACTG